>JAQSWF010000214.1 GCA_029266775.1 Pseudonocardia sp.
TCGGGGCGACCGGGTACGTCGGATCGCGGCTCGTGCCACGGCTGCTCGTCGACGGGCACGCGGTCCGCTGCCTGGCCCGCGACCCTGCCCGGCTGGACGCGGTCGAGGGCGCCGGCGACGTCGAGGTGGTGCGCGGCGACGCCACCAATCCCACCGCCGTGCGCGCCGCGACCGGTGGGGTCGACGCCGCCGTCCACCTCGTGCACTCACTCGAACACCCGGACTTCGCCGCCCGCGACCGGCGCGCCGCCGAGGTGCTCGCCGCGGCGGCGGCGGACACAGGAGTCGGCAAGATCGTCTACCTGTCCGGCCTGCAACCCCCCGCCGGCGCAGGCAGCTCGGCGCACCTGGCCTCGCGCCGCGAGGTCGGTGAGCTGTTCCTCGCTGGCCCCGTGCCGGCCGCGGTCCTGCAGGCGGGGATCGTCGTCGGGTCGGGCTCGGCGAGCTTCGAGCTGATCGGACGCCTCGCGCACGCGGCGTCCGGCCTGCCCGTCGCGTTCGTCCCCGACCGGGCCTGGAACCGGGTCCAGCCGATCGCCGTCGCCGACCTGCTCCACTACATCACCGCGGCGCTCTCGCTCCCGGTCCCGGTGAACCGCACCTTCGACGTCGGTGGCCCGGACGTGCTGACCTACCAGGAGCTCACCGCCGGCTACGCCCGCGTAGCCGGACTGCGCACGCCGCTGGCGGTGCCCGTGCCGGTGGCGGCTCCGCGGCTCACCGCGCGGCTGCTCGAGGCGCTCACCCCGTTCGACCGCCATCTGGTCGGGCCGCTGCTCGCGTCGACGGCCCACGACCTGATCTGCCGCGAAGACGACCTCGACGCGCGCGTCGGGCCACCACCGGGCGGCCCCACCCCGTACGCCGAGGCCGTGGCGCAGGTCGTGCGCGGCACCTCGGACGGCGTCAGCTCGGGGCGACCTCGTAGCGCGCCCGCCTGCGGGTGAAGCTCGCCGTCCCGGACGTCATCGCCCGCAGGTCGACGGCGTAACGCAGCAGCTCCGTGCACGGCACCTCGGCGCGGACCACGGTTCGGCCCGCGCCCCCCACGTCCGTCCCGAGCACCCGGCCCCGCCGGCCCGACAGGTCGCCCAGCACCGCGCCGAGGTGCTCGTCGGGGATCCTCACCGCCACCTCGTCCAGCGGCTCGAGCAGCACCGTGCCGCAGGCCTGCCCGGCCTCCCGCAACGCGAGGGCGCCCGCGGTCTGGAAGGCGGCGTCGGACGAGTCCACGCTGTGCGCCTTGCCGTCGACCAGCGTCGCCTTGACGTCCACCACGGGGTGGTGGTCTTCGGTCAGCCCCCGCTCGAGCTGCGCACGAACGCCCTTCTCGACGCTCGGGATGAACTGCGTCGGCACGGCGCCGCCGACGACCTTCGACTCGAACTCGAAGCCAGATCCCCGCGGCAGCGGCGTGAACTCGATGTGGCAGACCGCGTACTGGCCGTGCCCACCGGACTGCTTCACGTGGCGCCCCGTCACCCGCGCCGCCGACCGGATCGTGGCACGCAGCGGCACCCGCACCGGCTCCGTGTCGACCTCCGCGCCGCCGGCGCGCAGCCGTGACAGCACGACGTCCGCGTGCGCCTCGCCCATGCACCACAGCACCGTCTGGTGGGTCTCGGCGTTCCGCTCGAGCCGGAGCGTCGGGTCGGCCGCGACGATCCTGGCCAGCGCCCGGCCCAGCGCGTCTTCGTCGGCCCGGCTGCGGGCGACGACGGCCACCGGCAGCAGCGGGTCGGGCAGCTCCCAGCACGACAGCAGCAGCGGGTCCGATGTGGCCGAGATCGTATCGCCCGTCTCGGCGGACCCGAGCTTCGTCAGCGCGCCGATGTCGCCCGCCACGAGGAAGTCGACCTCGCGCAGCTGTGCGCCGAGCGGGACGTAGACGTGGGCGATGCGCTCGTCGCTGTCGTGCCCACCGTCGGCGCCGTTGTCGGTGTGGCCCTCCGGCGTCGGGGCGTGCCCGCTGACGTGCACGGACGTCTCCGGGCGCAGCGTCCCCGAGAACACCCGCACCAGAGAGACCCGACCGACGTAGGCGTCCGCCGACGTGCGCACGACCTCGGCCGCCAACGGGCCGTCGGGATCGGTGGACAGTGGCGGCCGCGCGGCCCCGTCGATGCCGGACACCGCGGGCCGAGCGTGCTCCACGGGGGACGGGAAGCCGCCGACCAGTACCTCGAGCAGGGCGTCCAGCCCGACGTCCGAGCTCGCGCACACCGGGACGACCGGGTGGAAGGCCCCGCGGGCGACGGCGGTCTCCAGGTCGTCGATCAACGTTGCCGTGTCGATCTCCTCGCCGCCGAGGTAGCGCTCCATGAGCGACTCGTCCTCGGACTGCTCGATGATGCCCTCGAGCAGGGCGGCACGGGCGTCGTCGGCATCCGGGGGCGCCTCCCCCTCGGGCGTCTGGGAGATCAGGCCGTAGAGCCCGGTGAGGCTGTCGTCCTTGCGCAGCGGCAGGTACAGCGGTGCGACGCCGGCGCCAAAGGCGCTCTGGCAGGCCGTGATGGTCGCCTCGAGGTCCGCGCGCGGGTGGTCGCAGCGGGCGATGACGACAGCGCGCGGCATCCCGACCGCGGCGCACTCCTCCCACTGGGTGACGGTGGCGGGATCGATGTCTCCTTCGCGACCGGCCGAAGCGGGCACGACGAACAGCGCGCCGTCGGCGGCGCGCAGTCCCGCGCGCAGCTCGCCGACGAAGTCGCCGTAGCCGGGCGTGTCGACCAGGTTGATCTTCGTGTCGCCGTCCGGGCCGGGGACCATGAGGGGAGCGACGGAGAGCGCAACGGAGCGCTGCTGGCGCACGGCGGCCGGGTCGTGGTCACCAACCGTGGTGCCCTCGGTGATGCTGCCTGCGCGGGGGATCGTGCCGGTGTGGGCGAGGAGGGCCTCGACCAGGGTCGTCTTCCCCGCGCCGGACGGCCCCACGAGAACGACGTTGCGGATCCGGGCCGGGTCGGTGACGGTCGGCGCCGTCCCACCCCGGCTGCGGGACTCGGCCTTACCTGCTCTGACGGTCATCGACGACCACCTCCGCACTGCTGCCCGTTGCGACGCGGTGGGAGAAACCGACCGAGACCGCGTCAGCTGTGCGGCCGATCACACACCCGCGGTGGCCATGGTCACAAGACCCGTGAGCGCGCAGGTAATGTCCGGGCGTGCCCGTTCCCGGCCCCGGCTACGCCATCACCGCGCGCGTCGAGGCGCCCGCCTCGGCCAGCGTTGCGGGCGACCTGACGGTCGCGATCGGACAGGTCGGCGGCGTCGTCACGGCGTTCGACGTCGTCGAGTCGCACACGGCCACGCTCGTGGTCGACATCAGCTGCAACGCGCTGAACGACGACCACGGCCGAGCCATCACCGAGGCGCTCGACGCACTGCCCGACGTGCATGTGCGCAAGGTCTCCGACCGGACGTTCCTGCTGCACCTTGGCGGGAAGCTGGAGGTGACGCCAAAGGTCGGGCTGCGCACCCGGGACGACCTCTCCCGCGCCTACACCCCCGGTGTCGCCCGGGTCTGCCAGGCCATCGCGGCCCACCCGGAGGACGCCCGGCGTCTCACGATCAAGCGCAACACGATCGCCGTCGTCACCGACGGCTCGGCCGTGCTCGGGCTGGGCAACCTGGGCGCCGCAGCGGCCATGCCGGTGATGGAGGGCAAGGCGGCGCTGTTCAAGCGGTTCGGCGGGGTGGATGCGTGGCCGGTATGCCTGGATACGCAGGACACCGAGGAGATCATCAGAACGGTTCAGATCCTCGCGCCGGGCTACGGCGGGATCAACCTGGAGGACATCGCCGCACCGCGCTGCTTCGAGATCGAGGCGCGGCTGCGGGCGCTGCTCGACATCCCCGTCTTCCACGACGACCAGCACGGCACCGCCGTGGTCGTGCTCGCTGCGCTGCGCAACGCGCTGCGTGTGATCGGCAAGAAGATCGCCGACTGCAAGATCGTCGTCTGTGGGGTCGGCGCGGCCGGCACCGCGGTGATCCGGCTGCTGAACTCGTCCAACCCCGGGGACGTGCTTGCCGTCGACGTCGCCGGCATCGTCCACCCGGACCGTCCGGACCTGGACGAGAACCTCGCCTGGGTCGCACACCACACCAACGCGGACGGCCTCAACGGCGGGCTGGCTGACGCGCTGGTTGGGGCGGACGTGTTCATCGGGGTGTCGGCGCCGAACCTGTTCGGCGCCGAGGAGCTGGCGACGATGGCTCCCGACGCGATCGTCTTCGCGCTGGCCAACCCGGACCCGGAGATCGACCCCGCGCTCGCGCAGCGGCACGCGGCGGTGGTGGCGACCGGGCGGTCGGACTACCCGAACCAGATCAACAACGTCCTGGCCTTCCCCGGCATGTTCCGCGGGCTGCTCGACGCGCAGGCGCGCGACATCACCGACGCGATGCTGCTGGCCGCCTCCGCGGCGATCGCGGACGTCGTCGCCGAGCCGAACCCGTCGTTCGTCGTACCGAGCGTGTTCGACCCGGCGGTGGCGAAGGCCGTCGCCGAGGCGGTGCGCGGCGCCGCGAGGGTGGTGCACGCGTAACTATCCTGGGAAGCGTGTCTCCCGTCATCGGTGTGCTGGCTCTGCAGGGCGACGTGCGCGAGCACCTCGCCGCGGTGTCGGCCTGTGGGCTGCGGGCCGTGCCGGTGCGCCGTCCAGCCGAGCTCGACGCCGTCGACGCGCTGGTGATCCCGGGCGGCGAGTCCACGACGATGAGCCGGCTGCTGGAGACGTTCGAGCTGCTGGACCCGTTGCGCGGGCGCATCGGGGCGGGCATGCCGGCCTACGGCTCGTGTGCCGGGATGATCCTGCTGGCGTCCGAGGTGCTAAACGGGCGGCCGGACCAGAAGCAGCTCGGCGGGCTGGACGTGGTGGTGCGGCGCAATGCCTTCGGGCGGCAGGTCGACTCGTTCGAGACGGACCTGCGGGTGGACGGCGTGCCCGGCGCACCGGTGCGGGCGGTGTTCATCCGGGCGCCGTGGGTGGAGTCCGCCGGCCCCGGAGTGCAGGTGCTCGCGACCGTCCCTCCGGTGACGCTGACGGGCGCGCCGGCCGGCCGGGCGGCGGGGCGGGCGGTGGCCGTGCGCCAGGGCGCGGTGCTCGCGACGTCGTTCCACCCGGAGCTGACGGGCGACGGCCGTGTGCACGCGCTGTTCTGCAGCATCGTTCGGGAGCTGACGGCGGCCGCCTGAGTCGCACCGGCCCACGGTGATCGCTGCGAACGTCGCGTCAGGGCTGCCGGGACGACCGTGGCGCGACGCTCACGGGGATCAGCGTGCCGGGCGCCGGCCCAGGGGTTGGCGCTGCCGGAGCCCGGACGCGGCCTGGTGCCTCGTAGAATCGATGTGATCTGCGTTCGAGGAGGACATCATGAGCGGCCACTCCAAGTGGGCGACGACCAAGCACAAGAAGGCCGTCATCGACGCCCGCCGCGGCAAGATGTTCGCCAAGCTGATCA
>JAQSWF010000215.1 GCA_029266775.1 Pseudonocardia sp.
GTCGAAGGTCAGCCGCCGTTCGGCCTCGACGACAACGCCTACGCCCTCCTGCACAAGGTCGCGACCGGTGTCGTCGACCCGCCCCAGCGGGCCGGACCCCTGACCGCGTTGCTCATGCGACTCCTGGCGGCCGATCCCGAAGACCGCCCGACGGCGGCGCAGGCCCGCGACGCCCTCGGGGCCATCGCGGAGGGGCGGACCGGCGCGGACGGCGCGGGCAGCACCGCCGTGCTCGGGGCAGGCAGCGCCACGGCGGTGGACCGCACCGCGGTCGTGGGCGGCGCCGCGGGTGCACAACGCGCCGGCGGGCCCGTCGCCACCACTGCGGCCTTCCCGCCCGCACCTCCGCGCGGCGACGCCGGTGACGGCCCTGAACCACCGTCGGGCCCGCGGAGCCGCCGCCCGCTGCTGCTGGCGCTCCTGGGGCTGCTGGTCGTCGGGGGTGGAATCCTGGCCGCCGCGCTGACGATCGGCGGCGACAGTACGGGCACGTCCGGCCCGGCCACGACCACGAGCACCGCGGCGCCGGGCGTGCCGGTGGCGCCGACGACGGGGGCTCGGGCCACCACCACGTCACCGTCGCCGACCACCGACGTCACCACCACCGCGCCCACCACCACGTCGACGACGACGACGACCACCGGCGAGACGCCGACAACGGCCAGCGCTGTGGCGTTCGTCCAGGGCTACTACGGGCTGCTTCCCGGCAACACCGCCGCAGCGTGGGAACGGCTCAGCCCGACCGCCCGGGCCCAGTCCGGCGGGCGCGGCGGCTTCCAGCGGTTCTACGACGGCATGCAGGCCGTGTCGTTGGAGAACGCCCGCTCGCTCGGCGACGGCGCGGTCGCGGGGACGGTCGTGTTCGTGCAGACGAACGGCGTCACCACCCGTGAGCCCTACCGCTTCGTCGTGGGCTCGAGCGGCGGCCGACCCGTAATCGAGTCCTTCAGCCGCCTCTGACCCCTGACCGCACCTTCTGGTCGGCGTCAGGCGGTCTGCTCGCCCACGTCCAGCAGGTGCCCGGCGACCCAGCGGACGACCTCGCGGACGAACACCACGCGGTTCGCGGTGGCGTGTACCTCGTGGCCCTCGTCCTTGAACAGCAGGTAGCCCGGCGAGGCGCCGCGCTCGCGCAGCGCGGACACGACCTGCTCGGCCTCGATGATCGGCACGTTCGTGTCGTGAGCGCCGTGCACCACCATCAGCGGCGCGCTGATCTGGTCGACGCTGTGGATGGGCGAGAGCTCACGCAGCAGCGCGGCGTCGACCTGGGGGTCGCCGTACTTGGTGACCGCCGCGGTGGCGATCCACGGCTCCGTCTCGGCGTAGAACGTGGCGAAATCGGAGATGCCACAGACGTCGACACCGACCCGGAACAGATCCGGGTACCAGGCGAGGGCGACCAGCGTCAGGTAGCCGCCGTAGGACCGGCCCGCAACGCCGATCCTTGTGGGATCGGCCAGCCCGGCATCGACCAGCGATCCGACCGCCGCGCGCACGTCCGTGATCGCCACGAACCGCCGCTCCAGGTCGTCCGCCGAGGAGAACGTGCGTCCGTAGCCGCCCGAGCCGCGTACGTTCGGCGCGAACACCGCGACGCCCTCCGCGAGCAGCGCCTGGAACAGCGGCTGGAACACCGGACGCTCCTGCGCCTCGGGGCCGCCGTGCAGCCAGATCAGGGTCGGTGCGGCGAGAGAGGCAGCGCCGAAGGTGGCCGGTCGGAACAGCCAGCCGGTCAGCGGCAGCCCGTCTTCACCGCGAAAGTGATGCAGGACGGGCTCGACGAGGTGCTCGGCGTTCCTCGGCGCCGCCGGTAGCAGCGGGGTGACCAGCATTCCGTCGGGGTCGAGGGAGATCCGGTTGATCGTGCGGGGGACGGTGGGCCCTTCGTTGCCGACGAGCAGCGCGCGCCCGTCTCTGGTGAACGCGGCGCCGGTGATCACGTCGCCCGGGCAGCGGGGGAGCGGCTCGGCGATGCCCGAACGCAGGTCCAGCAGGTCGATCTCGCTGCGGCCGTCGACGTTCCACACCAGCGCGGCCCGGGCGCCGCCGGGATCCAGCGCCACCAGGTCGAGATCGTGGTCCTCGCGCGCCGCCAGGAGGCAGGGCAGCGACGGCTCGGCGTCGCCGTTGAGCCCGACGGCCAGCAACGCGGGCCGCTCGGCGCCGGCGTCGGTGTGCACGAACAGCTGGCCCCCGGAGATCGCGAAGCGGGCGTCGGCCACGGTCGCCGCGCCGCCGGGCAGCAGCTCGGTTCGGCGGCCGGTCCGCAGGTCGACCATCTCCAGGCGCCGGGCGCCGCGACGGCCGATGCGGACCACGGCGCGCGCGCCGTCGCCGCTGACGGCGCAGACACGCGCGGCCGGGCCGGTGGCGAGCATCGTCGACGTCCCGTCGCGCACGTCGACCAGGCAGGCGACGCCGTCGCCGCTGCCGCCGCCGAAGATCGTGATTCCGAGCTGGCGGCCGCTCGGGGACCACGAGCCGAGCGTCACCGCCGGGGCGCCGGGGGCCAGGTCGCGGACCTGTGTGCCGTCCGGGGTCACGAGCCGGACCCGGGTGCGCTCGCCGCCGCCGGGAGCCAGCTGGCACGCGAGCCAGAACCCGTCGGGCGACCAGGCCACCCCTTGGACGTCGCAGGGCGCGTCGGGATCGGCGTTGTCCTGGTCGAGCGGCAGCGGCCATGCCGGTTCGATAACGGGGCCGCCGTCGGGGGGCAGCGCGGCCACCCAGGCCCGCGGCCGTCCGTCGCGGTCCGAGATCCAGGCGACCATCGTCCCGTCGGGGCTCGGCACCGGGCAGGAGTAGGCGGACGAGAACAGGGCCGGGTCGTGCTCGGCCGACAGCCGGTCGCGGCGGCGCTGGGCGAAGTCCGCGCCGCTGACCACGTCACCGACATGGTCAGCGGTCATCGCTCGGGCAGACGCCAAGTCAGAGCCCCCTCTCCTGCAGCCACATCTCGAGCAACGCCACCTGCCACAGCGCGTTCGAGCCGAGGTTCGTCCTGGCCGTGTTCGGGTCGGCCAGCATCGCCTCGAGCCAGTCGCTGCGCACCAACCCGCGCGCCTTCGCCACCGGGTCGGTCACGGCGTCGCGCACCCTGTCGAGGAACGCTCCCTCGAGGTGGCGGATCGCCGGAACCGGGAAGTACCCCTTGGGTCGGTCGATGACTCCGTCCGGAACGACGCCGCGTGCGGCCTCCTTGAGCACTCCCTTCCCGCCGTGCGCGAGCTTGAGCTCGGGCGGGCACGCCGCTGCGAGCTCCACGAGCTCATGATCGAGGAAGGGGACCCGTGCCTCCAACCCCCACGCCATGGTCATGTTGTCGACCCGCTTCACCGGGTCGTCGACGAGCATGATCGTGGAGTCGAGGCGCAGCGCGGCGTCCAGCGTCGTCTCGGCGCCCGGCATCGCGAAGTGCTCGCCGACGAACCGCCGCGACGGGTCGTGGTCGAGCAGCCGGTCGGGCTCGAGGATGTGCGCGAGCTCGGCGTGCGGGCGGTCGGTGAAGACCGCGGCGTACTCCACGGGGCCCCGCTCCCGAGGAGTTCGGGCCAGCGGCGGGTACCAGCTGTAGCCGGCGAACACTTCGTCCGCGCCCTGCCCGGACTGCACCACCGTGACCGACTTCGACACCTCCTGCGCGAGCAGGTAGAACGCGACGCAGTCGTGGCTGACCATCGGCTCGGCCATCGCCGTGATCGCCGCGTCGACGGCGGGCAGCAGCCGGTCGGGGTCGACGAGGATCTGCTGGTGGTCGGTCGCGAACCGCTCGGCGACGAGGTCGGAGTACTCGAACTCGTCGCCGGTCTCGCCGGCGGTGGCATGGAACCCGACGCTGAAGGTCTTGAGCCCGACCTGCCCCTCCTGCGCCAGCAGGCCCACGACCAGCGACGAGTCGAGCCCGCCCGACAGCAGTACCCCGACCGGGACGTCGGCGACCATGCGACGGCGCACGGCGACCCGCAGCGCCTCGAGGATCGTGTCGCGCCAGTCCGCGGCTGACATCCCGGCGAACTCGGGGCGGCGTACGTGCTCGGGTCGCCAGTAGACGTGGTCAGCGACCGTGCCGTCCGGCTGGACGGTGCGGACCGTCGCCGGGGGCAGCTTCCGGACGCCGCGCAGGATCGTGCGCGGTGCGGGAACGACCGAGTGGAAGCTCATGTAGTGGTGCAGGGCCACCGGGTCCAGCTCGGTGTCGACGTCGCCGCCCTGCAGCAGGGCCGGCAGCGTGGACGCGAAGCGCAGCCGGCCGGGGGTCTGCGTGTAGTAGAGCGGCTTGATACCCAGTCGGTCCCGGCCGAGGGTGAGCACACCGGTGGCGCGGTCGACGATCGCGAAGGCGAACATCCCGAGGAAGCGCTCGACGCAGGACGGGCCCCACCGGTGAAAGGCCTTGAGCAGCACCTCGGTGTCCGTGGTGGAGAAGAAGCGGTAGCCGTGGCCCTGCAGCTCGGCCTTGAGCTCGCGGAAGTTGTAGATCAGCCCGTTGAACACGGCGGTCAGGCCCAGCTCACTGTCGACCATCGGTTGAGCGCCGCACTCGGTGAGGTCGAGGATCTTCAGGCGGCGGTGCCCGAACGCGACGCGGTCCGTGGCGTGCACGCCGGACCCGTCCGGTCCCCTGCGGTGCATCGCCTCGGTGATCCGTGCGACCGCCGCGACATCCACGTCCTGACCATCGAACCGGACCTCACCCGCGATACCGCACATGAGCTAGAGCGTGGTCGGCGATTGTTTCGGCTGTGTGACATCACGGCGTCGACGGCATGGATCGGGGCCCCAACCTCTTGCAGGAAAGCCACCTTCCTGCAACCACGTTGCATGAAGGTGGCTTTCCTGCAATCAGGCAGCGGGGCCACCACCGCGTCAGCGCAGGACCCAGGTGTCCTTCGCGCCGCCGCCGCGAGAGGAGTTGACGATCATGCTGCCGGCCGGCGCCACCCGGCTCAACGCCGCCGGCAGCACGTCGACGTCCGTGGTGGTGCCCCTCTGGGACTGCAGCACGAACACGCGCAGGTCGACCGCCCGGGGCTCGAGGCCGCTCCCGGAGAAGGTCGGGTGGGTCGAGAGCGCCACCATGTCCTGCGCGACCCACAGTTCCGGCGCGGCGCGTACGGCGGCGGCGACCTCGTTCAGCTCGCCGGGGTCGGCGTGGGGCCCGATGACGATGCCCTCGCCGCCGTAGCCGTTGACCGGCTTGAGGACGAGCTCGTCCAGCCGGTCGAGCACCTCGACGCGACGCTCGGGGTCGATGCAGGGGTAGGTGGGCACGCTGTCGAGCAGGGGCTTCTCGCCGAGGTAGTAGGAGATCATCTCGGGGACGTAGGCGTACACCAGCTTGTCGTCGGCCACCCCGTTGCCGAAGGCGTTGAGCAGCGCGACCGTGCCCCGACGGACCGCGGCGCCGAGAGCGCGTCCGATCGGTCGGAGGTCCGCGCCGG
>JAQSWF010000216.1 GCA_029266775.1 Pseudonocardia sp.
GCGGGTCCTGCCGGGCCGCCGGACGCCGTGGGTCGCGATCGTCGCCACCATCGCCCTCTCGATGGTGCTGGCCACCACCGGCGGACTCGCCGTGTTGGCCGCGACGGTCGTGCTCATGCTGCTCGTCACGTTCGCCAGCACCAACCTCGCCGTGATCGTGCTGCGCCGTCGACCCGACGAGGGCGAGCCCGATCACGTGCGCGTCCCGCTCGTGCTGCCCGTGCTCGGCCTGCTGTCGTGCATCGGCCTCGCGACGCAGCAGGAGGCGGGCGTGTGGCTGCGGGGCGGGATCCTGCTGGCCCTCGGCCCGGTGCTGTACGCGGTCGCCCGGGTGGCCGGGGGCCGGTCGCGGGGACGGCAGACACAGGAGCTCGACAGTGGACGGTGACGTGGTGGCGCAGGTGCGCCTCGAGCTCGCTTCATGGCCGCACTGTTCCTGTCGACTGTCCGTGGTGGGGCGGCCGACGAGCGCCAGCGAGGAGGAATCGTGAGCGGCCGCATGCCCGACTGAGGCGGTAGGGTGCGACCCGCACTCGGAGGGAGCCCGATGGCACGCACCCTCTCCGCCGTACTGGACGACGCGCGCCGGCGCGGTTTCGTCGGCCGCTCCGCGCAGCTTCAGACGTTCGACGCGGCGCTGTCCGGGGCGGGACCCGTGCGGCTGCTGTTCCTGCACGGCGCGGGCGGAATTGGCAAGACGACGCTGCTCGACGAGCTGCGTCGCCGCGCCCTCGTCGCCCGCCGCGCCGTCGTGCTGCTGGACGGCCGGGATCTCGCCGGGTCGATGGACACTGTCGAGGCCGCGGTGGCCGCAGCCCTCCCCGAACCGGACGGCCCGGGACCGGTGCTCCTGGTCGACGGCTACGAGCTGCTCAGCCGGCTCGACCGCTGGTTCCGGGAGCGCCTCGTTCCCGCGCTGCCGGCGGACTCGGTGGTCGTGCTCGCCGGGCGGGAGCCACCGGGCCGGGCGTGGACGGCCGACCCGGGCTGGCGGCAGCTGGTGCACGCCGCGGACCTGGGCGCGATGTCGCCGGCGGAGAGCATCGAGCTGCTGCGCCGGCTCGGCGTGCCCGAGACGATGCGCGATGGGCTGGCCCGTCTGGGCCGGGGCCACCCGCTCACGCTCGCCCTGCTCGCGGAGGCGTGCGGCGCGGACGCCGTGCCGGCGGCGATCGAGGAGCTGCCGCAGCTGGTCGCCGAGCTGTGCAGGGTGCTCGTGCGCGACGTGCCGGACGCCGACCACCGGGTCGGCCTCGCGACCTGTGCGCACGCCTACCGAACGACCGAGGACCTCCTCGGGTGCACGGTCGGCACGCGGGCACCCGAGGTGTGGACGTGGCTCGCGTCACGGCCGTTCGTCGGCCAGGCGGGCGACGGATTGCACCTGCACGACCTCGTGCGCGACGTCTTCGACGCCGAGTTCGCCCACCGCAACCCGGACGCCTACGTCGCGCTGCACCGCACGATCCGCGGCCACACCGTCGAGCGGCTCGCCGATCCGGCGTCCGTCGCGCGGCACCGCGAGGCGACCGAGCTGATCCTGCTGCACCGGCGGGGGGCGTTCGGTGCAGCGGTCCGGCCGCTGCGCGACGCGGGGGCCCTCGCGCTCGTGCCTGGCACCCCGGGCGACCACGCGGACGTGCTGGACATCGTCGCGCGGGCCGAGGGCACCGACGTCGCCGCGCTGTGCGCCCGGTGGTTGAAGGCGCAGCCCGCCGGCCTGGCCGTCGCCCGCTCAGAAACCGGGGCGGAGGCGTTCGCGCACCACGTGTTCGTGGGCGCGGACGGCGGACCCGTCCGCGACGACCCGGTGGTGCGTGCCGTGCTCGACGCCATCCACCGGCGCTCGCCGCTGCGGCCAGGCGAACGGGTCGCGATCGGCCGCTTCCTCGGCAACCGCGGGAACTATCAGCACGACGCGATGGCCGTGCTGGCCGGCTCTGTCTCGTCGCTGCTGGAGTGGGTGACGCACCCGGCTGCCTGGTGGGTGATGGCCACCGTGCACGAGTCGTTCTGGCGACCGATCTTCGACTACCTCGGCCAGAGCGTGCTGGCCAGAGTGCGCGTGCGGTCCCAGCCAGGTGACCGCGTACGGCTGGGACTGGCGGCGGTTTCCCCTCGACGCGTGGCTGGAACTGCTCGGGCAGCGGGAGCTCACGGGCGAACGCGGTCCGCCCCCGCCCGAGCTGCTGCGCCCTGAGCCGCTGGGCCGCGAGGCGTTCGCCGCCGCGGTGTGCGCGGCGCTGCGCGAGCTGAACCAGCCGGACCGCCTGGCGACGAGCCCTCTCGCGGGCAGCGCGCTCGGCCCGGACGTGCGGGCAGCGCTCCTCGCCGGCATCGCCCGACTGCCCGAGGAGCCCCGCGGTGCGCCGCTGCGCCGGGTGCTCGACCGCACCTACGTCCGACCAGCGCCCAGCCAGGAAGCCGCCGCGCAGGTGCTGGACCTGCCGTTCAGCACGTACCGGCGCCACCTCGCCCGCGCGATCGACCGCCTCGTCGACGTGTTGTGGGCCGTTGAGGTCGGTTCCTGAAATGAGCGCCGGATGAGCACCGTCTGACCTGGTGGGTGAGCAGCGGACCCGGCCATGGTCGGCCCATGGCACAGATTCTCGTACTCGGGGCCGGGGTGACCGGCCTGACGACCGCGATGCTGCTCGCCCGCGACGGTCACGACGTCACCGTCCTCGAACGCGATCCGACGTCCGCACCGACCAGGTCGGAGGCCGCGTGGACGAGCTGGGCGCGCGACGGCGTCGCCCAGTTCCGGCAGCTGCACGTGATGCTGCCGCGGTGGCGCGCCGTGATGGCCGCCGAGCTGCCGGAGGTGCTCGACGCTCTGCGCGCCGCGGGCGGGCGCGCGGCGAACGCGCTGCACGCCCGCCCAGTGGCGCAGACCGGTGGCTGGCAGCGGGGCGACGAGCGGTTCGACGTGCTCACCGCCCGCCGACCGGTGCTGGAGGCGGCCGTGGCAGCGACGGCGCAGGCGAGCGCCGGCGTCGCCGTGCGCCGCGGCGTGCGGGTCATGGGGCTGCTCACGGTGGATTCTGGCGTGGTGCCGCGAGTGATGGGGGTGCGAACCGGCGCCGGAGAGATCACCGCGGACCTCGTCGTGGACGCGGGCGGGCGCCGCTCGGTCGTGGACCGCTGGATGGCGGAGGCCGGCGGGCAGCCGCCGCGCGAGGAGCGGGCGGACAGCGGTTTCGCCTACTACTCGCGGCACTACCGTGCGGCGGACGGCCGGCTGCCCGACGGCCGCGACGCCTGGCTGACCCACCAGGACTCCGTCTGCGCGATCATGCTCCCGGCGGACAACGGCACCTGGGCGGTCGGCCTGACCGTCGCCAGCAGGGACCGGGAGCTGCGTGCGCTGCGGCACGTCGCGGTCTGGGAGGCGGCGGTGCGCGGCTACCCGGCGGCACGGCACTGGATCGACGCGGAGCCGATCACGGACGTCGCCGTGATGGGTGGGATCGACGACCGACGCCGGGAGTTCGTCCTCGACGGCGTGCCCGTGGTGACCGGGCTGGTCGCGGTCGGCGACGCGTGGGCGTGCACGAACCCGTCGCTCGGCCGCGGGCTGTCCCTCGGGGCGATGCACGCCGTCGTCCTGCGCGACGTGCTCGCCGCGGTCGGCGTCGCCGACCCCGCCTCGCTGGTGCTCCGGTTCGCCGCGGAGACCGACGCGCGGGTCGGGCCCTACCTCGAGGCGACCCTGTCGTTCGACCGGCACCGGCTGGCGGAGATGGAGGCGGCCGCGGTTGGGAGCGTGTACCGGCCGGACGACCCGGGGTGGGCGATGACCTGCGCGCTGTGGGCAGGCGCCCGGCAGGACCCGGTGCTGGCCCGGACGCTGGCGACGATCGGCAGCGTGCTGGCGACGCCGGCCGAGGCGGTCGCCGATCCCGTGCTCGTCGAGCGGCTCATGCCCCATATGGGTCGGACACACCTCGCGCCGGGCGCGGATCGCGCGGAGCTGGTGGCGACCGTCCGCGCCAGCGCACGCCGCGCCGCATAACCCCACCACCCCCCGCGAGTTGTCCATCTGCGCACGGCGAGTTGCGCATCTTGGCACGGCGAGCACGAATGCAGAACTCACCGTGCCGAAACAGACAACTCGCTTGGTGACATGGGCGGGAATCGTCAGCCTTGCTGGGCCACCAGCGGGTAGCGCAGCAGGGCGGCCACGCCGTCGTCGACCGGCTTGCCGACGAGTCCCGTGCGACCGCCGCCGAGCGGCTCGAAGGCGGCGCCGGACGCGGCGGCCGCCCGCAGCAGGGCGTCGTCGACGGGCACCTTGTTCACCGGCTCGCTGCCCAGCGCCCGCAGCTGCTCGGCGTCGCTCGCCACCTGGCTGGGGTTCTCGCCCACCCAGAGCCGGCCGTCGCGGGTCACGCCCACGTCGAGGAAGAGGGTGTCGACCTGCTCGGCGCGCAGCGCGTCGAGCACCTGCTTGATGCCCGTCGCGGCGAGGCCGTCCCGCCGGCCGATCTCCTGGTCCAAACGGTCGAGCACGGACCGACGCCCGGCGTCGACGACGTCGCGGGCCGCGGCATCGACGGCATCCGCCAGCTCCTCTTCGGTGCCACCGGAGCGCCCGCCGCTGTGATCGACCTCCACGGCGATGCTGGCCGACCGCTCGGGCAGCGCCTCGCGCAGCAGCGCGCGGGACTGCACGTCGCCGGCCAGGACGAGCACGCGCGCGCCAGTGCGGCGGACCTCGGCGTCGACCCGCTCGGCCAGCGCGTCGGCGTTGGACCGCCAGGTGTTCTCGACGGTGTGCTGCATCGTCAGGTGCTTCATGCCCCCGCCGCGCGCCTTGTGCACCGGGTACTCATCGCCGCGGACCTCGGCGACCTGCTCCGGGTCCCCACCGGCGTGAGCCGGGTCCGCCAGCAGGATCTCACCGCCGCCGTGGTCGATCCGAGCGACCACCACCGTCAGCGGCTCGGGCGCATCGAGCAGCATCGGCAGCACATTCATGGCCGGACCCCAGGTCGCGGACGGGCGGGACGGCGGGTCGGGCGTGGTCCGGTCGAGCAGCACGGTGCCCGCGGCGGCCATCAGGAACCGGCCGGCGCGGCCCACCGCAGGCCGACCGAGAAAGGCGTCGTCGAGCGCGGCCAGCGTCGCATCGTCCGCGCCCTGGCCGGCCAGCTCGTCTCGGGCGGCCGCCCAGCGCAACGGCAGGGTGTGCGCCGCGTCCTCGCTGGTGTGCGAGGCGTCGAGGTACACCGAGGCGTACGGGCCGGGAGTCGCGGTCAGCTCGGACAAGAAGTGCAGATCCACCCGCGTCTCGTACCCGGGTGAGCGCCTGCCGATACGTCGGATCGGCGCCGATACGTCGGATCGGCACCGGGGTCGCCGGAACCGTCGGAGCACGCCGGTAGCGTCCGCGAGCATGACGACGCCGCCGCCGG
>JAQSWF010000217.1 GCA_029266775.1 Pseudonocardia sp.
GGCCATCGAGTAGCAGTACGCCCCGGTCGCCGCCACCGCAAGCAGGTCCCCCGGCGCCAGGTCTGCGGGCAGCCAGCAGTCGCGCACCACGATGTCGCCTGACTCGCAGTGCTTGCCGACCACCCGCGACAGCACGCTGTCGCCCGTCCCGTCCTGGCTGCTGGAGCGCGACACCAGGCGCACGTCGTACACCGCGTCGTAGAGCGCGGTGCGGATGTTGTCGCTCATCCCGCCGTCCACGCTGACGTACCGGCGGAACCCGCCGCCGAGCGGCACATCCTTGATCGTGCCCACCGTGTAGAGCGTCACGGTGCCCGGCCCGACGATCGCGCGGCCGGGCTCGACCGCGAGCGCGGGCGCGGGCAGGTCGGCCGCCGCGCACTCCCGCGCGACGATCGCCTGCAGCTCCGCGGCCAGCCGGGCGACGTCGACGGGGTCGTCCCCCGGCCGGTACGCGATGCCGAAGCCACCGCCGAGGTCGAGGGTGCGCAGCGGGGCGAGCGCGTGCGACCCGTGCTCGCGGTGGAGCAGACCCAGTAACCCGACGACCCGGTGCGCGGCCACTTCAAACCCGTCGGTGTCGAAGATCTGGCTGCCGATGTGGCTGTGCAGCCCGACCAGCGACAGCGCGTCCGCCTTGAGCACCCGCCGCGCGGCCTCGGCGGCGTCGCTGGTGGCTCCGTTCGCGATCGAGAAGCCGAACTTCTGGTCCTCGTGAGCGGTGGCGATGAACTCGTGCGTGTGCGCCTCGACCCCGACGGTCAGCCGGATAATCACCGGCGCCGTGATGCCGCGCTCCCGCGCCACGGCCTCGAGCCGGGCGATCTCGTGGAACGAGTCCAGCACCACGTACCCGACCCCGGCATCGACCGCCGCGATCAGCTCGTCCGTGGACTTGTTGTTGCCGTGGAACGCGATCCGCCCGGCGGGGAAGCCGGCGCGCAGCGCGACGGCCAGCTCGCCGCCGCTGCACACGTCCAGGGAGAGCCCCTCGTCCGCGACCCAGCGTGCGGCCTCGGTGCAGAGGAACGCCTTGGCCGCGTAGTGCACCGACTGCGGGCCGAACGCGGCGGCGAACTCGGCCGCACGGGCCCGGAAGTCGGCCTCGTCCACGACGAACAGCGGCGTGCCGTACTCCTCGGCGAGGTCGCGCACGTCGGCCCCGGCCAGCTCCAGCGCGCCGGCGTCGCTGCGGCGGGTGCCTCTCGGCCAGACCGTCGGCGCCAGTGCGTCCAGCTCGGCCGCGCTCGACGGACGGGGGCCCGCGGTCTCGGCCGGCGTCTGCACGCCGGCGTGCAGCGGGCCGGCGGGATGTGCGTTCACGTGCTCCTCATATCCGAATGTGCGGCGCTCTCGTGCTCAGATTCGCTCGGGCGCAGCGACGCCGAGCAGCCCGAGCCCGTTGGCGAGCACCTGACGGGCGGCGGCGACGGTCGCCAGCCGCGCCCGGTGCAGCTCCGTGACCTCCTCATCGCCCCGCGGCAGCACGCGGCAGGTGTCGTGGACGTCGAGGAAGGCGTCGGCCAACGCCTCGAGGTGACGCGTCACGCGGTGCGGCTCGCCGCTCGCGGCGGCGGTGCGGACCACAGCGGGGAACGCCCCGATGATACCGATCAGCTCGCCCTCGCACGGGTGGATGAGCAACTCGAGGTGCACGCCGGGCTGGACCCCGAGATCGGCCGCGTTGCGGGCCAGCGCCACGGCTCGGGCGTGGGCGTACTGGACCCGGAAGAGGTGGTTGTCGAGGGTGCGCCGCGTGGGCACCTCCCTGACCGCCTTCTCCGGCGAACGGGCCAGGGCGTACCGCGCGGCGTCCGCGCCGACGGCCTGGACCAGCTCGGGCGCCGCCCGGACACGGCGCTCGACGAGCGTCTCGACGGCGGCGGCGTCCTCGCCGACCGTGCCGTGGTCGTCGCCCGCGGAGAGGACCTCGGCGACGAGCGCGCCGCGCGCGGCCGCGGTGAGCCGCAGGTTGAGGAAGCCGGGCCCCGCCACGTCCGCGTCCGCGACCTCGGGCCGCTCCGCCAGCGCCGAGGCCAGCCAGCCGGCCAGCTCCCGCGGAGCCACCCCGACCCGGCCGGCCGTGCGCAGCGCCAGGGTCGAGGCGTACTCGCCGTGTGCCGGCCTCCGCGACCGCGCCACACCGGCCTCCGCGGGCAGCGCGGCGGGGTCGAGGCCGTGGGCGGCCAACACCTCGCACGCGGCCGCGCGGACCAGGCCGTCGAGCAGGGCGGGCGTCACCGGGTTGATTCTAGGGAGTGCTGATGAGCACCCGAATTTCGCTCCGGCTCGCTCCGCTCATCCGGTGCTCAGCCGCCGCTCCTACACTCGGGGGCCGGCAATGCGGGGGCCGTTCAGCAACGGTCCGGATCCGGACGGGACGGTCGATGGTCAGCGGCAAGAGCAGCAAGGCGGCACGCAACGCCCGCGCGTCCGTGGTGACGAAACGGTCCACGCCCTGGGGCACCATCGTTGCGGTCGCCGTGGTCGTCCTGTTCGCCGTCGGCATCTTCGGCTACGCCTACGTGCAGAACCGCGCGAACAGCGACCAGGACGCAGCCCTCGCGGCGTTCACGCCGTCCGCCCAGAACCAGGATCCCTCCACCCAGATCCCGGGCGTGGTGAGCCAGCCCTACACCGGCGGGCAGCACGTCACCTCGGACAGGCAGGTCGCCTACACCCAGAGCCCGCCCTTCGGCGGCGCGCACGACGGGTTCTGGGCGGCCTGCAACGGCGTCGTCTACAACACCCCGGTGCGCAACGAGAACCTGGTGCACTCCCTCGAGCACGGCGCGGTGTGGATCGCCTACAACCCGGATCAGGTCACCGGCGACGCGCTGGCGGTGCTGCGGGACAAGGTCGAGGGCGAGTCCTACACCGTGATGTCGCCCTATCCGAACCTCGACTCCCCGGTGTCGCTGCAGTCGTGGGGGCACCAGCTCAAGGTCGGGGACGTCAACGACCCCCGGATCGACCAGTTCATCCAGGCGCTGCGGCTCAACCAGTACCAGTACCCGGAGGTGGGGGCGACCTGCGACGTCGGCTCGGGCGGCGGCTTCGACGTCGACAACCCGCCGCCGTTCGTCGCGGCCCCGGCGCCCGGCACGCCCGGCGCCGAACCCGAGGCCGGCGCCGCCCCCGCTCCGGTGGCCCCCGACGCCGGCCGATGACCGTGACGCTCGACGCGCCCTCCTCGCCGCCGCCTGCGCGCGCGAGCGGGGCTCGTCCGGTGATCGTCGTGCTCGCCGCCGCCGGGCTCCTCCTGTTCGGCGCCGCAGCAGGTCTGGTGCTCCGCATGCCCGGGTCCGTCGCATTGGCCGTACCGGCGGCGGACTCGGTCGACGTCGGGTTCGCCCAGGACATGTCGGTGCACCACCAGCAGGCCGTGCAGATGGCGTCCCTCGAGCGCGACCAGACCACCGAGCCCGTTCTGCACCAGCTCGCCTTCGACATCGAGACCAGCCAGCTGCAACAGATCGGCCGGATGCAGGGCTGGCTGTCGCTGTGGGGCGCGTCCGCGCTGCCGACCGGGGGCCACATGGCGTGGATGGCCGAAGCGCCCGGCCACGCCCACGCCGCCACGACCTTGTCGGGCGCGGTCGCCACGATGCCGGGCATGGCCTCGCCGGAGCAGCTCCGGGCCCTCCGCCAGGCGACCGGCCCACAGCGCGACGTGCTGTTCCTGCAGCTCATGCTGCGCCACCACGAGGGCGGGGCGTCGATGCTCGACTATGCGGCCGAGCACGCCACGGTGCCGGAGGTGCGCAACCTCGCGGCGCAGATGCTCCGCACGCAGACGAGCGAGAGCGACTACCTCCGCCAGCTCTTGATCGAGCGCGGCGGGACGCCGTTGCCGCTGTAGAGCCGCTGACGCTGCTGCCCGGAGTGGAGTGAACGCGGCGTTGGGTGCAGTGGACGTACCCAACGCCGCGTTCGCTCAGCGGGGGTGCCTGTCGACCTGCGGGTGATCGCCGGCGTGAGGCGTCCCGGCGTCGGCGGTCGGGCGTGCGCTAGGGTTGCCCAGGTACCGCCCCCGTAGCTCAGGGGATAGAGCACCGCCCTCCGGAGGCGGGAGCGCAGGTTCGAATCCTGCCGGGGGCACCACCTGTGACCTGCGATTATTACTCTCCGCGCCTGCCCTACTTGTCCGATTCGCTGCTCGTGGACTCAAATGTGGCACGAATTGAATCCACGGTCCGGTCCACGTCGATCTTCAGCCGCACACCGCGGCGTCTCCGATCCTGTCAGATGGGCGCATCTCTGCAGCTAGAAGGTGGTCACGGGTACGTAGCTAGGCGATGTTCGAGGTCGATTCGACCGCCGACACGGGGCGGTATTCCACGTGGTCTCGGTGGTGCCCGGGGCCGAGGTGCCTTCGCCAGCCTGTCGCAATCAGTAGCTGGCCCGAGAGGAACCCGCTGAAGTGAGCGGTCGTCCGCGCGGGCTTTTTCTCCGGCGAGCGCCAGAAACCGTTGCCAGCTAGCGCCCGCTCGGCGGCAGCCAGCAGCCGGAGCAGGCTCGCATTGATCGTCACGAGGTAGCCGGCATGCTCGGTCGGTCACCAGATGGTCGGCCCTGTCCCGCTCGTTGTGCGAAGCGTCCAGGGCCACCACCGTGCCCGTCCAGCTCGGCGGCCAGCTTTGGATAGCTAACTGATCTCGCTGCCCTTGTCCGGGATCTGGCGCTGCGTGAGCACGAGCAGATCAGTCTCGAGCGGCCCGTGCGCTGGTGGCATGCTCGATGCATGCCGGAGCTGTTGTGCCCGGTGCTGGTGGGTCGCGACCAGGAGTGGGGGGTGCTGCGATCCGCCCTCGATCGCCTGGCCACGGGTCACGGCACGACGCTGGTGGTCCTCGGCGAGGCAGGTGTCGGCAAGTCCCGCCTGGTTCGGGAGGCTGCCGCGGATGCGGGTGCCCGACGAGTCCCGGTGTTGATCGGTCGCGCTGTCGGGCGCGACCGCCCGAATGCTCTTCGGCCACTCGCCGAGGCGCTGTTCTCCCACCTGCGCCGGTCGGGACCGCCACAGGCCCCTGAGTTGGCTCCGTTTCGGCCGATTCTGGGCCGACTGATTCCGGAGTGGCGCCTCCCCGGCGAGCCGCCTGGGGAGGTATCGGTCGTGGTGCTGGGCGAGGCCGTGCTCAGGGTGCTCGCCGCGGTGAACGCCGGCGTCGGCTGTGTGCTCGTGCTGGAGGATCTGCACTGGGCGGATGCCGACACGGTTGAGGTCGTCGAGTATCTGGCCGACAACATAGCCGACCAGCCGATCCTGTGCCTGATCTCGCTTCGCGACGAGGAACCCACGCTCGCCTTGTCGCGTGTCCACGACCTGGCCGCTCGGCGCTCGGCTTCCCTTCTGCAGCTTCGAAGACTGACCACGGACGAGGTTTCGACGGTCGCCGCGGGCTGCCTGG
>JAQSWF010000218.1 GCA_029266775.1 Pseudonocardia sp.
GCATGATCGCTCGCTGTGGTCTTCCGTCTCGCCTACCTGGCGCTCGCCCGCGTGCTGTGCTGTGCTGGCACTGCTCGCCCGCTCCGACGCCGCCAAAGACGTCGAGATCCTGGTGCTCCGTCACGAGGGTCGCCGCGCTGCGCCGACACCACCCACGCCCGAGGCTTGGTTGGCGTGACCGGCGCTGCTCAGCGTGCTGAGCCGGCTGCTGCCGGTCGACCTCCGCCGGCTGCGGCCCGTCTCAAAGAGGCAGCGACTCCCGCCCCGAGTCGCGCACGGATACGCCCGGACTGTAGATCAGCGGAGCGACACCGGCGGATCATGCCGGGCTCCTGTCGGCGTCCAGGCGGCAGGTCAACGGCCGCGAGCCGAGTTTCGAGCACCCCCAGGCGGGCGGCGACCACTCACGACGGGGCGAGTGTCTGGTGTGGTGCGGCGTGCGTCGCTGCGCGGAGGACGTGGTCTTGCGTCGCGGAGGAGACTTTCCAGTCATGAGCGGTATAGGCGATGCCCTGGGCGTGCGCGATCCCGATCAACGGCCTGAGTCGCTGACCTGCAGTTGTGGCGGTGGGATCGGTGGGATCGGGGCACTAAGTTGACCTCCTCGCCTCGGCTGCCGTGGCGTACGTGCGCACGGTGAAGACCGCGTCGGGGGCGACGGCGGTCCGGCAGCGCCAGCAGCAGCGGTCCAAAGTGGCCCAGCCGCGCCCACGACGCCCAAATCACCCGAACCCTTCCCTCGGTGTCATGCTGCCCGTACCTTTCGCCGCCGGGGAGGCAACGGCCGGCCACCGCTCCTGCCGGTAGCCCATCTCCCAGAACATCCATTCATAGCGGCTCGTGACGCGGAAGTGGCGGCCGGCGCGGGTCCGCTCGGCGGGCTCGAGCCGGGCGCCGAGCCGGTCGGTGACGTCGAGCACCTCCTGCACGATCGCGCCGAACTCGGTGCCGCCGTAGGTGGCGATCCACTGCTGGTACCGCGGATCGGACGAGCCGCGTCGCACGAGGTGCTTGCCGACCTCCCAGTAAATCCAGTAGCAGGGCAGGACCGCGGCCACGCCCTCGGCGTACGAGCCGCCGTGCACGGTGGCGAGCAAGTAGCTGGTGTAGGCCAGGGTGACCGGGGCCATCTCGGTGATCGCGAGGGTGGTCGGGTCGATCCCGAGCTGCTGCAGCAGCGACTCGTGCAGGTGCCGCTCGACCTCGATCGCGCCCGCGGCGTGCCGAGCGAACATCGCCACCTCGCCCGCCTCTGGGGCGCGCCCACCCAAGACCGCGAGGGCTTGGGCGTACCGGCCGAGGTAGAGGGCGTCCTGGCCCAGGTAGAACGCGAACGCGTCCGGATCGAGCGTGCCATCGGTGAGACCGGTGAGAAACGGGTGAGCGAGGATAGCCCGGTAGGTCGGGGCGATTGACCGCCACAGCTCGTCGGTGAACGTCATGGGGCGACCTGTGATCGTGTCCGGTCCGGCGCGGCGGATCCGAGTGGTGGCCGCTCACCGGCCCGCCCGTCGCCGGCGGCGAACAGCGCGTGCACGGGACCCTCGCCCACGCCCAGCTCGACCAGTCCGTGGCGCACCGCCTCCCCCGCCACCGCCGCGGCGCGGCGGGCGGCGTCGACGAGTGGCATGCCCGCGGCGAGCGACGCGGCGAGCGCGGCCGAGTGAGTGCACCCGGCGCCGTGGGTGGCCGCGACCTCGTAGCGGGCGACGGGGATGTCGACATGGTGCACGCCGTCGAACAGGTGATCGACCGGGTGCGTGCCGTGCCCGCCGGTGACGATCGCCGCCCGAGCACCGCAGGCGACGAGACGTTCGGCGAGCATCGCTCGATCCTGGGTGTTCAGCCCGGTGAGCGCCTGCGCTTCCGGCAGGTTGGGCGTGACGACGGTGGCGATCGGGAACAGCCGCGTCAGCAGGGCCGCGACGGCGTCGTCGCGGAGCAGCCGGGCGCCCGAGCTGGCGACCATCACCGGGTCGACGACCAGCGGCAGCCGCCGCGTCGTGAGCGCCTCCACGACGGCGTGGATCAGCGGGGCGGAGAACAGCATGCCGGTCTTCGCCGCGTCGGCGCCGATGTCGTCGAGCACCGCGTCGAGCTGTGCCCGGACGTGCTCGGGCGGCACCTCGTGCACGTCGGTGACCTCGACGGTGTTCTGCGCGGTCAGCGCGACGATGACCGACATGCCGTGGGCGCCGCAGCGGGCGAACGCCTTGAGGTCGGCCTGGATCCCCGCGCCGCCGCTGCAGTCCGACGATGCGACCGTGAGTACCCGTGGGACCGTCACGGGCGCCCCAGGAGACCGTCGACGGGGCTCGACGCCTGCGCGTGCCAGCGGCGCGGAATGCGCCCGGCGAGCCGCGCGCACCGTCCCGCAAGGACGGCGTGCCGCATCGCCACCGCCATCCGCTCCGGGTCGGCGGCGCGGGTCACCGCGCTCGCGACCAGTACGGCAGCGCAGCCGAGCTCCATTGCCTGCGCGGCGTCGCTCGCGGTGCCGATGCCGGCGTCGAGCACGACGGGCACCGACGCCCGTTCGACGATCATGGCGATGTTGTGCGGGTTGCGGATACCCAGGCCCGATCCGATCGGCGACCCGAGCGGCATGACCGCGGCGCAGCCGACCTGCTCGAGCCGTCGGGCGAGCACCGGGTCGTCATTGGTGTAGGGCAGCACCACGAACCCGTCGTCGACCAGCAGCCGCGCCGCGTCGAGCAGCTCCACCGGATCCGGCAGCAGCGTGTGGTCGTCGTGCACCACCTCCAACTTCACCCAGCTGGTACCGAGCGCCTCACGCGCCAGCCGCGCGGTCAGCAACGCCTCCCCCGCGGTGCGGCAGCCGGCGGTGTTGGGCAGGATCTCCACCCCGGCGGCGCGCACCGCGTCGAGCACCGAGCCCCCGCCGTCGGGGTCCACCCGACGCATCGCCACCGTCGTCAACCCGGTGCCGGAGGCGCGCAAGACACGGGCGAGCACGTCCAGGCTGGGCGCCCCGCCGGTGCCGACGATCAGCCGCGACGCGAACGCCCGGCCCGCGATCACCAGCGGATCGACGTCCCCGGCCAGCCCGTCATCGACCGGCGCATGATCGGCCGACACACCGTCGGTCAACATCTGGTCACTCCCCTCACCCTCCCTGCATGGCGGTCACGACTTCGACTCGGTCACCGTCGGCGAGCCGGGTGTCGGGCCAGGAGCCGCGGGGCACCACCTCGCCGTTGACGGCGACGGCGATGCCCGACTGCGCGCTGGTGACCAGCGCGACCAAATCGGCCAACGCGCTGCCGGCGGGTAAACCGCCGTCCGGCCGGTGAACGGCGCCCACTCGGCGGGAAGCGGTGCGCCGGTCAGTACCGCCATCACGGCCTCCGCCGTCGCGGCCGACTGGAGGACGCCGTTGCGGTAGTGGCCGGTGGCGACGATCAGTCCGTCGACGTCGGTGCCGCCCACGATCGGCCCGTTGTCGGCTGTGCCCGGCCGCAGGCCGACACACATCTCCGCCAGCACCAGCTCGCCCAACACGGGCACCAGCGTCATCGCGTCGCGCAGCAGGTCGTGCACCGCGGCCGCGGTGACCGTGCGGTCGAACCCGCGCTCCTCCACCGTCGCGCCGACCACCACCTCCCCGTCGGTGCGCGGCACGAGATAGACGTCGAAGCCGCGGACCGTCGCACGTACCGTGCGCTGCAGTACCGGCGGCATCCGCTGCGGCAGCCGCAGGCGCAGCAGCTGGCCCTTCACCGGCCGCACCCCCCTGCGCACCGGCTCGGGCACCCCGTCGATCGACCCGGACCATGCGCCCGCGGCGAGCACCACCGTCTCGGCAGCCACCATGTGGCCGTCGGTGAGCGTGACACCGGCGACGCGGTCGGCCACGACCTCCAGCCGCGCGACCCGACCGGTGAGCTGCCCGGCCCCGGCGTCGGTCACCGCCCGGCGCAGCGCGGCGAGGTAGCGGCGGTTGTCCACCGACCAGTCCCCGGCGGCCAGCACCCCGCCCTGCACGTCGGCGGACAGGAACGGCTCCAGGCGGCGGCACTGCGCGCGGTCGAGCTCCTCGACCGGCAACCCGTAGGCGCGGCGCAACGCCGCCGACCGGGCCAGCGCCGCGCGGTCACCCGAGTCGTAGCTCACCGCGAGCGTCCCGTCCCGCCGCAAGCCAATGTCGGCGCCGGTGGCCGTTTCGAGTGCGGCGGCGAACGCGCGGAACCGGTCCACGGCGAGCAGGTTCAGCCGCAGCAGCGCCTCCTCGCCGAACCAGCTCTCCGACGCCGGGGCAAGCATCCCGGCCGCCACCCACGAAGCGGCCTCCCCGGCCGCCGGGTCGACCACGGTGACATTCGTGCCAGCCTGAGCCGCCTGCCAGGCGATCGCCAACCCGACGACACCGCCGCCGACGACGACCAGCTCCGCCCGAGCGCTCACGATCGCGACTCCCTTCGCCGGCATGACCCGGATCAGGTTCGACGGTCGGAGGCCCCCAGCCTCCCTCTCAGCCCCTCTCGGGGGCTCCCGTGGCCGGCTCGCACCGGCACGCCCACCGTAGCCACTCCCGCCACACGGCGCACGCCCTCCCGCCCCCGGGGTTGAATGGCTCGGTGACCGATGGCTCCGTGACTGATGACTCCGTGACCGACGCCCCGGACCCGCGCGCCCGACTCGCCCAGGCGCGGCTGTACCTGTGCACCGACACCCGGCGAACCCGTGGCGACCTCGCGGAGTTCCTCGACGCGGCCCTGCCGGCCGGGGTCGACATCGTGCAGCTGCGCGACAAGCACCTCGAAGCGCGCGAGGAGCTTACGCTACTCGAGATGATGGCCGACGCCTGCCGTAGGCACGGAACATTGCTCGCCGTCAACGACCGCGCCGACATCGCACTCGCCGCCCACGCGGACGTGCTCCACCTCGGCCAGCACGACATCCCCGTCCCCGTCGCCCGACAAGTGATCGGCGACCGTCCCCTCGTCGGCCGCAGCACACACACCCCGGCGCAGGCCGACGCCGCGGCCTCCGAACCAGGAGTCGACTACTTCTGCGCCGGCCCGGTGTGGCCCACCCCCACCAAACCCGGACGCCCCGCCGCCGGCATCCCCCTCCTCCAGCACGTCGCCCAGCGCCAGCCCGGACGTCCCTGGTTCGCCATCGGCGGCATCGACCACACCAACCTCGACGACGTCCTCACCGCCGGGGCCACCCGCGTCGTCGTCGTCCGCGCCATCACCGAGGCCGACGACCCAGCCACAGCCACCGCCGCCCTCGCCCAACAACTGCAGGCAACACACCCGGCCACGTGGTGAACTGGGCACGGAGCCGGCACGGAGCCGGCACGGAGCCGGAGGTCGGACTCGAACCGACGACCTACCGCTTACAAGATAATTCGTCAGCGTTGGCTACCAGAGGCAGCATG
>JAQSWF010000019.1 GCA_029266775.1 Pseudonocardia sp.
GTCGCGACCTTGCGGACGCTGAACCCTTCCGGTCCGACGTCCTCCTGGACGGCGACCGCCGCCTCCACGATCTGCGCGACGGACAGGCCCCGCGAACCGGCTCCCGCCCGATGCTCCTCGGCCACTCGGCCTCCTTGCCATCTCTACAGCGTAGAAACTACTCTTCTACGGTGTAGAGATCGAGGTGGGGTGGTGCGACCATGACGATGTGCAACGCGGCGTCCGAAACCGGCGCCGACCTGCAACCCCGGCAGCGACGGCTGAGCCTGGCGGCGGTGCTGGCCTCGACGGTCGGGTTGGGCCTGGCCTACGGCATCGGCTACACGATCACCACCGTGCAGCTCGCCGCGTGGGGTGCCGACGGGTGGCTGGTCGGGCTCGGCGGCAGCGCTCCGTCGTTGGCGGTGCTCGCACTGGTGCCGTTCGCGCCCTGGATTGCCGCGCGCATGGGGCCGGTCCGGGCGATGGTCGCCGGCAGCGCCGTCATGGCCGTGACCTTCGCCCTGATGCCGGTGCTCTCGGGCAGCTGGTGGTGGGTGCTCCTGCGGTTCCTCTCGGGGATCGGGCTGATCCTGCCGTGGCTCGTCGGCGAGACCTGGATCAACACGGTGAGCACCGACGCCACCCGAGGACGGGTGCTCGCGGTGTACACGCTGCTGCTGTTCGGGGGATGGGCCGCCGGACCGCTGCTGCTGGACGCGTTCGGCACCACCGGCGCGCTGCCGTTCGTCCTGGGCATCGCCGGTATGGTCCTGCTGGCCGCACCCCTCGTCGCTGCTCGCCGACTGGCCCCCACACTGCAGTCGCCGGGGCGGTTCCGGTTCCGCGAGGTGATCGCGCTCGCCCCGTTGGCCCTGGCCGCGTCGGCCACCGGCGGCGTCGTCGAGTTCGGGTACATCTCGCTGCTGCCGGTGTACGCCGTCGAGGCCGGCGCCTCGGACAGCACGGCGCTGCGGCTGCTGTCGGTGCTGCTGGTCGGCGGCATCGTGCTGCAGTTCGGCATCGGTTGGCTCGCCGACCACGTCGACCGCACCGCTCTGCTCGCCGCGCTCGGGGTCGCCCTGGCTGCGCTCGCCGCGCTGCTCGCCGTTCTCATCACGGTGGACGGGCTGGCGTTCGCGGCCGCCTTCGTCCTGGGCGGGGTGGTCATGGCGTTCTACGCCGTCGGGCTGGCCCTGCTCGGACAGCGCGTTCCCCGCGAGCGGCTGGTGCTCGCCAATGCCGGCTTCCTCATGGCGTACGAGAGCGGCGCGATCGTCGGCCCCCTGCTGGGCGGTGCGGCGATCGACGCCTGGCCACCCCACGGCATCGCGGTCGTGACCGCCAGCGCGGGCCTCGCTCTCGCCGGCTATGCCTGGTCGGTGCACCGGTGCGGCGCGATGGCCGCACGCTCAGCGTGACGGGCCGTCCCAGCCCGTCTGGGGGGTGGCGCAGGTACCGCGGAAGACGTACTGGGAGGGCCGCTTGCGCTGCGCGCTGGTCCAGTCGATCGCCGGCCGCCGCGCCGACTCGGGGACGTAGCCGAGCCGGTAGACCGCCATGAGCTCGAGTCCGTCAGGGACGGCGAAGAGCTCGACCAGCCGCTTCCACTGGCCCGGCACCTCCATGGGGAAGGAGATGAACTGGATGCCCATGCCGAGCTCGACGGTGGCGAGCCAGACGTTCTCCATCGCGGCGCCCATGCTGAACACCGAGTAGAACGACGACAGCTCGTCGGGGCGGTACTCGCTGCGGTCGAGCATGACCGCGAGCAGCAGCGGCGAGCCCGCGACGAGCTTGCGGTTCTCCTCGCCGAGGATCTGGGGCACGCGCAGGGTGTTCATCAGCCGCTGCCCACGTCGGGTGAAGACCTGCTTGGTGAACGGGCGCAGCGGTGCGGGCAGGTGGTCGAACAGCATGCCGTCGCGGCGGGTCTCCATCTCCTCGGCCGAAAAGCGGAAGTAACGCCGGTAGCGCTCGAAGAATGCCCCGTTCGACATCGCCTCGGTCATGCTTGCCCCGCTGATGGTGGCGACCTGCTCGATCGTGGCCCGGTCCTCGATGATCAGGAACCGCCACGGCTGGCTGTTGAGCTGCGACGGCGCCCGGCCGGCGACCTCCATGAGCAGCCGCTGGTGCTCAGGCGTCACTGCATCGGGCAGGAACGGCCCGTTGGTGGTTTTGCGCCGCCGAACGACGTCGAGGAACTCCACCTACGACCTCTCTTCCGAGTCGTCCACGATCGGGCCAGCGCGCCGGCGAAGAACGGCGCCGCGCTCGCCGCCAGCGCGGGATGACGCCAGGATCGCGCCGAGAGAAACGGGATCACCGCGAGCGGAACGGCCGCCGGCAGCAACGTTCGGCCTGCCCGGCAGGCGTCGCGGTCCCGGAGCGTGGCGGCGGCAGCCGCGAGCGTGAGAGCGGACGTCGATACGTACAGGGCGTGGTGGAGCCAGCGCGCGCGTCCGGTGTGCAGCAGGCCCGAGTGCACGCCGAGGCCGAGGCCGCAGCTGGCGAGGTAGCTGGCCGACGCCGCGGTGAACAGCCAACGAGTCACGCATCGGTTGTACCCCGGGTTACGGGTCCAGGCTCCCCATCAGCATCGCGACGAGTACGGCGAACCCCACAGACACCGTGGCGGCGCCCGCCACGAGCACCGGCAGGGACGCCCCGGCCAGGGTGTCCGTGCGGGGCTGCGAGAGCTGTCGGGACCGACGTCTGCCCAGGATCGCCACGGTCACCGCCGCCACCGGTGCGAGCGCTGCTGTCAGCAGGAGGACGTCACTCGTTCCGCGCACATCGCCCACCAGCAGGAGTGCCCCGTTGCCCAGCAGCGCCAGCGCCGTCCGGTCCCAGGCGAGCACCGTGCGCTCCGCCTGCAGCCCTGGCCGGTCGACGCGCGAGGTGCGCCCGCCGCTCACCCCGAGCCTCCGAAGACGAGCAGGACCGCCACCGCGAGACCGAGCTGGCGAGCGCGGCTCCGAGCAGCAGCGGCATTCGCGTCGGCGGCAGCGGCTCGTCGCGCTCCATCGCGTGCTGAACCCGCCGCCACCGGCGGATCGCCGCCGCCGCGACCGCGATGCCGAGCGCGACGGACATGACGCCCACGGTGCGGCGGGCTCCCGCGATCCCGAACTCGGGAAGCAGCTGCACCACCGCCACGCCGGCGGCGAGCAGGGCGAGCGCCGTCCGCAGCCACGCCAGGAACGTGCGCTCGTTGGCGAGCGTGAAGCGGTAGTCCGGGTCGTGGGGTGGCGGCCGGCCACCCCGACCGTACGGTCAGGGGTCGTCGCCGTACCGGGCGTACTGCTCCGAGCCCCACCAGTGGCTGTACGTGGGCGCCTGCGGCCAGCCGTCCGGGACGTCCTGCCACTCCTCCTGCCGGCCGTAGGGCAGCAGGTCGATCAGCGGGAACGTGTGGCTCAGCTGCTCGGTGCCGCGGCCGTCGGTGTGCCAGGTGCGGTACACCGTGTCGCCGTCGCGGAGGAAGACGTTCACCGCGAACCCGGCGCCAGCCGGAGCACCCACGTCGGCACCGAACGGGCTGTCGGCGGTCGAGTACCAGTCCATGGCGTTGCCGACACGCCGCTTGTACGCGAGGGCGTCGTCGATCGGCCCCTGGGTGACGACGACGAAGCGGGCGTCGTACTCGTCGAGGAACTCCAGCCTCCAGAACTGGGACGTAAACCCGGTGCAGCCCGGGCACTGCCACTCCTGACCGGGGTGCCACATGTGGTGGTACGTGATCAGCTGCGGCTTTCCGGCGAACACGTCGACGAGCCGGATCGGGCCATCCGGCCCCTGCAGGGTGTAGTCGGGCAGCTGCACCATCGGCAGCCGCCGTCGCTGAGCGGCGATGGCGTCGAGCTCCCTGGTGGCGGCCTTCTCCCGCTTGCGCAGCTCGTCAAGCTGGCTGCGCCAGGTCGGCTCGTCGACGACCGGGGGCAGTGGCGTGGTGGTCATGTCCTCGTCTTCTCCTGCTCGATGGGCGCGATCACCGGTACAGACCCGGCGAGACGCCGAAACTCATCTGTCGGGAGCGACCAGACCCGGCCGGCAGACCACGGCGTCCACGGCGCCACCGAGCATCCAGTCCCCGGCGTCGTACGGGACGGCGAGGACATCCCCGCGGGACACGGGCAGGGACGCTGCTCCCGTTGCCACCTCACCGGTACCGCCGAGCACGACCGTGACGGCGAAGCCGGCCGGAACGGCGACGGCGGACTCGGGCCGCGCCAGGTGCAGCCGGAAGTAGTCGTCGGCGGCGCGCGGCAGGACGTCGAGCAGCACGTCGGCGCGCTCACCGGCACCGCGGCGCACCAGCGCGTCGATCTCCTCGGGCTGCCGGCCGCGCACGTCGACCGCCCGCAGCGCCGTCGGGAAGCCGACGCCGAGGTGTCCGTCCGCAGAGCCGTCCAGGTCGAACCCGCGCCACTCGAGGAGGATCGACAGGTCCGTCGGTTCCTGCGCCTCCACGACGAGGATCCCGGCGCCGATCGCGTGCGGCCAGCCCGCCGGGACGAGGATGCCGTCTCCCGGCGACACCGTCCGCACGTGCATGGCGTCCAGCAGCGCCGCCGCGTCCTGGCGCTCGACGCGGTCGGCCAGCTCGGCGGCAGGGATGTCCTCACGGAACCCGAGGTGCACCAAGGCGCCCTCGTCGGCTGCCACGACGTACCAGGCCTCGGTCTTGCCGTACGGGCAGCCGAGGTGCCGCAATGCCCAGACCCGGTCCGGGTGCAGGTGCACCGGGAGCCGCTCGCCGGCGTCGAGCAGCTTGACGAGCAGGCCCGTGTCCACCCCGAACGCGGCGACGTGCTCGGGCCCGAGCCACGCCTCGGGCTGCCCGGCCACCGCGTCGCGCAGCAACCGGCCGTCCGGCAGGACGCTCAGGCCGGCCGGGGCTGCGCCCCATCGGGTGGTGGTGGAGGCCAGCCACTCCTCCGGCGAGCAGTCGCTCGGCCCGGGCACCCCCCGCAGGTCCGTGATGCGGGCACCCCCGCGGTAGAAGTGGGCAAACCGCCGCGGGGGCATGAGCACGGGCTTCACGCATCGCCTCCCCGGTCGACAACGGGTTCGGGCAGGACGATGCCGTCGGCGCTGGGCGGTGTCCAGCTCGGGGAATGCAGCTCATTGTCGGCGAGTTGGTTGAGACATGAAGAACATTGGGTTCCTGTCGTTCGGGCACTGGTCGCCGTCGCGGCACTCCCAGGTTCGCTCGGCGGCAGATGCCCTGCTGCAGTCCATCGAGCTGGCGGTGGCCGCGGAGGAGGCGGGGGCCGACGGCGCATACTTCCGCGTGCACCACTTCGCCCAGCAGCTTGCGTCCCCGTTCCCGTTGCTGGCGGCGGCCGCGGCGCGGACGAGCCGCATCGAGTTGGGCACCGCCGTGATCGACATGCGGTACGAGAACCCGCTGTACATGGCCGAAGACGCCGGCGCTGCCGACCTGATCTCCGGCGGCCGCCTGCAGCTGGGCATCAGCCGGGGATCACCGGAGCAGGTGATCGACGGCTTCCGCTACTTCGGCTATGTGCCAGACGAGGGCCAGAGCGACGCCGACATGGCCCGTGAGCACACCCGGGTGTTCCTCGAGGTGCTCAAGGGCGAGGGCTTCGCCCAGCCGAACCCGCGCCCGATGTTCGCGAACCCGCCGGGCCTGCTGCGCGTCGAGCCGCACGCGCCGGGCTTGCGGGACCGAATCTGGTGGGGCGCCGGCACGCGCGCCACCGCGGAGTGGGCGGGCGAGCAGGGCCTGAACCTCATGAGCTCGACGCTCCTCACCGAAGACACCGGCGTGCCCTTCCACCAGCTGCAGGCCGAGCAGATCCAGCGGTTCCGGGACGCGTGGAAGGCGGCCGGCCACGACCGTGAGCCCCGCGTGTCGGTGAGCCGCAGCATCTTCCCGATCGTCAGCGACCTCGACCGACAGCTGTTCTGGCACGAGCGCGGCGGCACTGACCAGGTCGGGTGGCTGGACGGCGGAAACGCCCGGTTCGGCAAGACCTATGCCGACGAGCCGGACAAGCTGGTCGCCGAGCTTGCCGAGGACGAGGCGATCGCCGCCGCGGACACGCTGCTGCTCACCGTGCCGAACCAGCTGGGCGTCGACTACAACGCGCATGTGGTCCAGAGCGTGCTGACTCACGTCGCCCCCGAGCTGGGCTGGCGGTGAGCGCGGCAAAGACCCGGTGATCGTTGCGAGCGTGACGACACGGTTGTGGCGCGCAGCTGTGGTGTCACGTTCGCGGCGGCAGGACCCGTCAGCTAATAGGGCGGCTTGTGCAGCACGGCCCGGATCCGAGTCTCGGGTTAGCGGAGGTGAAGCGTGTCTCGAAGCTCGACGAACTCCGGGCGAGGCAGAACAGCGCGCGTTGAGGGGTGGCCGCCGCGGTGGCTGACCCCCGTGCCGGCCGCGGACGTGGAGCGCGGCGACGGGGACAACCTGGTGGACTTCGTCGAGGCCTACTGCCGCGTCACGAAGGACTCTTACGCAGCGCCGGTCGGTGCGCTCCTCAACGTACGACCGTGGACACGGCAGCTGATCGGCCACCTGTACGCCCGCCGTCCAGATCGCACGGCCGGCTCCGCCACCGTCGGGGTCTGGTCGGGCTACCTCGCAAGAACGTCAGCCGGTGGCCGCCGGAGAGCACGGCGAGGTCGCGAAGATGCCGGGCGAGGTCGTCGAGGGTCAACGCCAGCCGAACGCGACGGCCTGCGTTCCGCACCGCCGTAGGCGGCGGTGATGGCCTGGTGGCCCAGCCGCGCGGCGGCGTCATCCCAGTCGCGGACCGAGACCGAGGTGACGCCCGTCCGGCGGCACCCGTTCGGCCGAACGCAGCAGCCCGGCAGGGCGTGCCGGGAAGGCTGGTCGGCGATCCATATCAATCGCGCGGAGAGGCTTGGACATGGCTGCCTCGAGCACCTCCGGGCCCGACGATTCAGGCGGTCTGTCCGCCCGCAAGCAGAAGGTCCTCGCTGAAATCGAGTACGACCTATTCGTCGAGGACCCCACCCTCGCCCGTCACCTGGAGTGCGCCGACTGGCCCAGGGGGATCCGACGGCGGGCAGGCGTCGTGCGCGTCGCGCTCCTGATCGCCGCGCTGATCATCCTGATCGTCACCGCGTCTGCACTACCAGGCGACTGGTGGAGTGCCCTGTGCCTGCTCACCACCCTCCTACTCGTGCCCTGGATCTTGCTGTTCCCCAGCGACCACCCGAACCAGGACTGAGCCCTGCAGGCATCAACAACGTCGTCCACAGCCTGTGGATGACCACTGAGCGCAGCACGCGACCCGTCGCGCAACCTCAACCTGATCCGCTGCCAGCGCCTCGCTCCGCACGCCCGGGTGAGTCCGTTGCCGCGGACGGCGTACGGCCATCCGGCGTGCAGTGGCAGTTGGAGTGGCGTCAGGTGTGACTGCTCGGGGGCTGGGTAGGGCAGACGTGGGTCGGTCGCGTGGTCCTGGGGACGTGACCGGTCAAGGCTGCGGTGGTCATCCATGGCGGCCGCCGTGGCCGGCCCGCCGGGAGGCGTGGGAGGGGTTCAGCCTCTCGGCGGGCTTTCAGCATCTCCCTGGAGGCGGGTTCGGGTGCGGTATCCGGGCCGCTCGCGCCGTCGCCGGGCGACCCCAGGTATGGATCCACCCGGGCGCGAGGGAGGGGTCTCGGCGCCCGGGTGGGGTCACGGTCGGCCCGCGACGGGCGGTGACGGGGGCCAGCAGCGGGCTCCCCGGCAGGAGCCCGTGCAGGCGAGACCCACTGTGGGGTCCCGCCGTCCGCGGAGACGCTAGACCTTCCACCAGGATGGAGGGTCAAGCGTGAGGATCGCTAACCTCAGTAAATGCGCATCGGCCAGCTCGCCGCCGAGACCGGATTTTCGGTGCGCACTATCCGGTTCTACGAGCAGAGCGGGCTGCTGCCCACCCCCGAGCGCACCCCGGGCGGATACCGCTCCTACGACCAGGACGCGGTCACCCGGTTGCGGTTCGTGCGCTCGGCCCAGACCCTGGGCCTGTCGCTGGCCGAGATCGCCGAAGTGCTGCGCATCCGTGACTACCAGGGCCCGCCGTGCAGCTACGTGGCCGAGCTGCTCGACATTCACATCGGCGCCCTGGACACCCGTATCAAGGAACTGACCGCGCTGCGCGATGAACTCCGCGCTCGCCACCCCCTTGGCGACGAGCCGGACCCGGCCCGCTGCGGACCCGACCAGGTCTGCTATCTGATCGAGGACGACGCCTCAACAGACGACGTATCAGACAAGGACGATGTATCAGACAAGGACGATGTATCAGAAAGAGACGACGTATTAGAGCAATGACCGCGACCATCCCTCTGACGGCGGACGAAACCGGGTGACCTAGACGAATGGGCGGCCCGGGCGATCGCCGCCGTCAAGGACGGGGGTCGGGCATGCGCGTGGAGTTGCTCCATTACGAGGGCTGCCCATTGGCGCCAGCGGCGCACCGGATGGTGCGGCAGTGCCTGATTGCCGTCGGCATCCCTGACCCGGTGCTCGTCCGGGTGGGCGACTACCCGTCACCCACGGTGCTGGTCAACGGCACCGACGTCATGCGCCCGGGAACGGGGCTGTCGGAGGGGAGCGCGTGTCGGATCGACGCGCCCACCCGGGAGCGCATGTTGGCCGCCTTGAGAGCGCATTGGGCAACCGAGTCCCGGGGCGAGTCATTCCACCGCAATCAGCAGCTTGACCCTCCACCTTAGTGCAGGGTTTACGCTGTATGGGTGGAGCCGCGCACGTCGTTGTCATCCGACCCCGCTGGATCTTCCATTTCTGATACGCGAGTTGGACAAACGGTTCGGCAATGGTGTCGGTGATGAGCGTGGACGAGTCTGCTGGGCGCCTGGCGGCGCCGTCGCCGTCGCAGGTCCGCCGCCGGTCCTATGAGGTGGTGCAGGCCGTGTTGTCCGACGACCACAACTACGAGCGCGGCGTTGAGGGAGCCTGGGCGGTGGCCAAGGCGGCTCTCGCCGAATTCGGTGCCGTTGGGCTGGCGGCGATAACGGTGGAGCTGTCGCTGCAGCTGGCCTCCGCGTTGGAACGGATCGCCGCCGAGCAGCAGATCGCCGCGGTCGATCTCGCCGACGTGTGGTTCCTGGACCGACGCGCCGACGACGAGCGAGTGAGCGCCGTCAATGCACCCTCAGGCGCGTCCCGCCCTCGCCCAGAGGGGTTGAGGTCGCCCATGACCACGACAACCCGCGTTCGTTGAGCCACAACCGCGCGCCAACGAGCCCATCAACCTCGGCTGCGGTGAGCAGCTGCTCGGCGCATCCGCGGATGGCCGACCACGTGTCGGCGGGCAGGGCGAGCAGGTCGTCGGAGCCGAGGTCCTTCTCCGCGATCTGCTCGTCGGTTTCCTCCCCGGCCAGCCGGTACCGCCCACGCAGACCCCGGGCGAAAGCCACGACGGGGGCCCGGCTTACTGCAGCGGAGCCGCCAAATCGACGCCGTCGCAGTATCGACCGCCTCGTAGATCAGCCCCGCGACCTCTAGGTGGTCGCCCAGCTCGTCCGAGCAGGCGGCACAGGCGACCACCTGCGCCTCGACGGCGCGGACCTCGATCTCATTGTTGAGAGCGCCCGCCGCGTAGCAGGCGAAGTCGAGCCAGTTGTGGCCGCACGGTCCCCAGATCTTCGTGTCGCTCATGTCCCGCTCCTCAGCTGACATCGAGCCCGCTCGCACCCCCACCCCAGCAAGGTGCAGCCCCTGACGCCTACTAACGGTTCTGCCCTGAACATCCCGAGCGAGTAACGCCGTGAAGTGATCTAAGACAAATCTGGCATGCGTCGTGTCGTGGTCGCCTTCCCGCTTGCGCTACTAGCACTCGCGGGCTGTGCGTCGTCTGTTGACTCCTGGGCTGAGAAGCAAGCTGAGCGGCTGACGGAGGCGGGCGTGACGTATCCGCCCGAGCAGGAGCACAACACGATCATCAACATGGTGAGCGCCTGCGCCTTCAAGCAGGGCGGGGACAACGAGTCGAGCCGCCGCATCTACATGAGTACCACCCCGATGCAGGCGGACTGGATCTCGGAGGTCGACGCCGGGAAGATGTACGACCTCGCAGACGAGGAGTTCTGTAACAACCTCCCGGACGAGCCGCTGGGCGAGAACCGGTGACCTCGCTCGGGGGCATCGGGTTCGCCTCGTCAGCGCCAACCTCGGCGACTTGCGCGGCGGCGCGGTGCTCCACGGCGCGCGACGATAACGACCCAGATTGCCTCTGGGTAGTGCGCCGAGGCGAGCCAACGCGAGACGTTTAACTATGGCGGAACTCGACCACGTCACCGTCCTGCATGACGTAGTCCTTGCCCTCGATCCGCACCTGGCCCGCAGCCTTCGCCGCCGACATCGAGCCCGCCTCGACCAGGTCGTCGTACGACACCACCTCGGCCTTGATGAAGCCGCGCTCGAAGTCGGTGTGGATCACGCCGGCGGCCTGCGGTGCCGTGGCGCCCCGCTTGATCGTCCAGGCGCGGGACTCCTTCGGGCCCGCGGTGAGGTAGGTCTGCAGGCCGAGGGTGGTGAAGCCGGCGCGGGCCAGCGCGTACAGCCCCGGCTCGGGCTGGCCGATCGACTCGAGCAGCTCCCGCGCCGACTCCTCGTCCAGCTCGAGCAGCTCGGCCTCGACCTTGGCGTCGAGGAACACGGCCTGCGCCGGCGCCACCAGCTCCTCGAGCTCCTTGCGGCGAGCGTCGTCGGTCAGCACGGCCTCGTCCGCGTTGAAGACGTAGAGGAACGGCTTGGTCGTGAGGAGGCTCAGCTCGCGGAGCGGGCCGGAGTCGACGCCGGCGGCGAAGAGCGTTCGCCCGCCGTCGAGGATCGCCACGGCGGCCTCGGCGGCCTCCAGCGCGGGACGTCGATCCTTGTGCGTCCGCGCTTCCTTCTGCAGGCGGGGAAGCGCCTTCTCGAGGGTCTGCATGTCCGCGAGGATCAGCTCGGTCGCGATCGTCTCGATGTCGGACGCGGGGTCGACGGTGCCCTCGACGTGCACGACGTCCGGGTCGTCGAAGACGCGCACGACCTGGCAGATCGCATCGGACTCGCGGATGTTGGCCAGGAACTTGTTGCCCAGCCCGGCGCCCTCGGACGCACCCTTCACGATGCCGGCGATGTCGACGAACGAGACCGTCGCGGGCACGACCCGGGCGGACGAGAACATCCGCGCGAGCACGTCGAGGCGCGCGTCGGGCAGCGGGACCACGCCGACATTCGGCTCGATTGTGGCGAACGGGTAGTTGGCGGCCAGCACGTCGTTGCGGGTCAGCGCGTTGAACAGCGTCGACTTGCCGACGTTCGGCAGCCCGACGATGCCGAGGGTGAGAGACACAGGATCCCAGGGTAGTCGCCGGGCCGCCGCGTCCGATTCCCGCGAGGTCGACGCCGGGGCGGGTGGCAGCATGTGGCCGTGCTGCCGCAGGACGACCGCTCCGCGGCGACGACCCGGAGGACCTCGTGAGCACCTGGATGACGCTCGACACTCCCGCCGGCGCGTTCACCGCCGTGGTGGACGGCGACGGTGCGGTGCTCGCGTCGGGTTGGACGGCCGACGTCGACGCGCTGCTACCGCTGGTGCACCCGACCCTGCGGCCCGCCTCGGTGCGGCGGCTCACGGACCTCGGCCCCGTCTCGGCGGCCGTGGCCGCGTACCACGACGGAGACCTCGACGCGCCGGCGGCGGTACCGGTGCGGCAGCGCAGCGGCGCGTTCCTGGAGCACGCCTGGGACGTGCTGCGGACGGTCCCGGCAGGGGTAGTGGTGAGCTACACCGAGTACGCGGCCAAGGCCGGACGGCCGGCGGCGGTGCGAGCGGCGGCGTCGGCGTGCGCCCGCAACGCCCCCGCGTTGTTCGTCCCGTGTCACCGGGTGCTGCGGAACGACGGCAGCCTCGGCGGGTTCCGCTGGGGCCTGCCGGTGAAACGGTGGCTGCTGGGGCACGAGGCGGGCGGCTGACTTCCGGAGGTGCTGCGGCGCCGCTTCCGCTCCTCGGCGCCCTGGTTGCCGCTGGCCGGCTGATCGACCACATGTTCGACCGCTCACCGATTGCGGGCGTGTGTCCCGGCGCGCCGGACGCGGTTGTGTCGGTGCCCGACGGCACGCTGAGCGCATGGACGTGGTGGCCGCAGGCGTCGTGCTGCTGGTCGGGGTGCTGGTGGGCGCCGCGGCCTGCTGGCTCGTGCTCGCGGCACGTCACCGCGCTGCGGCCGCCGAGGCCGCACGCGCCGCCGGCGACGCGACCGTCACCCTGCGAGCCGACGCCGCGGCAGCCCGTGCCGCTCTCCGCGCCGAGCGCGAGGCGGCGGCGGAGCGGGAGCGGCTGCTCACCCGCCGCGACTCCGAGCTCACGCAGGCCTTCCGTGCGTTGTCCGCCGACGCCTTGGCCGCAAACAACGAGCAGTTCGTCGCGCTCGCCGAGGGACGCATCAAGGAGGCCGCCGCCGCGCTCGCCAGCGACGCCGCCGTCCGTGACAAGTCCGTCGGCGCGCTGCTGGACCCGGTATCCGCTGCGCTGCAGCGGGTCGAAGGCCAGTTGCGTGAGGTGGAGCGGGAGCGCCAGTCGGCCTACGTCGGGTTGCGCGAGCAGGTCGAGGCGATGCGCAGCAGCTCGGAACTGCTGCAGCACGAGACGAAGTCGCTGGTAAACGCCCTGCGAGCACCGCAGGTCCGCGGCCGGTGGGGCGAGCTGCAGCTGGAGCGGGTCGTGCAACTGGCCGGGATGGTCGAGCACTGCGACTTCTCCACCCAGGTCACGGCAGTGGGAGACGACGGCGCGGTGCGGCCCGACATGGTCGTCCACCTCGCTGGCGGGAAGTCGATCGTCGTCGACGCGAAGGTGCCCTTCGCCGCGTACCTCGAGGCCGTCGAGAGCCGGGACCCGGACACCCACGCGGACCGGCTCGCCGCCCATGCCCGGCAGCTGCGCGCGCACGTCGACGCGCTGTCGGCCAAGGGGTACTGGGCGGCCTTCGAGCCGACCCCCGAGTTCGTGGTGCTCTTCGTGCCCGGCGACCCGCTTCTCGAGGCCGCCCTGCAGGCCGACCCCGCGTTGCTCGAGCACGCTTTCGGCCGCAACGTCGTCGTCGCCACCCCGACGACGCTGATCGCGCTGCTCCGCACGGTCGCCTACGGCTGGCGGCAGGAAGCACTGGCCCGCAACGCCGCCGCGGTGCACCAGCTGGGCAAGGAGCTGCACTCCCGGCTCGCCACGATGGGCACGCATGTCGCCAAGCTCGGTCGCAGCCTGGATGGGGCCGTCGACAGCTACAACAAGACCGTCTCGTCGCTCGAGGCCCGGGTGCTGGTCACCGCGCGCCGTCTCACGGAGCTGAAGGTCGCCGACGACGAGCTGGCGGCGCCGGCGACGGTCGAGCGCAGCCCGCGCCGGGTGTCGGCGCCCGAGCTGGTCGCGTCGGCTGCCGACTCCCTGGTCGCGCTGGACGGCGACCGCGAGGGCCCGGACCAGCCCGCATCGTCCACGCTTGACGGTCAGACCCGGCGTTTTGGGCCGGGCGCAGGGGAAGTGGCCGGGCTACGATGATCGGGTGACGGCGCCCGCCCCGCCCCCGGTATCCGAGCCGAGGCGGTGGCCGGTGCGCGAGCGGTCGATGCTGCCCACCGTGCTCGGCATCCCGCCACTGGCCGCCGTCGCCCTCGCCTTCGTGCTCACCGCGGTCGGGCTCTTCGCGGATTTGCAGCGCATCGGCACCGCCGGGGCCGTCTTCCAGACCCTGTACTTCACCAGCTGCCTGCTGACGATCGCATGGGTGCGCCGCCGCAGCCTCTTCGCGCCGATGGTGCAGCCTCCGCTGCTGCTCGCGGTCACGGTGCCGGCCGTGGTCCTGATCGACGGCGGGCCGGGGCCCGACGCCGGCGTCCTCGACGGCCTGCTCACCGTCGGCGCACCGCTGGTGAACAGCTTCCCGACGATGGCCGTCACCACGGCCGCCGTGCTCGTCGTCGGCGCGGCCCGCCTGGTGGTTCAGCGTCCGCGGCGCAAGGCCGTCAGGCCCGGACGCGACTCGGACGTAGCTCGCGGGGCAACGAGAAGACCAGCGACTCCTCGGCGGTCGTGACCTCCTCGACCGACGTCCACCCGCGCTCGGCGAGGTGGTCGAGCACGCCGCGGACCAGCACCTCGGGCACGGACGCACCGCTGGTCACCCCGACGGTCTCCACGCCGTCCAGCCACGCGTCGTCGATCTCCCGGGCGTAGTCGACGAGCCGAGCCGCGCCCGCGCCGGACGACAGCGCGACCTCGACCAGGCGCACCGAGTTCGACGAGTTCCGCGACCCGACCACGATCACGAGGTCGCAGCGCGGCGCCATCACCTTCACGGCCACCTGCCGGTTCTGGGTCGCGTAGCAGATGTCGTCGCTCGGCGGGTTCTGCAGGGTCGGGAACCGCTCCCGCAGCGCCCGGACGGTGTCCATCGTTTCGTCCACGCTCAGCGTCGTCTGCGAGAGCCACACGACCTTCTCGGGGTCGCGGACCAGTAAGCCGTCGACGTCGGCGGCACTCTGCACCAGCTGGATGTGGGACGGCGCTTCGCCCGCGGTGCCCTCGACCTCCTCGTGGCCGTGGTGACCCACCAGCAGGATGTCGAAGTCCTCGCGCGCGAACCGCTTGGCCTCCTGATGGACCTTCGTCACCAGCGGGCAGGTGGCGTCGATCGTCCGGAGCTCGCGGTCTTTGGCCTCCTCGCGGACGGCAGGCGACACCCCGTGCGCCGAGAAGACCAGCAGCGCACCCTCGGGCACCTCCTCGGTGCGGTCGACGAAGATCGCGCCACGCGACTCCAGCGTCTCGACCACGTGGCGGTTGTGCACGATCTGCTTGCGCACGTACACAGGGGCGCCGTGCTGCTCGAGCGCCTGCTCGACGGCCTCGACCGCGCGATCGACGCCCGCGCAGTAGCCGCGGGGCTTGGCCAGCAGGACGCGCTTGCCGTCGGCGCGGACCTCGGAAGCGGACATGCGTCCAGACTACGGGCGGCAGCCGACCCGACCGCGGGCCCGGGCTGCCGCGCCTCCGGCGAAAGGGGATGATCGGGGCATGACACCGCCGCTGCCGCTGCCGGTCCGCGTCGCCGCCGGCCTGGTCGCGATCGCCGTCGAACAGGCCCGTGGCCTGCCCCGGCTGGCCCTGGAGCTGCCCGTCACCGCCGTCAGCCAGGCCCTGCAAGCCTCGATGCGGGTCCAGCAGAAGGTGACCGAACTCGCGATCAAGGGCGACCAGGTGCTCGGCGTGACGCCGCCGGTCGAGGACGAGCCGGCCTGGGCGACGTTCGACGACGACCTCCCGCAGCACCGCAACGGAGGCCGCGCGAGTGCCGGCCCGGTGCGACCGGCGTCCGAAGACGCCCGCGCAACAGGGCCGGCCTCTGCTCCCGGTACCGGCGCTTCCCGGGTCCTGGACACCGCCCCACCTGCCGAGAACCTGCCCGTATCGATCGCCGACAGCGTCGCCGCCGTCGACGTCGCCGGACCCGACGTCCTGCCCGGATACGCGTCGTTGACGATCCCGCAGCTGCGCGCGCGCCTGCGCCACTTCGGTGTGGACGACCTGCACGCGCTGCTGGCCTGGGAGCAGGCGCACGGGGACCGGCCGCCGTACGTGACCATGCTCAGCAACCGGATCGCGACGGTCACCGAGGGGTGAATGAGCCCCACGCGGCTGGCTGCCGCTCGGCCGCACATATCAGGAGAGCCACTTTCCTGCAACCTGGTTGCATGAAGGTGGCTTTCCTGCAACGGGGCGTGGAGGCGTGAGCACGGAACCCGTCTCGAATTCCGCCGAGACGCCGTGGCCCGTCCGCACGGTCGCCCGCAAGATCGCCGCGTGGGTAGACCGGCTCGGCGCGGTGTGGGTCGAGGGCCAGCTGGCCCAGGTGACGGCCAGGCCCGGCACGGGCACCGCGTTCCTCGTGCTGCGCGACCCCGCCGCCGACGTGTCGCTGCAGCTCACGGCGCCGATCGGGCTCGTTCGGGAAGGGGGCGGGGCGGTCGTCGAGGGCAACCGGGTGGTGGTGCACGGCAAGCCGTCGTTCTTCCTCGGCCGCGGGACGCTGAGCCTGCGGGTCGACGCGATCCGCGCCGTCGGCATCGGCGAGCTGCTGGCGCGCATCGAGCGGCTGCGCGCGCTGCTCGCGGCCGAGGGGCTGTTCGACGCCGCCCGCAAGCGGCCCGTGCCGTTCCTGCCCGGCTGCATCGGCTTGATCACCGGCCGCGCGTCCGCGGCGGAGCACGACGTGGTGAGCAACGCCACCACCCGGTGGCCCGCCGTCTGTTTCCGGCTCGAGCACACCGCGACCCAGGGCGTGCTCGCCGTTCCCCAGATCGTCGACGCGCTCGAGGCGCTCGACCGGGACCCCCAGGTCGACGTGATCGTCCTGGCTCGCGGCGGCGGCAGTGTCGAGGACCTGCTGCCCTTCTCCGACGAGACGCTCTGTCGCGCCGTCGCCGCCTGCCGCACGCCCGTCGTCTCGGCCATCGGGCACGAGCCGGACACGCCGCTGGTCGACTACGTCGCGGATGTGCGCTGCTCGACGCCGACCGAGGCAGGCCGCCGGCTGGTGCCCGACGTCGCCGAGGAGACCGCCCGCGTGGCCGGTCTGCGCGACCGGGCCCGGCGGGCGCTGGCCGGGTGGGTGGACCGCGAGGAACGGCTGCTCGCGGCGTTGCGGCACCGGCCCGTGCTGGCCGACCCGTTCCTGCAGCTCGACGCGCTGCACGCGGAGGTCGAGCGGCTGCGCGCGAGCGCGCGGGCGTGCGCGGTGCGCGGGCTGGACGCGCGCGAGACCGAGGTTGCGCACCTCGCGGCCCAGCTCGCCGCGCTCGGCCCCGCCGCGACCCTCGCCCGTGGCTACGCCGTGGTGCAGCGGCTGCCCGAGGGGCAGGTGCCCGGGGCTCCCCTGCCGGTGCTGCGCGCGACCGACGAGGCGCCGCCGGGAACGCGGCTGCGAATCCGCGTCGCGGACGGCGCCGTCGCTGCGGTAGTGGAGACTGACCAGCCGTGACCTCCCCCGACGCACCCCGGCCGGACGTCAACACCCTGGACTACGAGCAGGCCCGCGACGAGCTCGCCGAGGTGGTCCGGGCGCTGGAGGTCGGCGGCCTGGGGCTCGACGAGTCCGTCGCACTGTGGGAGCGCGGCGAGGCGCTGGCCCGGCGGTGCGAGGAGCAGCTCGCCGGCGCCCGCGACCGGGTGCGGTCGGTCCTCGAGCACGCCGACGACCCGCCGGATTCGGGCTCCGCCACCGGTTGAACGATCAGGGCAGGACCTCGCCGCGCACCACGGCGGCGGCCAGCGTCCCGAACTCGGCGTCGCTCCCGCTGCCCGTGATCAGCAGCCGGACGTCACCGAGGTCGGCGATCCGGATCAGCTCGGTGGCGTCGTCGGCGTAGGTCACCCATCTCGTCCCGGCGACCTCGACGACGCCCTCGGCGACCGGCCGACCCTCCGCCTCGACGGCCAGCAGCGATGCCTCGTCCGTATCCGACTGGACCACCCGCAAGTAGCGGCCGTCGGGGGTCAGATACCCGGTGCGGACCGCCCGGTCGCCCGTGGAGCCGACCCGGACCGCGTCTACCGAGTTCGCCCGCCAGTCCGCCGGCACGGCCGGAACCCGCACCGGGAAGGGCGTGCTGCCTGCAAGGGCCCGCAGCTGCACGGGCGCGTCGACCTGCGGGGCCGCGTCCGGGTCGACGGTGGGGCCGGTGGGGGCGAACGAGCAGCCCCGGGTGAGCCCGCCGACCACGAAGACGATCACCAGGAGGAGCCCGACCGCGCCGAGGAGGTCCCGGACACGGAGAGCCGAGCGCGGTGGCTTCGCGGGTGGGCCGGGATCCGAGGCGGAACTCACACCATCCATCTTCTCAGTCCGGCCGGGCTCGGCGGCCCGCGTGCGAAAATCGGACCTCCCCGAGCGCCGCGGAGTGGAGTGCATGCAGACGAGGTGGAGGTCGCCCAGATGACCGAGCGAACCGTGCCCCGCAAGGAAGCACCGGACCGGAACCTGGCCATGGAGTTGGTCAGGGTGACCGAAGCCGCCGCCATGGCGGCCGGCCGCTGGGTCGGCCGCGGAGACAAGAACGGCGGAGACGGCGCTGCGGTCGACGCGATGCGCCACCTCATCCACACCGTGTCGATGCGCGGCGTCGTGGTGATCGGCGAGGGCGAGAAGGACGACGCGCCCATGCTGTTCAACGGCGAGAAGGTCGGCAACGGCGAGGGTCCGGACTGCGACGTCGCCGTCGACCCGATCGACGGCACCACGCTCATGGCCAAGGGCATGCCGAACGCACTGGCCGTGCTCGCCGTCGCCGAGCGCGGCGCGATGTACGACCCCTCGGCCGTGTTCTACATGGAGAAGCTGGCCGTGGGGCCGGAGGCGGCCGACGCCATCGACATCACCGTGCCGGTCGCGGAGAACATCCGCCGGGTCGCCGAGGCGAAGGAGGTCGGGGTCGCCGACGTCACCGTCTGCGTCTTGGACCGGCCCCGCCACGCCGAGCTGATCACCCAGATCCGCCGCGCGGGCGCGCGGGTGCGCTTCATCTCCGACGGTGATGTCGCCGGCGCGATCTCCGCCGCCCGGCCGAACACGGGCGTGGACATGCTCGTCGGCATCGGCGGAACCCCCGAAGGGGTCATCGCCGCCGCGGCCCTCAAGTGCATGGGCGGGGCGATCCAGGGGCGGCTGTGGCCGCAGAACGACGACGAGCGGGCCAAGGCCCTCGACGCCGGCCACGACCTGGACCAGGTGCTGACCACGGACGAGCTGGTCAGTGGCAACAACGTCTTTTTCTGCGCCACCGGCGTCACGGACGGCGACCTGCTGCGCGGCGTGCACTACCGGGCCGGGGGCGCGACGACGCAGTCGATCGTGATGCGGTCCAAGTCCGGCACCGTGCGCATGATCGACGGCTATCACCGGCTGACGAAGCTCCGCGAGTACGCGTCCGTCGCCTTCGACCTGTCCGACGAGCAGCTCGCGGCCGAACCGCCGCCGCCCCTGCCGTGAGGAAGTAGGCCGCTACTGCGCCACCGCCAGCTCCGCCTCCGGCAGCATCCCGAGCCGCTGCGCCCGCAGCACCGCGCTCACCCTGTCGGAGACCCCGAGCTTGGCGTAGACCCGCTCGAGGTGCTTGTGCACGGTGCGTTCGGCGACGACGAGACGGCGCGCGGTGGCCGCGGCGGTCAGCCCGTCCGCGACCAGTCCCAGGACGGAGAGCTCCCGCGGGGTCAGTCGCACGTCGGCGGCGACCGACCCGCCGTCGCCCTCAGCCGCGCGCTGCTGCCACCGCGTGAGGGCTGTGGCCTGCCGGTCCAGGCCGATGATCAGCCGCTGCACCTGGCGGGCCAGCATCATCGCCGCGGGCGAGTACGGAGTGCTGCGCCCCACCACGAACCACCTGGCTCCGCTCGAGCCAGGCGGGAGCGGGATCGCCAGCTGGTGCTCGATGCCGTCGGCGCGGGTCAGTTCGGCATAGCGGGCCCGCGCGCGCGAACCGGCGATCGTCGACGGGACGTCGGCCACCTGCTGAGGCGCGAGGTCGCCGGTGGCGAGGTAGTACCGCATCAGCGGGTGGACGGTCGGCGCCTCCACGGACAGGCGAACCCACTCGTCGAGCTGCGCGGTGTCGAAGCGGCCGACCGGATAGATCCGCTGCACGACGGCGTTGCGGGCCGGGCGCATGTGAAAGGCGCAGGCGGACGACTCGAACGTCGTGATCAGCGTTGCCGCGAGCCGCTCCTCGGGCAGCGTCGTCATCGGCACCGCCAGCAAGCTCCCGACGAGGTCCATCCACTCCCGCGCGACGTCCACTCCGACCCCCTCGGTCAGACCCCTCGTGCAGGAGGGAGCGCACGACCATGACGACGCGGACGCCATCGTGGTGCGTTTCACCCGGTCGGACCACGATGTCGCGTGCCCACCCGGGTCCGCCGAGCGGACCCGCGACGAAGAGAATGCGGTTTGTGATGATGGAGTCCGTGAACAGGGGAAGCATGCAGACCGACGCCGGCGACGGGTTCCGCATCGAGACGGACACGATGGGCGAGGTCAGGGTCCCCGCCGACGCCCTCTACCGGGCGCAGACGCAGCGCGCCGTGGAGAACTTCCCCATCTCCGGGCGGGGGTTGGAGCGGGCGCAGATCCGGGCGCTGGGGCTGGTGAAGGCCGCGGCGGCGCGGGTCAACGGGCGCATCGGCGTGCTGGCGCCGGAGGTGGCCGAGGCCGTTGCGGCCGCCGCGGACGAGGTGGCCCAGGGGGTGCACGACGACCACTTCCCCATCGACGTCTACCAGACGGGCTCGGGCACCAGCTCGAACATGAACGCCAACGAGGTGATCGCGACGCTGGCCACTCGTGCCGGCGGGACGTCGGTGCACCCCAACGACCACGTCAACGCCTCGCAGAGCAGCAACGACGTCTTCCCGACGACGATCCACCTCGCCGCCACCGAGGCGCTGGCCACCGACGTCGTCCCCGCTCTCGAGCATCTGGCCGCGGCGCTGCGCCGGCGCGCCGACGACTGGGCCGACGTCGTCAAGGCCGGCCGCACCCACCTCATGGACGCCGTCCCGATCACCCTCGGCCAGGAGGCGGACGGCTGGGCCACCCAGGCCGAGTACGGCGCGGCCCGGGTGCGCGACGTGCTCCCCCGCCTGGCCCAGCTGCCGATCGGCGGCACGGCGGTGGGCACGGGCCTCAACGCCCCCGCCGGGTTCGCCGCGGGCGTCGTGGACGAGCTGCGCGCGACCACCGGGCTGGACATCCTCAGTGAGGCCGAGGACCACGTCGAGGCCCAGGGCGCCCGCGACGGCCTCGTCGAGGCGTCCGGTGCGCTGCGCACCGTCGCGGTGTCCCTCTTCAAGATCGCGAACGACCTGCGGTGGCTCGGCTCCGGGCCGCGGACGGGCCTGGCCGAGCTCGCCCTGCCCGACCTGCAGCCGGGCAGCTCGATCATGCCGGGCAAGGTG
>JAQSWF010000219.1 GCA_029266775.1 Pseudonocardia sp.
CGGGCGGCCGCGCCGGGACGGCGCCGCGCAGAGTGGGCGACTCGGGGCCGGCCGGGAAGTCGTTCACCGTGCCGGCGGTCCGCGGGTCCGGCCCCGCTGCCCGGGGAGCGGGGCGGGCGCGGCCGGGCGCGGCCGGCGGGTGCCCGAGACCCGTCGCGGACGCGGGGCCGGCACCGGCCGGAGGCACGAAGGGTCGGGCAGCCGGACCCCGCCGTCGTCCCCGCATTCCGGCACCGGCGTCGCGGTGCTCGGCGAGGATCTCGGCGACGGAGCGCTGTCGCATGTGATCGGTCTCCGGGCTCATCCCCTACACCGTGCCGCCGCCGCGGCCGATGATCCAGGTCTGCACGGGCTGCTGTGCGCCGAACGGTCCTTCCGGGCTGTCCGAGCGTTCACGCCTCGAACTTGTAGCCCAACCCGCGGACCGTCACGAGGTGCCGCGGCGCCGACGGGTCGGACTCGACCTTCGAGCGCAACCGCTTGACGTGCACGTCGAGCGTCTTGGTGTCGCCGACGTAGTCCGCACCCCACACCCGGTCGATCAGCTGGCCGCGGGTGAGCACGCGCCCGACGTTGCGCAGCAGGTACTCGAGCAGGTCGAACTCCTTGAGCGGCAGCGCGACGTCCGCGCCGTCGACGCTGACGACGTGCCGCTCGACGTCCATCCGCACGGGACCGGCCGCCAGCACACCCGCCGCCGCACCGTCGTCCGCAGCCTCGCCGCCCCGGCGCAGGACGGCACGCACCCGGGCGATCAGCTCACGTGCCGAGTACGGCTTCGTGACGTAGTCGTCAGCGCCCAGCTCAAGGCCGACGACCTTGTCGATCTCGCTGTCCCGCGCCGTCACCATGATCACCGGCACAGTGGAGCGGGTCCGCAGCGCCTTGCAGACGTCCGTGCCGCTCATGCCCGGCAGCATGAGATCGAGCAGCACGATGTCGGCGCCGTTGCGGTCGAACTCCTCCAGCGCGCCCTGGCCGGTGGCGGCAACGGCGGTGGTGAAGCCCTCCTTGCGCAGCAGGAACGCGAGCGGCTCGGCGAAGGACTCCTCGTCCTCGACGATGAGCACCCTGGTCATGCACGTCCTCCCGGTTCGGCGGTGGCGACGGCCGCCACCGCGTTGTCGGTGCCGCGGGCCGGCAGGCAGATCGTGAAGGTGGATCCGGTGCCGAGGCTGCTCCAGAGGCGCACCTCGCCACCGTGGTTGGCCACCACGTGCTTGACGATCGCGAGCCCGAGCCCGGTGCCGCCGGTGGCCCGCGAGCGGGCCGGGTCGACGCGGAAGAACCGCTCGAAGACCCGCGCCTGGTGCTGGGTCGCGATCCCGATGCCGCGATCGGTCACCGCGATCTCGACGGTGTCGTCAACCTGCCGGCGCGAGATGGAGACCGACGCCTCCGGCGGGGAGTAGGCGATGGCGTTCTCCAGGAGATTGCTCAGCGCAGTGATCAGCAGTGTCCGGTCGCCGTCGACCTCGAGGCCGGACGACCGATCGACGGTGATGTCGATGCCCGCGGATTCGGCGGACAGCCGGGACCGGGCGAGCGCCTCGTTCACGACCTCGTCGACGTCGACCGCGCTCAGCTCCGGCAGCCGCTCGGCGCCGGTCAGGCGGGAGAGCGCGATGAGCTCGGTGACGAGCGCGCCGAGCCGGGTGGACTCCTTGAGGATCCGGTTGGCGAATCGGCGCACCTCCGCGGGCTCGTCCGCGGCGTCGACCACCGCCTCCGCCAGCAGGCCCACCGCCCCGACCGGGGTCTTGAGCTCGTGGCTGACGTTGGCGACGAAGTCGCGCCGAGTGGCCTCCAGCCGTACGACGTCGGAAGTGTCGGCTGCCTCGACGACGGTGAACCCGTCGCCGAGCAGGCGGACGTGCGCGAGCACGGCGGAGGGCTCCCGTCCCCGGCGTTCCAGCGGCGAGAGGTCGACCTCGACGGGCGCGGCGCCGGCTTCGGCCTGGCGGCAGGCGGCTCGGGCGCGGACGTCCACCACCCCGCCCCGCACGACGCCGAGCTCACCGGCGCGGGGGTTGTGCAACACCACCTCGCCCGAGTGGGTCAGCACGACGAGACCCGCGTCGGAGGAGCGGAACACCCGCAGGAGGAGGTCGGCGAGGGTCGGTCCGGGGTCGGCGGGGGACGGACCCGGCGCGACGGGCTGGCCGGCGCCGCCGCGGCGGCCCAGCGCAACCCCGCCGACCAGCCCGACCAGCAGCGCCACGGTGGCCAGCAGGAGTGATGCCAGCAGACTCACGGCCGCATCGTAGGCGTGAAAGCGCCGTGAGCCGGAGGTTCGTGATCGTGGGGACGGCCGGCGGACGCGACATTTCGACGCGCGTTCACGCGGCGTTCATCCGGGCCTCGCCTCGACCGCCGGGTGGAGCCCCCGTCGCCGATCGCCTACCGATCGGCGAAGGCGCCACGCACCGCTAGAGTGCGTCGGTAGAGTCCGCACGGCGAGGGTCGGCAGGAGCCGTCCGGAGGTCCACAGGTGGGACGACAGTGGACGCCGCAGTCGCGGCCAGGAGGTCGGAGATGACGTCGATGGGAAGCACGGCGCCGTGACGGCGACTGCCACCGTCGAGCACTCCGACGGCGTGGGCACGCTCGAGCACGACGCGTTGTTCTACGCCAACGCCGACGACTACCTCGCCGGCGTCCTCGGCTTCGTCCGCGCCGGTCTCGAGCGGGACGAGCCGGTGCTCGTCGCGGTCCCCGGTGCGAACCTGGAGCTCGTGCGCGACGGCCTGACCACGGACGAAGCACCTCACATCCGGTTGCGCGACATGGCCGTCGCCGGCCGCAACCCCGGTCGCATCCTCGGCACGGTGCTGTCGCCCTTCGTCGCCGAGCACCCCGGTCGGCGGGTGCGCATCGTGGGTGAGCCGATCTGGGCGGGCCGCACGGACGAGGAGTATCCCGCCTGTGCGGAGCACGAGGCGCTGATCAACGTGGCGCTCGCGGAGGCGCCGGTGTACATCCAGTGCCCGTACGACACCTCGGCTCTGCCGGCGTCGGTGCTGACCGATGCCACCCGTACGCACCCCGTCCTGGCCTCGTGCACCGAGCGGTGGAACAGCCCGACCTACGCCGATCCCGCCGCGGTCGCCGCATCGTTCGACGTGCCGCTCCCACCCGTCCCGGTCGAGGCGGACATGCTGGTGATCCGCTCCACGACCGGCCCGCGGGCCGCGCGGCTGGTCGTGCACCAGGCCGCCAAGCTCCACGGCATGGCCGCCGAGCGCATCGACGACGTGCGGCTGGTCACCCAAGAACTGGCGGTCAACACTCTCGTCCACTCCGGTGGTGAAGGGCTGCTGCAGGTGTGGGCCGCCGACGAGCACCTCGTGGTGCAGGTGCAGGACGGTGGGCGCCTCACCGATCCGCTCGCCGGCCGCCGGCCCCCGGACGTGCCGCACGTCGGCCACGGGCTCTTCGTCGTCCATGCGCTCGCCGACCTCGTGCGCATCCATCGCGACTCCGACGCGACGACGGTCCGCGCCTACTTCCGCCTGTCGTGAAGGCCGCGGCCTGGATCGGTTGCTGCTGAGTCGGGCCGGTCACCCATGCGATAGCCCTCCGCGGGGGAGAACCGCGCGGTGACGCTGAACCGGTCTCCGCGCACCAGCGTCTGCCGCCACTCGGCGGGCAGCCCTCCGGCGAGCCCGAGGCGGTCGATCGCGAAGGCCGCGACGTCGAGAGGGATGCCGAGCAGCTCGCGCTCCGCCGGGGCGGGCACCACGGCTCGGAGGTGCTCGTGCCCACCCGTCACGCGGATGCCGCAGCGGGCCGCGTACTCCTCGTACAACGCGGTACGCCCGAAGTCGACGTCCAGCAGCGGTGCCGCCAGCCGCTCGGGCAGCCACACGCGGTCGATCGCGAGCGGCTTCTCGTCGGCCAGCCGCAGCCGCTCGAGGTGCACCAGCGGCGTCGACTCCTCCAGGCCCAGCCGCGCCGCGACCACCCCGTCGGCCCGCACGTCCAGCGTGCGCACCACGCTGCGCTGCACCCGACCCGTTGCCTCGACCGACTGGAACAGGCTGTAGGGCGTGCCCAACGGCTGGGCGATCTCCGTCGGTGAGGCGAGCCGCGGCGGACGGCCCCGGCCCGCGACGACGAGCCCCTCGTCGCGCAGGCGGCGCAGCGCCTCCCGGACCGTGTGGCGGCTCACCCCGTACTCGCCGACGAGGGTCAGCTCACCCGGGAAGGCGTCGGTGAACTCGCCGGCGCCCAGCCGTCGCCGCAGGTCGGAGAGCAGCTGGACCCACAGCGGCGTGCCGGCCTGGCGGTCCAGCTCCGTGGCGCGGATCACGTCGTCCAGTGTGCCCATTCAGGTGAAGAGCTCATCCAGCGCCCGCTGCTCCAGCTCCACCCACCGGCGCGCCCGCTCCCGCGCCTGCTCGATCTCCTTGTCGTCGAGATCGTGCGCCCCCTTCGGAGTGATGCGGCAGACGTTCATCGGGCCACCGACGCTGGGCGACGTGCGGTCCAGCGCGTCGAGCACCCGCATGACGGCGACGACGCCGCGGTCGACGTCGCGCTCGGTCATGCGGTGCTGCGCCAGCAGCGCTCCGGCCTGCAACGCCATCGCCGCGCCGCTGCCGATGGCGTGGAAGCCGACCTCCTCGTACCGGCCGATCAGCCCGTGCGGGTCGACGTCGACGAGGAACGGGCCTGCGTCGGTGTAGCCCGCCGCGAGCACGAACGTCGCCGGCGTCGCGCCGCCGGCGGGCTGACCGGGAACCTCGGGGATGAACGTCGCGTAGTGGTGGCGAAGCACGGGCAGCACCCGCTCCTGCAAGGCCTGAGCGACGTCGCCGGCCTCCAGCACGGCGGCCGGGTTCGCGTCGAAGAGGCCCTCGAGCTCGGACAGCACCGCGCGGCTCCCGCTGCCGCCCCATGCCGCGGTCTCACCCAGCGGGTGCAGCTTGCGCGCCGGGTAGCTCAGGCCGCGGGCGGAGTCGGTGATCTGCGAGTCCGCTCCGACCACCAAGCCGTCGGCGCAGCGCAGGGCGAGGACGACGGTCATGGGCACCTCCGGTCGACGGCGGTCTGCGAGCCTACGGGCGCGAAGACCCCGCCGCCGGGCGCATGCGGTCGCCAGGAACGGTCGACTCGCGCGCCCGATTGTGCCAACTCGCGCGCCCGATTGTGCCAACTCGCGCGCCCGATCGTGGCGACTCGCGCGCGAGTCGACGGTTTGGGGCGCGCGAGTCGACGGCTCACCCCGCCTCCGCTCCGCTCGTCGCCCGCTGCCGCAGGGCTCGGCGCCGGCGGACCGCCCAGACGGCGCCGCCTGCCACGGCCACCAGCGGGAGGAACGGCAGCACGAACCCCGCCGCGGTGGCCAGCGCGACACCGACGGCCCGCAGCCCCGCCCAGCCCGCGC
>JAQSWF010000220.1 GCA_029266775.1 Pseudonocardia sp.
CGCAACCACGTTGCAGGAAAGTGGCTTTCCTGCAACGACGGGGGCAGCAGGATGACCACGCAGATGATCGTCGGCGGTGAGCGGCGGGGCGCAGTATCGGGCGCCGTCGAGGAGATCACCAACCCGTGGGACGGCTCGGTCGTCGGCGTTGTTCCGCGGGCGGGGGTCGCCGACTGCGAGACCGCCGTGGCCGCTGCCGTCGCCGGCGCGGCGCTCTGGCGGCGGACGCCCGCACACGAACGGCTACGCCTCCTGCTGCGTGCCGCGGACCTCGCCGACGAGCGGGCACCGGCCGTCGCGTCGCTGATCTGCGCGGAGAACGGCAAGTCCCTCCGGGAGGCGACCGTCGAGGCCGGGCGGTGCGGTGACGTGATCCGCACGTCGGCCTTCGAGGGCGCGCACCTTTACGGCGAATCGCTGCCGCTCGACGCCGCCCCGGGCACCGGTTTCGACAAGCTCGGTTTTACCGTCCGCCAGCCCTGCGGGGTGGTCCTGGCGATCACCCCGTTCAACTACCCGGGGCTGCTGGCGATCCACAAGGTCGCGCCGGCGCTGGCCGCGGGCAACGCCGTGGTGCTCAAGCCCGCCGAGCTCACGCCGCTGACCGCGCTGGCGCTCGCCGACTGCTTCCTCGACGCCGGGCTGCCGGGCGAGGTGCTCTCGGTCGTCACCGGGCACGGCGAGGAGATCGGCGACCCGCTCGTGGCCGACCCGCGGATCCGCAAGGTCTCCTTCACAGGCTCGACGGCCGTGGGTGAGCGGATCTCGCGTCGTGCGGGGGTCAAGAAGCTCTCGCTGGAGCTGGGCTCGTCGAGCCCCGTGGTGATCCTGCCCGACGCCGACCTCGAGATCGCCGCGAAGGCGGTGGCCGCGGGCGGCTACGCGAACGCCGGCCAGGTGTGCATCTCGGTGCAGCGCGTGATCACCCATCCGGCGGTGACCGACGACTTCCTCGACGCCCTCGTCCCGCGGGTGACGGCCATCCGCACCGGCGACCCCGCCGCGGAGGACACCACGATGGGCACGCTCATCAGCGAGGGCGAGGCGCTGCGGGTCCAGCGGATGATCGACGACGCCGCCGTGGGCGGCGCCCGCGTGCTGGTCGGCGGGGAGCGGGAGGGCGCTGTCATGGCCCCCACCGTCGTCGCCGATGTCGACCCGTCGTCGCCGCTGCACCAGGAGGAGCTCTTCGGCCCGGCGGTCGCGGTCAGCCGCGCCGCCGACTGGGAGGCGGCGATCGGCCAGGCCAACGGCACGCCCTATGGGCTCTCCGCGGGCGTCTTCACCCGCGACGTCGCCGGGGCCGTGCGCGCGATCCGGGAGATCGACGCGGGCAACGTCCACATCAACTGGACGCCGCTGTGGCGAGCCGACCTCATGCCCTATGGGGGGCTCAAGGGCAGCGGAATCGGCAAGGAGGGCCCGCGTCGGGCGGTGGCCGAGATGACGGAGGAGAAGACCGTCGTCCTGCACGGCCGCCCCTGGTAGCACAGCCGCCGCTGCTCCCGGCCCCGCTGTCCCCCGCGCGAGTCGCTACGAATGGACGCGCGAGTCGGCCATTTCTGGCGGGATCGATTCCGTCAGAGATCCTCGACTCGCGTGCCAGACGGTGCCGACTCGCGTACCAGACCGTCGCGACTCGCGCGGGACGGGGAGCGTGAGCCAGCTCTCAGGGCAGGCGCTTCCGGAACGATTCAGAACCCCGCTACCGTTTTCGACGGTGATGAAGTTGTCGACACACGGACGCCCCGCCACCTGCCCGCCGGACGACGAGGTCCTCGCCCCACACGGAGGCCCCCTCATGTCCCGCCTGGTCCGCCCGCTCGCCGACCGCCTGCGATGCACCCTGATCCGCCGCGGCCGGACGCCCGGTCTGCGCACCGCCAAGGTGACGCTGGCAGTCATCGCCTCGTACCTGCTCGCCGAGGCGCTGCACCTGTCCGAGCACCACCCGATCGTCGCCCCGCTGGTGGCGCTGCTCGTCGTGCAGCTGACCCTGTACCAGAGCGTGGCCCACGGGCTCGGCCGCGTCGGCGGCGTGCTCGCCGGGGTGGCGGTCGCCGTACTCGTGGCCCACTTCGTGGGAGTGACGTGGTGGAGCCTCGGCGCCGTCGTCGCCGGCTCGATCGTGGTCGGCAAGGTGCTGCGGCTGGGTCCGCACCTGTTCGAGGCGCCGATCAGCGCGATGCTCCTGCTCGAGGTGGGTGGGGGAGAGGCGATGGGACTCGCCCGCGTCGAGGAGGCGATCCTCGGCGCCGCAGTCGGTGTCGCCGTCAGCATGCTCGTCGCGCCGCCGCTCTACCTGCAGCCCGCCGGGGCCGCGATCGGCGAGCTGGCCGAGCGGATGGCGCGGTTCGCCCGCGCGTTCGGCGAGGGTGTGGAGGGCCCGTGGTCGCGGCAAGCCGCCGACCACTGGATGGGCGAGGCCCGGGCGGTCGGCGATGAGGTCGCGCGCGCCGACCGCACCGTCGCCCGTGCCGAGGAGGCCGCCCGGCTCAACCCGCGCGGACGTCGGGGTCGCGACGCGCACCCGCACTTCCGCTCGACGCTCACGGGCCTGGAGCGGTGCCACCTCGCCCTGCGGACGCTCACCCGGGCGGTGCTGGACCGCACGTACTTCGTCCCGAGCCCCGAGCAGGGCTCGGCCTACACGCGAGCGCAGCGGCAGGCGCTCGGCGAGCTGCTCGCTACGGCGGCCGGGGCCATCGAGGCCGTGGCGCCGATCGCGAGCGGCGGCGAGCCCGCGACCGCCGCGCGCCTGCGCGTCGAGGAGCACCTCGCGGCCCTCGACGAGCGGCGCACGCGCCTCGCCGGCCTGCTCACCGTGGACCCGGCGGTCGACGAGGCCGCCTGGTCCCAGCACGGCTCGCTGCTGGCGGCCGTCGACAACCTGCGGGTGGAGATCGCCGCCGCAGCGCGGGAGGTCGACCAGCCCGAGCGTCCCGAGACGGCGGTGGCGCGGCAGATGCGCCGCTTCGCGGACTCGGTGGAGGCCGCGACCGCCCGCCGGGCCGACTGACCCCACTACACTCCGCACTTCGGAGCCATAGTGCTGCCCATCCGGGCCTTTCAACAGCAGTATGGCTCCGACGTGCGGCAGGGGTCGGGCGAGGGCGGGGTCAGGCGCCGAACTGGGACGTGACCTTCTCCAGCATCCGCCGGTGAATGTCGTCCGCGGTCTCCTCCCAGCCGAAGACGCACACGGTGGCGACACCGTCGAAGCGCACATCGCGCAAGGTGCCGAAGAACTCGTCCCAGTCGACCTCACCGTTGCCGATCTCGTTGTGCTGGTGGATCCGCGCGTCCACCCCCGGCGGGTTCAGGATGTAGCGGTTGCCGATGTTGGCCTTGTGGTTGAAGCAGTCCGCGATGTGCAGGTGCTGCAGCTTCGGGCCCGCGTACTCCATCATCCGTCGCACGTCCCCGACGCCGTCGGAGAGGTGGAACGCGTGCGGGGCGCAGAACACGTAATTCACCCACGGCCGGTTGAGGCCGCGGATGATCTGCACGGCGTCGTCGTTGGTCTCGGAGAAGTCGTACGGGTGGGCCTCGAGGTTGAGCCCGATGCCGTGCCGCTCGAACTCCGGGATCAGCTCCTCCATCGACGCGTAGAACGCGTGCTCGGACTGCAGCGGTCGGTTCGGGTCGCCGGAGAGTTCGGAGACGACGGCCGGCACCTCGAGGTCCGCGGCGATCTCCAGCAGCCGCCGCCAGTTGCGTACCTGGGCCCGGCGCTCCTGCTCGTCCGGCGACGACCAGTTGAACACCGGCACCAGCGACACGATCTTGACGCCGGTCTCGGCGGCGGCCTTCTTCGTCTCGGCGACGAGCGCGTCGTCGGCCTTGGGGTAGCGGTGCCAGAAGAACCAGTCGGCGCGGGGGGAGAGCTCGACGTACTCGTAGCCGAGGTCGGCGGCCTTGCGCAGCTCGTCGGCCACCGACATCTGCACGTGGTACATGTGCGGGTCGAGCGCGATCTTCACCATGTCGTCAGTCCGTTCCCGTCGGGCCGGTGATGGTCGTCGTCCGGTACAGCTCCGGCTGCTCGCCCAGCGAGATCTCCACCCGCTCGCCGCTCTGCATCGCCTTCAGGCCCGCGTCGCACACGACGGTGGCGGCGTAGCCGTCCCACGAGCTGGGGCCGGTCGACTCGCCCCGGCTCGCGGCGTCGATCCACTCCTGGAACTCGGTGTCGTAGGCCCGGATGAACCGCTCCCGCCAGTCCTCGGGCACGCGCCCGCCGAACCGGCCGCTGCCCTTCACGACGACCGGGTTCGTCTCGGCCAGCTCGACGGTCCCGCGCTCGCCGACCACCTCGCCGCGGATGTCGTAGGCGTACTGGATGTTGATCGACGCCTCGACGTCCACCAGCGCCCCACCGGCCATCTCGAAGATGAACAGCACCGGGTCGGTCAGGTGCTCGCTGGCCAGCGAGTTCTTCCGGGCGGTGAGCACCCGAGCCGCGACGATCTCGTCGTCGAGCAGGAACCGGGCGACGTCGACGTCGTGCACGCAGGTGTCGTTGATGATCATGTCGCTGGTGTAGTGCCCCGGCACGCTGGGGTTGCGGTGGCCGGAGTGGAACATCAGCGGCGCGCCGATCTCGCCCCCGTCGATCACCGCCTTCATCGCGCGGTAGCCCTCGTCGTAGCGGCGCATGAAGCCGACCATGACCAGCCGCTTGCCGGCGGCAGTCTCGGCGTCGAGGATCCGCTCGCAGGCCTCGCGGGTGGTGGCCAGCGGCTTCTCGCAGAACACCTGCTTGCCCGCCGCGATGGACGCGAGCACGTACTCCTCGTGGGTGGGCCCCCACGAGCAGACGATGGCGGCGTCGACCTCGGGGTCGTCGATCAGCTCCTGACCGGTCTGCAACGCCTTGGCCGACGGCAATCCGGCCGCAATGGCCTTCGCCCGGTCGAGGTCCACGTCCGTCACCGCGGTGACGCGCGCACCCGACACGACCTGCGTGATGCGCCGGATGTGGTCCTGCCCGATCATGCCCACGCCTATGACGCCGATGTTGAGGGTCATGGGAAGTCCTCTCAGCTCTGGGGGAAGATCAGTACGGCCAGCGCCGGACGGGGCCCAGCCCGCAGGAGCGCATGTAGCCCGCCGCCCGCGCCTGGATCGGCAGCGGCACGTGCGGTTCGACGGGGTAGAGGTCCTGCTCGATGACGGTGTAGATGTCGCGGTCCAGCGCGGCGAGCGCCGCGAGCAGCGGCGGGTAGTCCGGCTCGCCGAACGGCGGCTCGCACATCACCCCGAGCGGCACCGCCTCGGCGAGCGACAGCTTCTCCCGCCGCACCCGCTCGCGGATCTCGGGGTCGACCTGCTTCAGGTGGACATACGTGATGC
>JAQSWF010000020.1 GCA_029266775.1 Pseudonocardia sp.
ACCGGCCGCCCACGCCGCGACACCGACGACGAGCAGGGTCGAGGTGACCGTCAACAACGCTGGCTCGAACCACCGGGGCACCCGGCGGGCCGCCCCCACCCCGGCACCTGCGCCGTCCGGCATCGGCACCTCCGTCACCCGAGGGCGCTTGATCATGTGGGGATACCTCCGTCCGGCCATGTCACTACCGCACGGTCACTGCCGCACGACGGCCACCGGACAGGCAGCGTGATGGAGAGCGGCGTGGCTCACGGAGCCGAGCAGGAGCCCGCCGAAGCCTCCCCGGCCGTGGCTGCCCACCACGAGGATCTCGGCTCCGGCCGACTCGTCGAGCAGCAGTTGACCGGGGTTGCCGAGCACGGTCCGCTCCGTGACGTCGACCGCGGGGTACCGCTGGCGCCAGGGGCCAGGTCGTCCGACAGCCGCGCCTGCTCCTCCTTCTCGAGCCGCTCCCACGTGCGCGACGACGGGACGTCGACGTAGATCGCCGGTGAGCGCCAGGCGCGCACGGCCGTCAGGGCGAGGCCCCGATCCTGCGCTCGCTCGAACGCGAAGCCCAGGGCGCGCGCGGAGTGCAGCGAGCCGTCGGCCCCGACGACGACCCGACCGGCCGACGGCCCGGCCGAGGCGCCGTCGCGGCCGCGGCGCAGTACCACCACCGGGCGGGAGGCGTGCATGGCGACCTGCAGCGAGGTCGAGCCGAGCAGCATGCCGGTGAAGCCGCCGCGGCCGCGAGAGCCGAGTACGACCAGGTCGGCGCGCGCCGACCGCGCGAGCAGCACAACGGGGGGTGTCCCGACGTCGAGCACTGGCCTGACCTCGAGATCGGGGGCCAGCTCGCGGGCCTGCCGGACGGCGGCGTCGAGCACGCCCTGGGCGGCGCGCCGGGCCTCGGTGACGAAGTCCGGGTCCTCCAACGCGAAGAACTCGCTGCGCACCAGATCGACGGCGTGCACGACCGACAGCGGCGCTGAGCGCTTGCGCGCCTCGTCCACGGCCCACCGCAGGCCCGCGGCGCTGTCGTCGGAGCCGTCGACCCCGACGACGACGGGGCGCGCGGCAGCAACCGTGCTCATCGTCGACTCCTCTGCACCGGGAAACACGCCGACGGTGCCGAGCCCGGGGGGATGCGGCCAGTGCCGAAGGTCCTTTGACCCTTCGCGGTCCTCGCGGCGCTCTGGCCGGCATCATCTCGCCTCGTCGCCGTCGAGGGGACGCCCGAGGGAATGGGAGGGTCCTTCGCCCCTGTCGGCTGGGGTCGATCGGTACCCCACGACGGGCGGTGAGCAGACTACGGTTCGGTGGCACCGCCACTGGAGGAGGAGCCTGTGCCGATTTCGGTGTTTCTTCTCGATGACCACGAGATCGTCCGGCGCGGGATCGCCCAGCTGCTCGAGACCCAGGACGATATCCGGGTCGTGGGCGAGGCGGGCACCGCAGCCCAGGCACTGGCCCGGATCCCGGCGCTGCGCCCCGATGTCGCGATCCTGGACGTGCGGCTGCCCGACGGCGAGGGGGTGTCGGTGTGCCGCAACGTCCGTTCCGCGGTGTCGCCACCGCCGGCGTGCCTCATGCTCACCTCGTTCTCCGACGACGAGGCACTGATGGGGGCGATCATGGCCGGCGCGGCCGGCTACCTGCTCAAGCAGGTCAGTGGCAACGACCTGATCGGGGCTGTTCGTACCGTGGCCGCGGGCGGGTCGCTGCTCGACCCACGGGCGACGGCGGTGGTCCTCGAGCGCCTGCGGCGCGGCAACGAGCCGGAGGATCCCCGCTTCGCTGCGTTGAGCCCGCAGGAGCGCCGCATCCTCGATCTGATCGCCGACGGGCTGACCAACCGTCAGATCGGCGCCGAGCTGTACCTGGCGGAGAAGACGGTGAAGAACTACGTCTCGTCGCTGCTGCACAAGCTCGGCTTCACCCGGCGTACCGAGGCAGCCGTCTACGCCACCGAGCGCGGCCGCACCCGACACTGATCACGGACGGCCGACGCGCGGTCCGGTTCGCCGTGGAGCGCGTGGCGGTTCGGTCATCTGTCGACCACCTCGGCGAGCGGGCGCCGCGGCGTCGGCCGCAGGTAGCCAGACTCGGGCCGCGGCCAGCCGATGCGCAGCAGGATCTGTGGGTGGGAGCTGCGGTCGCCGCTGATGTGGTTTCGGATGAACGTCCGCGTGTCGCCGACCTCGAGGGGCTGGGTCAGGGGGCTCGCGGCGAGCCCGTGGCGGGCGGCCGTGAGCAGGATGGCGCTGGTGACCTCGCCGACCCGCAGCCACTGCAGCGGGGTGTCGGCCGACGTGGACAACAGCAGCAGCGCAGCCGACTCGGGCTCCCCCTGCGGTGCCAACGGCGGAGGCTCGCCGGCGAAGCCGCGCATCGGCATCCGACCGGGCACCGGTCCGGGAGACGGTGCCCGGTCGGCCGGAACGCCCTCGCGCGCGCCGGCGGTTCGGCCGCTCCACACGGCGAGCTCGGCGGCATAGCCGGGGTCGGCGTCCTGCTGGCCGGCCGCCACCTCGATCGCCCGGTACAGCCGTCGGCGGGCACGGGCATCGGTGATGATGTCGACCCCGACGCCCTGCCGATCGGCGATTTCCGCCATCTCCCCGGTCAGTTCGGGGGGTACCGGCCACGACCGGAACGGGCGGCGGCCGGTGTGCCGCCGGCCGATCACCGCGGCCAGCGCGGCGTCGATGTCGGCGTCGATGCGCGGAGCTGGTTCGACGGTGGCGAGGTGGTGGGGCCGAGTGGGCTCGGGCAGCCGACGGACCCGAGCGCCCTGTCCGGCGTCGGCCAGGCCGACGAGCAGGTGGTGCAGCGCCGCCCCACAGCTGATCACCTGGTCGCGACCCGCAGGATCGGTCCGCGTCAGCCGGCGCGTCGCATCGGTGTAGAGCTCCACCCCGTGAGGTCGGATCCGCCAGCGCCAGGGCTGGCTGTTGTGGATTGACGGGGCCCGGATCGCCATGAGGAGGGCGGTGTCCAGGTCCACGTCGTCGAAGCCTTCGCCGCTTCGCGGTGCCGGCGTTGGGCGCACTCCGCTCTCGTCGCACGCCTTCCGGTTCTCATTCGTGTCAAGACCCCGTCGCATGACCCAACGGTGCCCCACCGGGTGCGGCACCGGCTCCGGCCGCTCGCCCTTGCCATTTGGGCCAAAGGCCCCTGCTTCGCCAGGTGGGGCGGCACCGCGTCATGCCCGCGTGCCTCCCCTCCACCGCGGCTCGACCTGCGCCCACTCCCGTTCCCACCGGGCCAGGTTGACCCGCAGGATCGTCCCGCGGACCACCGCCCAGAGGCCACCGAGGACAATGGCTCCGACGATCAGGACACCGGCCGCGCCCATTGCCGCGCTTGCCATCGGGTCGGCGGCGCGGACGGGGGCGGTGGTGATCTTCCCGGATCGGTCGACCCAGATCGGCACGGCGGCTCCGGCGGGAAGGGGTCCCGGCACCTGCGCGTCGGCCACCCGCTCGGTGCCGTCGGGCGCGGGGTAGCGGGCCGGCACGGATACCGGCAGTGGGCGTGCCCCTCGTGCCTTGTCGCCGAGCACGGTCGGTGCCGGTTCGAGCAGCACCGCCTGCACCTGGGTGCGCTCCTGAGTCTCGACGTCGACGCGATGCGCCACCTCGGCGTGAAGCCGCGCCCCCGTCGTGGCAGCCAGGACGGCGACCAGCAGGCCGAGAGTGGTCAGCAGCCAGGCGACCACGTCCTCGATCCGGTCGGTGGCCCGCCGCGGCAGTCGTTGCGGGTGCGTGTGCCGTTGTCGTTCGCCGCGCATGGCCTTCACCTCCGGGTGTTAACGCCAGATCCACCGGCGTCCTCCTCGACGGCGCGAGTCTGGCCGTGGAGTCCGCCCGCCACGACTGGCCAACGGCCCGTTCGTGCCGGGCCGATCGACCACGCACTGTGGGCCCTTCCGCTCAGCAGGGCAGAGCGCGCAGAGCCGGGTCCCCCTGGGCAGCGGCGGCCACCCGAATGCGGGCATCGATGACCACGCAGCCGTGCGGTCCGGCGATCACCGGGTTGAGGTCGAGCTCGGCGACCTCGGGAAGCAGCTCGGCCAGCCGGCCGACCCGGATGACCGCGTCGTGAATCGCGTCGCGGTCCACCGGTGACGCCCGATCCGGGCCGAAGAGCCGTGCTCCCGCGGCGAAGTCGGTCAGCATGTCCTGCGCGTCCGCGGAGGAAAGCGGGGCGAGGCGGTGGGCGCGGTCCACCGCGAGATCGGTCGCGGTGCCGCCCAACCCGACCGTCACCAGCGGCCCGAAGATCGCGTCGCTCGTCACGCCGACCAGCAGCTCCGGTCCCGGCGTGGCCATCGGCTGCACGAGGAACCCCCGCAGCCGCGGGCCGAACGCCGCGGCCAGCTCACCGGCGGCCCGGTCGACCGCGTCGGCACCCGACAGGCCCAGCCGCACCCCGCCCGCGGCCGCCTTGTGCACCACGCCCTCGGCGACCGCCTTGACCGCGACCGGCCGCCCGAGTCCCCGATACGCGGCCACAGCCTCCTGCGGGGTTGCGGCCGTGGCCGTGGGCAGGATCGGCAGGCCGAACGCCGCCAGCAGGTCCTCGACGTCCCGTGCGTCCAGCCAGCCGCCCTGCGGTCGGGCGGCGAGGAACCGGGCCACCACGCCGCTCGCGCGCACGGCGTCGACGCCGGACGGTCGGGCGGCGACCTCGTGCGGCCGGGCCAGCCAGCGCGCCCGCCCCACCGCGTGGGCTAGGGCGGCGGCGGCCGGAGCCGGGTCGGCGAACGACGGCACCCGCACGGTCGCACCCGGCGCCGCCACCGCGACCACGTGCTCGGGCTGGTCGAGCCGGACCGCCAGCAGCGGCGCGCCGGCGCCGGTGGCGGCGCCGGCGACCCCCCGGCACGGGTCGGTCAGCGCGGTCGGCACCGTCACCGCCACGACGGCGTCCACGTCCGGATCGGCGCGCAATGTCGAGATCGCGGTCGCGAACACTTCCGGGGTCACCGCGGCGGAGGTGTCGACCGGGTTACCCGTCGCCGCCGCGGCCGGAAGCAGGCGGCGCAGGGCACGCTGCGTCCGCCCGGACAGGGGCGACACCTCCAGCCCATGCGCGACGCAAGCATCCGCCGCCAGCACCCCGGCCCCGCCGGCGTTGCTGATCACGGCCACGCGGGGGCCCGCCGGCAGTGGCTGGCAGGACAGCGTCGCGACCAGCTCGACCAGCTCGTCGACCCGGTCCACCGCGAGCACCCCGGCCTGCCGGAACAGCGCATCGCGGGTGACCCGCGGGGTCGCGGTGGCCGCGGTGTGCGAGGCCACCGCCCGCTGCCCCGCCGCGGAGCTGCCCGACCGCACCGTCAACACCGGAATCCGACGCGCCAGCCGCCGGGCAAACCGGGAGAACTTGCGCGGGTTGCCAAAGGACTCCAGGTACAACACCGCCATGCGGGTGCGGTCGTCGCCGTGCCACCACAGCAGCAGGTCGTTGCCGCTGACGTCGTACTTGTCGCCGGCCGACACCATTGTGGACACGCCCAGCCCAAGGCGTCGCAGCTGCTCCTGCACCGCGATCGCCACCCCACCGGACTGGGTGACCACACCGACGTCACCCGCGGGCGCGGGCCCGGCGAAGGTCGCGTCCAGCTGCACGGCGGGTGCGGTATTGGCCACGCCCAGGCAGTTCGGCCCCACCATCCGCAGGTCGTAGCGGCGGGTCACGTCGAGCAGGCGGCTCGCCAGCGGCGGGTCCGCCGACAGCCCGGAGGTCACCACCAGCAGGGCCCGCACCCCGCGCCGACCGCACTGCTCGGCCACGTCCGGTACCGCCGACGCCGGCACGCAGACCACGGCCAGGTCGACCGGCTCGGGCAGCTCCGCCACCGAAGCATGGCAGGCGACACCGCACACCTGCGCGGCGTGCGGGTTCACCGCGGCCACTCGGCCGGTGAACCCGCCGTCGAGCAGACGGCGCAGCACCGCGTTCCCGACCGACCCCGCCCGCCGGCTCGCCCCGACGACCGCCACCGACCGAGGCGCCAGGACCGCGGTCAGGCTGGTGACGTCCGCCCGCTCCTCCCGTTCGGCCAGCGCGTCGAGGTAGCCGTTGACCGGGTCGAGGTCCAGCTCGACGTGCTGCCCGTCGTCGCCACTGGACCAGCGCACGGGCAGCCCGATATCCGCGATCACCTGCCGCATGCGGCTGTTCTCGGCCAGCACGTCCGCGACCAGCCGCCGCACGCCGCGGCGGCGGGCGCGCGAGGCGACGTGCTCCAGCAGCAGGGTGCCCACACCGCGCGCCTGCTCGGGGTGTGCCACCGCCAGCGCGACCTCGGCGGTCGTCCCGTCCGCCGCAGTTACCACGCAGCGGGCCACCCCGACCAGTCGGTCGCCGCGGAAGGCGCCCAGCGACAGGTCGCCGGGACGGGTCGCGCGCAGCGCCACCTCGTCGGTGGGGACGACACCGGCGCTGAAGAAGCGCAGGTAGCGGTCGTAGGCGGGCAGGTCGCGGTGCAGCGCGGCCACCAGCGGCCCGTCGCCGTCGTCCAGCTCCCGCACAGCCGTACCACGGCGCCGTCGGCGTCGAGCGCCCGAACAGGCCGGTGGTCGGTCGACGCGTCGGTCGGTCCCGTCGATTGGGGCGCGGTCATGCGGCCGGGAGCAGCCCGACGGCGTCCCCCGCGGTCTGCGGCTCGTGGTCCGGGCTCTCGATCTGCGCGTACGGCGTCGGCAGCACGACCGTGTCGTGGCGGTCGCCGAGCCACCGCACGACCAGGTGCTCACCATCGGGCGGGACGCCGGTGATCCGGCCCCACCGCCACATGCGGGTGCAGGGCGGGCCGGGCTCGACCAACCAGTCACCGACCCGTGCGGATCGCATGACACCGTCTCGCAGACCAGTCGATTCCCGAGCTGCGGGGAAAACATCGATCATCTCAGTCTCCTGGTGGCTCGACGTGAGGCCGCTCTATCGAAGCCGCACTATCGAAACTGCCGCGCATGCCGGCGTGCCACGGCCGGACGACCTGGACGGGGCGGGCACTTCGACCGGTCGTGGTGCACCGTCACATCCTCGGCCAGCACAGCTGCGCCACCGCCAGAACATCCGCCCCGGTGCGCTCGGACGGCCGGATCCCCAGGGCGGCGGGTGCTGCGGGCGCGGCGAGCACGCGGACCGCGAGCCCGAGGGCCGTCGCGGTCAACCGGACCGTCTCGAGGGGCCTGCCCGACACGCAGGTCCACCGCGGGCACCGGTCCCGCTGCGCCGATGAGGGCGGCGACCGTCCCTGCACCGGACCCTGCACCGCCGCCGGTCCACGCCGCGTCGTCGGGATCGTCCCAGCAGGGCCCCAGTGCCGGGGACCGGCCGGGCACGTCGTCGGGCACGCGAAGCCAGGCGCCCTCGGTCTCGGCCGCGCGGCGCAGCTGCTGTAGTGCCGCGGTACGGCTCGGGCGCCGGAAGAGCTGTGGCGCGTAGGCCCCGCGCAGCACCGCGTGCAGCAGCGCATCCTCGCGGCGAGGAGCCGCCACGTCCCCGGCGTGCAGGACGGCCAGCAGGCCGCGGTGGTCCGGCCAGGACACCACAGGTCGATGGCCCTGGACCGCGACCGCCAGCCGGGCCGCGCGCAGCGCAGTGCCGCAGGCGAGGCGGGCCAGCCGTGCCGAGGGATCTGTTCCGGCGGACCAGCGACGGATCACCAGGCGCAGGTCGACGCGGTCGATATGCCGGTCGGCCGTCCAGCGCAGCGGCCCGGGCGGCCGTACGGCGGCTCGCGCGGCCTCGACCACCGGGCCGAGCTGCAACGCCGGGCGACGCCCCGTCTCGGGCACCGCCGTGACCGATGCCGTCGACCCGCTCGACACGGTGCGAGTGCGGTGGGATCGGGCCGGACATCCCGCGCCCGGCCCGCCGGCGGCGGTGTCGGCCCACATCTGACTCATGTCACGACCGCACGACGCGTCAGTACGCCGGTGCCGCGGCGGGCACAGCGGCGCGGCGGAGCGCGCCCTCCGACCGCTCGGCCGCCCGCTTCGCGGCGGCCTGGGGGACGACCGTGACCGGACACCCGGCGTGCAGAACGCACTGGAGCCCGACGGAGCCCAGCAGCATGCTGGCGACCTCGCCGCGCCCCCGGTGCCCGACGACGAGCAGGTCCGCCGCCTGGGATCGCTCGACGAGGACATGCGCCGCGCTCCCGGGGACCGCCTCCACCTCCACCGGCACCGCCGCCAGCGCGGCCCCCTTCTCGACGACCGCGTCGATCGCCTTCCGCGTCTGCTCCCGCAGATCCGCCTCGATCTCGGCGGTCACCCGCTGCGCCGACACGCCCCACGCTCCCGCCCAGTGCTCGACCGGTGGGAAGACGCTCACGATCCGCACCGCGCCACCTCGCCGCGCAGCGTCTTCCAGCGCGTACTGCAGTGCGGCGCGGGAACCCGCGCTGCCGTCTACGCCCACGACTACCGTCGCCTGCCCGTCGATGTCCATCTTTCGTCTCCCGTTCCGGGCCTGGTTGTCCTGACACCACCGACGCTTCCGCCATGGACCCCGTCGACACAACGGGCCAACGGCCCAGCGCTCAGGGCCGGAGGCCCGTCCGTTGCCCCAGACGGGTCCAAGGGCCCCTGCGGACTGGTCGGCGGACTCTGCCCGACCCGCCACGCCGGTGCCACGGTTGTGCCGGACCTCGGGAAGGACAAGCGATGGCGGTGCAGCATCGGGAACATGGCGCGGCTGCCCGGGAGCCGTCGCCGTTGCCGCGCTGGCGGGTCGCGGAGCGAGCGGCGGAGCCGGAGCGTCGGTTGGTTCCGGTCCAGCGGGCGGGCACCGGCTCCACGCCCCCGGTGTGGAACCTGGTCGACCTCGAGGTCGACGACGCGGTCGAGGTCGGCAGCGATGTTGCATACCTTGCCGACCTGCGCGCCCGGGGTCTGCCGGTGCCGGCCGCTTTCGCGCTCGGTACCGCGGCCTATCTGCAGTCCATGCAGGCAGGCGGGGTGCGCGAGCAGCTGGCGGAGCTCGGCGCACAGCTGTCGGCCGCCGAGAACGACCCGTTCGTGGTGGGTGCGCTGGTCGCCCGGGCGGCCGGGCTGGTGGAAGCCGCCGGAGCGACCCGGCGGGTCGGCGCTGCGGTCGAGTCGGCGTACGTGCAGCTCGGCATCGAAGACCTCGGCGGCGCCCGAGTCACGGTGCTTGCGCCCACCCTCGACGCGCTGACCAGCGGTGACCCGGTGGTCTACCACGAGGTGCGGGGCGCCCGCACCGTCCTGAAGCGGGTCGTCGACTGCTGGAACCAGGCGATCGGCCTGCCCCACCTGCATCAAGGCACGGGGTACGCGGGCGGCGAACGTGCGGTGGCCGTCCTGGTGCAGACCGAGGTGCGTGCCGACCACACCGGCACCGCTTACGTCGACGATCTCGGAGACATCGTCATCCGTTCCGCTTCCGGCGAGGTGGCGCTCCCCGGTGAGGACGTCGCCACGCTGGAGCACCTTGCCCGGCGCATCGAGCGGCACTGGGGGCGCCCCCCGGAGCTGCGCTGGGCCGTCGCGCAGGGGCGCCCGTGGGTCCTGCGGGCCCGGCCCCGTCGCTGACGAGGCCGTCTCTTCGAGAGCGACATGGAGGACCACATGGACGAGCAGCGCCCGGCAGCCGTGGTGGTTGGGGTGGACGGGTCCAGGACGGCCCTGCGCGCGGTGAGCTGGGCGACCCGGGAGGCCCGCCGACGTGGCGCGGCCCTGCGGATCGTGCACGCGGCGCCGTACGCCGACGGCAACGCTGCGGGCGAGCGCCGTGCGAGCTCCATCCTCACCCTGGCGCACACGGTCGCCACCCAGACGCTGCCCGGCGTACCCACGGTCACCGAGCGGCTCACCGGGCCGATGCCGCGGGCCCTCGTCGACGCCGGCGCGGAGGCGCAGCTGCTCGTCGTCGGCATGAGCGGGGGTAGCCGGTTCGATGACGTGCTGCTGCACTCCGTCGCGCTGCAGGTCTGCGCCCTGGCGACCTGCCCGGTCGCGGTCGTGCGGGGCCATCAATTTTCCGGGCCCGCCGACGGGCCGGTCGTGCTCGCCGTTGAGGATGCGACGTCGGACGCCCCCGCGGTGACCGTCGCCTTCGCCGACGCACAGCACCACGCGAGCCGGCTGGCGGTCGTGCACGCCGTGCACGCCGGGGGTCCCACGAGCCTGCGGTCCGGGTACGACGCCCGTGTCGCGCTGGAGGGTGAGATCCTCGACTCGCTTCGACCGTGGCGGTCCGACCATCCGGACGTTCCGGTCGACCTCCAGGTGGTGTCCGGCGCGGCAGCCGGCCACCTGCTGGAGGCCTCGGTGACCGCACGCCTGTTGGTGCTCGGCACCCGCGCCCGCGGCGCGGCCGCACGGGCGATCCTCGGTTCGACGAGCCGCACGGTCCTGCGTCGCTCGGCCTGCCCCGTGCTCGTGGTGCGCCGCGACGCCGTTCTGGCCGAGTCGACTGCGCCGCCGTCGGCGACTCCGCCGGGGCTGACACGCGGCCCCGAGCGCTGGGCCCCCGAGCGGTGGGCACTGCACCCGCAAGACCGCAGCGAGCGGTGGTGAGTCGGACCGAGTAGCAGCCGAGGGGCGCTGAACTACCGTCCGCGACCCTCCGTGTGGTGCGCGGCCAGGTGCTCCGCGTGCGCGGGAGTCGACAGCAATCCGATGCCGACCGCCAGCAGCAGCGCCCCGGCCAGTATGAGCCCTGCGCCGGTCCAGCCACCTGCCCTGAGCAGGGCCGCGCTCGCCAGGACGATCGCGGCCAAAGGCAGCAGGAGCATGCCGACCACGACGCCGATCCGTCGCGCCGTCGACGGTCCTGCCGAAGGCATCCGCTCGTCCTGGCCCCTTCCACACGTCAGGTTCCTGTTGCCGCCGTAAGGGCGCCGCCGTCCTTCGGGCATTCCCGCGGTCATGTCCCCTACCGCCCTTCGTGGCTCGACAGGGACAGCCTCCCGCGGTGGGGCGCGGTTGGGCAGGGAGATCGGGCCCGGATCCTTGGGGGCGGGCGGCCGGTGTCGAGCGGGACCAATGCCGGTCTCAGGCCATGAGGACGGCGGCTCCGGTGATCTTGTCCGCGGCGAGATCGGCCAGGGCGCGGTCGGCCTCGCCCAGAGGGCGTGGCTCGACCGTCGGCCGCACGTGGAGAGCGGAGGCCAGGCGCAGGAACTCCTCACCGTCTGCCCGGGTGTTGGCAGTGACGCTGCGCAGCTGCTTCTCCCGGAACAGCTCGCGGGCGTAGTTCAGCCTCGGAACGTCGCTGAGGTGTATACCGGCGACGGACAGTGTTCCGCCCTGGTCGAGTGCGCGCAGCGCTACCGGCACGAGCTCTCCGGCCGGGGCGAAGAGCACCGCGGCGTCGAGCGGTTCGGGTGGTGCGCCGTCGGCCGGCCCAGCCGACGCCGCGCCGAGGGCCAGTGCCAGCTCGCGGGCCGGCGCGGAGCGGGTGAGCACGTGCACGACCGCTCCTTGGGCGATGGCCACCTGCGCGACCACATGCGCCGAGGCCCCGAAGCCGTAGATGCCCAACCGGCCACCGGGGGGTAGCTCCGCCCGGCGCAACGCCCGGTAGCCGACGATCCCGGCGCACAGCAGTGGGGCGGCGTCGACGTCGCCGAGGTTCGTGGGCAGCCGGTAGGCGAACGCCTCGGGCACCACCGCGTACTCGGCGTAGCCGCCGTCGGCGTCCCAGCCGGTGAACCGCGCGTCCGGGCAGAGGTTCTCCCGCCCGGTACGGCACCACCGGCAGCGCCCGCAGGTGCTGCGCAGCCAGGCGATGCCGATCCGATCGCCGAGCTCGAACCGGCTCGCGTCGGGCCCACGGGCATCGACGCTCCCGACAACCTCGTGACCGGGCACGGTCGCCGCCCGACGGGGCGCCAGGTCCCCCTCGGCCAGGTGCAGGTCCGTGCGGCATACCCCGCACGCCCGCACGCGTACGCGCACTTCCCCACGGCCGGGCTCGGCGTCCGGTCGCTCGACGTACCGCAGCGGACCGGTCTCGATCGGTCCGGGCCGGACCACCGTCCATGCGCGCATGCGCGTCATCCTCTGGCTCGGGCATCTCGGGCGGCAGGGCCAATGGACCCGCGTCCCCGCCGTCGTTTCCGCTGTCGCTCGCGCTGCGGCCCGCGCCCGGGCCGCGCTCCATGCCGGTGTGCAGCACCGACCGAATCTCGTCGATGATCTCGTCGAGCACCGTCGTCGCATGCCGGATGCGCTCTCGGACCGCCGGGTCGGCGATGCCCGCGAGCGTGCTCTGCAGCACCAGCCCGGCACCGAACAGCCGCTGCATTGCACTGTCGTGCAGATCCCTGACGCGGTGCGGCAGGTCGTCCCCTCGGGACATCGCCCTCACCACGCAGCCCCACCCCACCACGGCTCGCCGACGGACGCGAGCACCACACCCGACTCGTCCGTCGTCTCTATCCTCACCTCGCGATCGCCGGCCACGATGCGCTCCTCTCCCGATCTCCTTGCGAAAGAGGCTCTCAGGCGGTAGCCAGCCGGCGGTAGCGGCGCAGTGCCCGACCGACAAGGACGTCCGACCCGGCCGTCTCGGGGACCTGACGCCCTCATGCCGAGGCAGGGTGCCCGTCCGTCCCGACCGGCCGCACCACCGCCACCGGGCAGTGCGCGTGGTGCAGCAGCGCCTGGCTCACCGAGCCCAGCAGCAGGCCCCGGAACCCGCCGCGCCCCCGTGACCCGACCACCACCAGCTGGGCCCGGCCGGACTCCTCCACAAGCGTCCGAGCCGGGCGGTCGCGGACAACCAGCCGCCGGACCGGCACATCCGGGTACTTCTCCAACCAGTCGGCCAGCCGCTCGGCCAGCACCTCGCGCTCGTCGGACTCCACGGCGTCCCAGTCCATAAGCGGCGCCATCCTCGGATCCACCGACAGGTCCCGCGACACGTGCACCGCCACCCGCGGCACCCCGCGCAGGGAGGCCGCCTCGAAGGCGAACGCCGCGGCGGCCTCGCTCGTCGGCGAGCCGTCGACCCCGACGACCACCGGCTCCGGGAGCGGTGTGACGTAGTCCGGCTCGGGGCCGCGCACGACCACCACCGGCACGCCGCGTGCGCGGCCAACTCCACGGCCACCGACCGATCAGTAAGCCGGTGAAGCCAGCCAGGCCCCGGTCGCCGAGCACGACCAGCTCGGCGCGGCTCGAACTGCAGGCCGTCCGATGGGCCGCGGTGGAGGCGTCCCAGCCGGGGTCCCCGACGAGGCCACCCGCTGGAGGTCGAGCGGGCGGAGGTAACCGAGGACGACGTCGCGCAGCGAGACCGGCGAAACCACGACGCCCGCGCGTGCCCACCACCACGAGCTGCGCTTTGGCGGAGTGCTCGACGAGGACACGGGCGGGCAGGTCCCGCGCCACGAGCCGCACCACCTCGACGTCCGGGTAGTCCGCGCCCCAGCCCGCCAGCTGCTGCAGCAGCACCTCGGTTTCGTCCTCCTCGATCTGGTCCCACGCGAAGATCGGGGCCATCGCCGGCTCGTCGAGGGTGTCGCGCCACACATGCACCACCAGCAGCGAGACCCTGCGGGCGGCCGCGGCGTCGAAGGCGAACGCCAGCGCCGCCTCGCTCGTCGGCGAGCCGTCGACGCCCACGACCACCGCGCCGTCGCTCGGGATCGGCGCGCCCAGCTCCGCCGCCCGCACGACCACGACCGGGCACGCGGCCCGCGCCGCCACCGCGGCGCCCACCGAGCCCAGCAGCAGAGCCGGGAACCCACCAAGGCCTCGGCTGCCGACGACGAGCAGGCCGGCATGTCCCGACTCGCCGAGCAACAGGGGGATCGCGGTGTCCTCCTCGTCGCCCACCTGCTCGGCGCCGAGCAGCTCCCCGCTGCTCCCGGACACGAGGGCCGACTCGGGGCCGTACGCAACCGGTGCGGGGGATGGCGAGGAGCCGTGACCGTCGCTCCCCTGACGGCCACGGCTCCGAACCAGGCCCGGGTGGCACCGACCGGCACAGCCGTGACACGGCCCGCACGGCGCCTGAAGGCTTCCCCCGCGGCTCGGCCCCCGCGTCGAACCGGCCTCTCCCGCTCCTGACGCCGCCCGACCCTGCTCGACGCGGACGAGGCCGGGTAGGGACCAAAGACCCGGTCTCACCGGACCGCTGCCCGAATCGGACGCCTCGGGTAGCGGGACGGGACCACCGGCCCGTCCGGGACGGGCGGACGGCCCTGCCGCAGGCTCCCGCACGGCCCCGAGAATGCCCCCGTGACCAGTGGTGTCGGCGCCCCCGTCGTCGTGGGGATCGACGGCGCGGGACCCGCCGTGCGGGCGGTCGCCTGGGCCGCGGAGGAGGCATTGCTGCGCGGTCGGCCGCTGACGATCGTCTTCGCACTGCGCGGCGAACCGGACGCGCCTACCCGAACCGCCGCGGAGCAGGCGCTCGCCCGAGCCGCGACGATCGCGCGCGCCGGTCGGCCGGAGCTGGAGGTCCGCCCGCAGCTGTGCTCCGGTGACCCACCCGCCGCGCTGACCGAGCTGGCCCGCGCGGCGGAGCTGCTCGTCGTCCGACATCGCGGAGCGGGCGGGCTCGACGGCCTCGGCGACCTCGTGGCCGGCTCGACGGCAACGACCGTCGCGCGGACCGCGCACAGCCCGGTCATCGTCGTGCGCTCCGCGCCGGGGCGCCCGGTGCCCGACCGGGACCGGCCGATTGTGGTCGGCGTCGACGCCGCCCCCGATAGCCGAGCCGCCATCGAGTTCGCCGCGGGCCTGGCCGACCGGCGCGGCAGCGAGCTGCTGGCCGTGCACGTCTACCCCGAGCACCCGGCCGACGTCCTGCGCCGCCTCGCGTGCCGGGAGACCGAACCCGCCCGGGAGGCCGGCGCCCGGCTGCTCGCCGAGTGCCTGGCCGGGCAAGCCCAGCAGCACCCGGACCTGCGGATACGCCAGCAGGTGATCCGCGGCTGGTCCCCCTGGACACTGCTGGAGCTGTCCGACAGCGCCCAGATGGTCGTCGTCGGCCGCCGGTGCCCCAGCGGTCGGCGTCGCCCGCCGTTGGGCCGATGTGCCACCGGGCTGTTGCGGGCCGTCGACTGCCCCGTGGCGATCGTCCCGCCGCAGGCAGCCGGGAACCCGGCCACACCGGTTCTCCCGGCACGGGAGGCCGCCGGCTTTTCGGCCGCGGCGCGCCACGGAGGCTCCACAACAGGTCACCACCACCGAGGGAGAAGGACATGAACGAGGCCAAGCGCTGGACCGTCGTCATCGACATCGACGAGCAGGACGGCAGGACCCGTGCCGTGGCGCGCTTGCACACGCGAGACACACACGAGCTGGTGGGCGTGGGGCTGGCTCGCCTCAACCCGGCCGACCGGGACGTCCCGGAGATCGGCGACGAGCTCGCGGCCGCCCGGGCGCTGTCCGAGCTGAGCCACCACCTGCTCTCCGCCACTGCCGAGGACATCGAGGCGATCACCCACGTCCGGGCCGACCTGCGACGCTGACCCGCGTGGATATGGGCCTCGGGTGGAGTTCCCGACCTGTGCCGGCACCGACATGGCCGCGACCGGGTCGTCGACGGCGTAGTCAGTGGCCGCGACCGCTCCACTCCGGCTCGACCCGGGCCCAGTCGCGGGCCCAGCCGGCGGCGTTGCGCCGGTCGATCTCGCGCCGCACGGCGATCCACACCGCCCGGAGGGCCACGCCGCCCACGGCACCGATCCCGAGGGTCGCCACGACGCCGAGCACGACCGCGTCCGCAGGCGTGGGCGGGCGCGCCGTCATGGTGCCGTCACGGTCCACCCACACCGGCACCACGGTCCCGGTGGAAGGACGGCCGGGAATGATCAGGACGACCTCCCGCTGTCGGCCGGCGGCGTCGGTGTAGCGAGCGGGCCTGGACGCCACCGCCGGTCCAGCGGATTCCTGCACCCACGGTGGCGCGTCGGCAACCAGGACCGCGTCCACCTGCGTCCGTTCCCGCTCGGCAGCACGCCCCAGGTCATTGACAGCACGGTGCACGTTGATCCCGACGAACAGGCCCAGGAGCAGCACGAACAGGCCCGCGGTGGTCCCCCATCCACGCGGCGGCGTCTTCCACCCTTTCGGTCGTCCGACGAGGCAGCCGATAGGTTCCCGAGGGCCGGCGTTCCTGTGACGACTGCACCCCACTCACCTCGACTCGTTGGGAGGACGGTGGATCGTTGCCTCTCGGCCGAGTGTCGCCCGGCGTCGATCCGGCCGGCAGCGGCCGACGCCCCTGACCCACGGGGTCGTTCGCCCCCGGGCACCGGACGGTGAAGGACCGTGCAGGGCGACCGGTCAGAGGTAGCCGCCCGGTCCGAACGGCGGTGGCAGCTCGCCGGGCATGATCCGCCGCCCGCTGATCCCCTGTGGGATGATCCGCACCCATCGCCCGTGCTCCCCCGGCGCCCACGGCCGAACCCCGCTCGCCCGGGTGCGCTCGACCAGCTCCGCCCGATGCGCGTCCGTCACCTCCTCGGCGAGCCCGCGGACGAGCACACTCCAGCCGGTGCGGGTCCTCCGGTCGATCTCGTCGACCTCGAAGGTCACGTTCGCGTGCCCCGCCGCGGTCAGCTTCGTGCCCGGGTGGGTGCGGATCACGATCACCTCCCGGTCGAGCGCGTAGTTGACCGGGAAGATCAGCGGGTAGTGCTCGGCGTTCACGCCCAGCCGCCCGATCTCGTGCGTGGCCAGCAGGCGGTAGCACTCGGCGGCGTCCAGCTCGGCGAGCTCGGGGCGGCTCATCGGGGCGCCTTTCCGGAACGGGTCGGGTCCGGTACGCACACTACGGCTCCGACCCCCGGGCGGCCGGAAAGGGTCCAACGGCCGGTGCCGGAGCCCATCGACGAGGGGCAGGCTCGGGTGCCGTGCCCACACTGCTCGCCTCGCCCGGGCTCACCAGCGACGAGGCTCGCAGGCGCCTGGCCGTCGACGGGCCGAACACGCTCCCGGCGCCGCGGCCGCCGTCCCCGCTCCGGCTGGTGGTGCGTCAGCTCGTGCACTTCTTCGCACTGCTGCTGTGGGGCGCGGCGGTGCTGGCCGTGGTCGCGGGCATGCCGCAGCTCGGCGTCGCGATCGCGGTCATCGTCGTGGTCAACGCGGCGTTCGCGTTCGCCCAGGAGTACCGGGCTGACCGGGCCGCGCAGCGGCTGCAGGAGCTGCTGCCGATGCGGGCGACCGTGCTGCGCGACGGCGCGCGGCAGGTCGTGCCCGCGGCGGAGCTGGTGCGGGGCGATGTCGTGCTCCTCGCGGCGGGCGACCGCATCTGCGCCGACCTGCGCCTGGAGCGCGTTGACGGGCTGGCTGTGGACGAGTCGACGCTGACTGGCGAGAGCGTTCCGGTGCGGCCGGACAGCGGGTCGACGGTCAGCGCGGGCACCTTCGTGGCGCAGGGCGAGGCCGACGCCGTCGTCGTGGCCACCGGTGCCGCCACCCGGCTCGCCGGCATCGCGGCCATGACCCGGCGCACCCACCACCCGCCCAGCCCGCTGGCCGTGCGCCTCGGGCAGGTCGTGCGCATCATCGCGGTCGTCGCCCTGGCCGTCGGGGCCGTGTTCTTCGGTGTCGCGCTCTGGCTCGGGATGAGCCTCACCGAGGGGTTCGTGTTCGCCATCGGGGTGACCGTCGCCCTTGTCCCCGAGGGTCTGCTGCCCACCGTCACGCTCTCGCTGGCCCGCGCCGCGCACACCATGGCCGGCCAGCACGCCCTGGTCCGCCGGCTGGAGTCGGTCGAGACCCTCGGGTCGACCACCATGATCTGCACCGACAAGACCGGCACGATCACCCGCAACGAGATGTCCGCGGTCGCGATCTGGACGCCTGCCGGTTCTGCAGCGGCGCGCGGCGCGGGCTACGACCCGGCCGGCCGGGTCGACGCGGACGGGAGCGCGGCGGGTGCCGCCGTCAGCGCGGTGGCGGCGACGGCAGTTCGCACGGTCACCAGCCGCGTCGTGCTGCGCGAGGGCCGGTGGACGCCGCTGGGCGACCCCATGGAGGTCGCGCTGCACGTGCTGGCGCTGCGGTGCGGCCTCGACCCGGCCGTCGACGAGGCCGCCCGGCCGGAGCGACGCCGGATCGCCTTCGACCCCGTGCGCCGGCGGACGCTGGTGGTCGTCGGCGGCGACGCCGGTCCCCTCGAGGCCGCCGTCCTCGGCGCCCCGGACGCCGTGCTCCCGCGGTGCGGCGCGGACGTCGGGCCGGCACCCGACGAGGTGGAGCGGATGGCCCGCGGTGGGCTGCGGGTGCTCGCCGTCGCCGCCCGCACCCTGCCCCGGGGCATGCCGGTCGACACCGCCTCCGCCGCCGAGCTCGAGACCGGGCTGCGGCTGCTGGGGCTGGTCGGCCTGCAGGACCCGCCCCGCGACGGGGTGGCCGACGCCGTCGCCGAGTGCCGCGCTGCCCATGTCCGGCTGATGATGATCACCGGAGACCACCCGGCGACGGGGCGGGCTATCGCCGAGCAGGTCGGGCTCGCGTTGCCCGACAGCCCCGTGCTCACCGCCGCGGAGCTGCCCGCCGATCCAGCGGCCCTCGCGGCGGCCGTGGACGTGGACGGTGCCGTCATCGCCCGAGCGACCCCGGAAGACAAGCTGCGGATCGCCCGCGCCCTCCACGGGCGGGGCCACGTCGTCGCGATGACCGGCGACGGGGTGAACGACGGCCCGGCCCTGCGCGAGGCGGACATTGGTGTGGCGATGGGCCGCAGCGGCACCGACGTCGCCCGCGAGGCGGCGGACCTGGTGCTGCTCGACGACCACTTCGCCACGATCGTCACCGCCATCCGCTACGGGCGCGCCACCTTCGCCAACATCCGCCGGTTCCTCACCTACCACCTGACCGACAACGTCGCCGAGCTCGCGCCCTTCCTGCTGTGGGCGCTCACCGGCGGTGGCGTACCGCTCGCGCTCGGCGTGCTGCAGATCCTCGCGCTCGACATCGGCACCGACATGCTGCCGGCGTTGGCGCTGGGTGCCGAGCCGCCCAGCCGCGCGGTCCTGCGGGGACCCGCCCGCACCGGTGGGCTCATCGACCGCCGCCTGCTCGGCCGGGCGTTCGGCGTGCTGGGCCCGGTGGAGGCGGCCGTCGAGCTGGGCGCGTTCCTCACGGTGCTCCACCTCGGCGGCTGGAGCTGGGGCGGGTCCGCCTCACCCGGGCTGCTCGCCGCCGCGTCGGGCACCGCCTTCACGACAGTGGTGCTCGGGCAGCTCGCCAACGCCTTCGCCTGCCGCAGCGAGCACCGTCCCGTCGGATGGTGGTCCTGGCGCGGCAACCGGCTGCTCCTGGTCGCCGTCGCCGTCGAGCTGGTGCTGCTTGCCGCGTTCGTCGGACTGCCGCCGCTCGCGGCGCTGCTCGGCCAAGCCCCGCCCTCGCCCCTTGGATGGGCGCTGGCAGCCACCGCCGTTCCGGCGGTGCTGGTGGCGGACGCCGTGCACAAGCGGCTCGCCCGGAGACCCCGGGCGACCTCCGGCCCGGATCAACCGCCGGCCGCGTTCGGGTCCGGGTAGGTCTGCCGGAGCGCGGTCTGGGTGAGGATCTGGTGCAGCGGCCGGAGCTCCTCGGCGGGCGCTCCTGCCGTCACCCTGGACAGGTACTCCTGCTGTTGCCGAGGGGACGTCCGGCCCTGGTCGTCCCCTTGGCGCGGGCTCACGATCGCCCGATGACCGACCTCCAGACTCCGCGCGGACGCGCCCGGTCCGGCTCCGCACGCCAACACCTCACGTGGCTGGCCGCCGGGCTCGTCGTCGGGTTCGTCGTCCCGTTCCTGTTCGCCGACGTCCTGCAGCTGCCGAGAGACCTCTACTACGGCGTCTACATCACCTCGGTGCTCGCCTTCTTCGTGCTGTGGGCGCGGACCACCGGGCAGCGCCTCGACGTGATGGTGCGCCGCCGCTGGCGGTTGGCCGTCGTCCTCGGCATGGTTGTCGCCCTCATCCTTAGCATCGCCGTCGTCCTCAGCGAGCCCGCCACTCCGGGGCCTGAGGGCATGGCGCTCATCGGCGCGGTGCTGTGGTGCGGCGTGGCCTACGGCGCTGCCGATGGCCTCTTGCTCTCCGCGTTTCCGATCCTGGCGGTGTTCGCTGCCGCCGAGGGCAGCAGGCTCCGTCAGGGCAAGTCCGGCACGGTCGCCGTCGGGGTGGCTGCGCTGCTGGCGTCGCTGGTGATGGCGACCGTGTACCACCTCGGCTACCGCGACTTCCGCTCGCCAATGCTGGCCCGGCCGGTGACCGCGGACCTTGTGTGGAGCGTGCCGACCCTCCTCACCCTCAACCCGATTGGCACGCCGATCACGCACGCCGCCATGCACGTGACCGCCGTCCTGCACTCCTCCGAGACGGAGGTCTTCCTACCGCCACATCGCTGAGTCGACCCTCGGGCCGCGCCGGGCCAGGCGTTCCTGCATAAGGAGATGCATCTCCTCGGCTGGGTAACCGCGGGAGTGGTGTGGACGACAACCTGGCGCAAGGGCGGAGTCGGAGCGGGGATCCTACCTGGCCGGCGACGTCGTCTCAGGTTCGCTCTACCCGGGATACAGCTTCCGGGACCAGTGGATCAGCGAGCCAATGCCGCGGAGTTAACGGTTCAGTGATCAGGTCCAGGAAGCCGAGTTCGGCGTGTCGTCGGGGCCTCGGAGGCAGGGAGACCGCCGGGTGCGGCGC
>JAQSWF010000221.1 GCA_029266775.1 Pseudonocardia sp.
CCTTCTCCAGGGGTCTCCAGCCCGTTGCATGATGTCGCCCGAATCGGGCGATCTTGGCGGTGGCGCGGCGGTTCTCCGTGGGTGTGGTTCTCGTGGCTGGTAGTCGTTGCCAACCAGCGAGAGCGAGGAAGACGAGTGCGGGCATTCCCGGTGAGATTGCCGTCCGGTCAGCGGTACTGGACGGTGCTGGATGAGGATCTGCAAGTAGTCCCGGTCGCGGATGGCTTCCTGCGCCAGCAGCGGTTCGGTCGTGACGGCGCGGAGTCCACGACCAAGGCATACGCGCATGCGATCGCGCTGTTTCTGCGCTGGTGCGCGCGGTCGAGCCGAACGTGGCAGGGCGGTGTGGAACAGCTGGGCCTGTTCATGGTCTGGTTGGCCCACGCTGGGCCGCAGGCCTCGGGTGCCGAGGCCGGCGGCGCGGGCTCGGCGCAGGTGTTTGCCGGCCCGGGAAGCGAACCGGTGCGGTCACCGTCGCGGATCAACGCCGTGCTGAGCGCGGTGCGGGGCATGGTGGTGCACGCGGTCGCGGCCGGGCAGGCCCCGGCCGGGCTGGTGCCGCTGCTGTATGAGGTCGCCGAGGACCGGGACCTTCCCGAGCAGGCCCGCGGCGAGGATGGGCGTTTGGCGTGGCGGATGCGGGCCCGGCACCGGGTGCACGAGCCCGAGACCCCGGTCGAGCGGGCCGGTGATGGCGACATCGTCGCGCTGCTGCGGGCCTGCCGGTCGGCGCGGGACCGGCTGATCGTGCTGCTGATGGCCCGGGCCGGGCTGCGCCGCGGCGAGGTGTGCGGGCTGCGCCGCGGCGACATGCACCTGCTGGCCGACTCGCGCCCGCTCGGGTGCGCGGCCGCCCGGGCGCATCTGCATGTGATCCGCCGGGAGAGCAACCCGAACGGGGCGTGGGCCAAATCCCGCCGGCAGCGCAGCGTGCCGCTGGATTTCCTCACGGTGCAGGCGTTCGACACCTACGAGTTCGAGCGGATGAGGGTCCCGGACGCCGCGGCGAGCGACTTCGTGTTCGTGAACCTATTCCGCGGGCCGATCGGCGCGCCGATGCGCCCGGACGCGGTCGGGGAGCTGCTCGCGGCGGCCTCGCGGCGGGCCGGGTTGGATCACCCGGTCCGCCCGCACCAGCTGCGGCACGCCTGCGCCAGCAACATCGCCGACGCCGGGAGCGGGATCGATGTGGTCGCCGACCTGCTCGGCCACGCCTCGGTGTCCTCGTCACAGGTGTATATGCACCCCGACCCGGCCCGGCTGCGGGCCGCGGTCGACCTGGTGCCCAGCCCCCGCGAGCAGGCGGGGGTGAACCGATGACCGCCGCCACGACCGGCGTCCTGACCGGCGCTGCCGTGGTGCTGGCGGTCTCGGCCGCCGGGGAGGCGGGCGAGTTCCCACATGTGTTGGACCGAACATCGCTCGCAGGCACCGCGGCCCGACTGGCCGGCCTGCTCGACCCGGCGTTCCTCGCCGAGGCCGGATGGGATCCAGTGACCCGGGTGCTGTCGCTGCCCGCCGGGCATCGGCTGCTGGGCCGCACGCTGTGCCGGGTACCGGGCTGCCCGGCCACCGCGCACGGCACCAAAACCGGCGGGTTGTGCTGGCGCTGCTGGGCCGGCCTGTCCCGGGAGGGCATGACCGCCGAACAGATCGGCTCGGCGGTCCAGTTGCCGGCGCTGGCGGCCCGCCCGGCCGAATGTGCGGTTTCTGGCTGCCAGCGCCTGTCGCCGGGTGGACGATCCAGACAGCGCACCGGGCTGTGCCACGCGCATTCCCGCCGGTGGCGCCGCACCCCGGGCACGCCGATCGAGCAGTTCCTGACCGACCCGAACCTGGCGCCGTTGCCCGCGTTGGGCCCGTGCGAGGTGGCCGCCTGCGCCCGGCGGGCCGAGGGCGAAGCAGGCTACTGCCCCACCCACTACGTGCGGTGGCGCACCGCGATCAGCGCTGACCCGGGGATCGACCGGCGGCACTGGCAGCGGACCCAACCGGCGGTGACCGAACCCGGGCAGGTCAGCCTGCGCGGGCTGGCCCCGCTGGTGGTGGTCGAGGTGCTGTTCGGCCTCCAGCAGCGCACCCGCGGCGGGGCCAAGTGCACCGATACCAGCATGCGGGGGGTCGGTGACGCGCTGCGCCGCGAGCAGGTCGCCTCGATCGAGGACTGCCGGGCCGAGCGGGTGTCCGCGGGCAAGCCCGCCCGGTCCCTGCTGCGGGCGCTGGTCCACCAGGTGCGCCGGGCCTTGGCCGATCCCGAATCCGAGCAGATCAAAGACATCTGGGACCTGGGTGTGTTTGGTCATCCGGGGCGGGCGAGTTTCACCGGGATCACCCAACCGTGGCTGCGCCACGCCGCCAAACGGTGGGCGGCCCAGGAACTGCCGCGCCACCGCGGCGGCGGCGCCGCCAACGTCCAACAGAAGATCAACGCGCTGGCGCGGCTGTCGGAGAGCCTGCGCGCCCGCTCGGACGGCGGGCTCGTCGCGGCGGCGCTGGGCCGATCCGACATCGACAACTTCCTCAACCGGCTCGCCTATCTGGAGTCGACCGCCGCGATCAGCCGCTACCACCGCAACGTCATCTGCCGGGGCGTCCGCGCCGCCCTGGCCGGGATCCGCGCCCGCGGGCTGACTCGGGCCGGGCAGCCGGCCGCCGGGCTGGCCGGCGACGTCGCCATCGGGCTCGGCGATATCCCCGCCGAGCCCGCGCGCGGCGAACCCGGACGAGACCTGCCGCCGGAGATCATGGCCGTGCTCTGCGCCAACCTGGACACCCTCGCCCCGGTCGAGGTCAAGGTGGCCACCCAGATCGCCATCGACACCGGGCGCCGGCCCGAGGACATCCTGGGCCTGCCGCTGAACTGCCTGGCCCGCGACACCGACGGCGCCGCCGTGCTGGTCTATGACAATGCCAAGGCCGATCGCCTGGGCCGCCGACTACCGATCAGCGACGCCACCGCCGCGGTGATCACCGGCCAGCAGCGGCGGGTCCGGGAGCGGTTCCCGCACACCCCGGCCGACCAGCTGAGGCTGCTGCCCTCACCGCGGCGCAACCCCGACGGGCGCCGGCCGATCACCATCTCCATGCTGGAAGACCGGCACCGCATCTGGGTCGCCGGGCTGGGCACCCAGCGCACCCGGGACGACACCGAGGTCGACCCGGCCCGTGTGATCCCCTACGCCTACCGGCACACCTACGCCCAACGCCACGCCGACGCCGGGGTGCCCATCGACGTGCTCGCCGAGCTACTCGATCACCGGAATCTCAACGTCACCCGGCGGTACTACCGCATCGAGGAAGACCGCCGCCGCGCCGCCGTGGACACCGTCACCGCGCGCAGCTTCGACCGGCACGGCAACCGGATCTGGCGCGACGCCGCCGCGCTGCTGGAATCCGAGCACGCCCGATACGCCGTCGGGCAGGTCGCCGTCCCCTACGGCAGCTGCACCGAACCGTCCAACGTCCGGGCCGGCGGCGGCGCCTGCCCGGTCCGGTTCCGCTGCGCGGGCTGTGACCACTTCCGCACCGACGTCTCGCACCTGCCCGAGCTGACCGGCTACCTCGATGAGCTGCTGCGCACCCGCGAACGCCTAGCCGCGGCCATCGACGGGGTCGACGAGTGGGCCCGCGCCGACGCCACCCCCGCCGGCGAAGAGATCACCCGGATCCGTCGGCTGATCAATCGAATCCACGGCGACATCGCCGGGGCGCCCGAGCCCGCGCGAACCCAGATCGATGACGCCGTCGCCGTCGTGCGCCGGCACCGCGCCGCGCACGCCGTCGGTCTGGGCATGCCCAGCATCCGACCCGTCGCGGTGGGCGACGCGCCGCTGGCCGCGACTCCCTCGGAAGGCACTGCATGACAACCAATCCGGCCACCACGGCCACCTCGGCGAGCTCGCGGACCCAGGCGATGCGCCGCGGCCGGCAGCACGACTCGGCCCGCCGCCGCCAGCGCATCATCACCACGCTCAACAAGGCGACCGCCGAGGCCGCCGAGATCAGCGTCTCCGGGATCGCCCGCGCCGCCGGGGTCGATCGCAGCTTCCTCTACCGACACCGCGACCTGCTCGCCCAGCTCCACGCCCTCCAAGCCCAACCACCCGCCAGCGCAACCACCGGGCCGGCGGTCACCCAAGCCTCGCTGCAGGCCGACCTGCTCGCCGCGCACGAACGTGCCGCCCGGCTCAACACGCGCATCCAGCACCTGGAGAAACGCCTGTCCGAGGCACTCGGCGAGCACGCCTGGCGCGAGTCCGGGCTCGGCACCCCGACCGACATCGACGCCCTCCACCAGCAGATCACCCACCTCGAGCAGCAGGCCATCGACCTGCGCCTGCAACTCGCCGAACGCGACGAGGACCTCGCCGCCGCCCGCGCCACCAACCGCGAATTGATGACCCGTATCAACGCCGGCCACCACAACAGGTGAACCCCCACCGGCCCACTTGCACCACACCTGTTGCGCCCGATAACCTCTGATCATCAGCTTCTGAGCTGCGCAAACGCGAGAGACGAAGCTCCACCACGGGGCGGACACCCGGAGAACAACCCTGTGTCGAGCAGTAAGCCGAGGAGCGTCTTGTCGCGCAACCGGGCACAGGCTCCGAACAGCTTCTCGACCTCGGGATCGGACAGCACCCGTGGCCGGCGCGGTGGTTGGTGAACCTTGAGCCCGCTGCGACGAGGCGGTTCTCGGCGTATGTGCGCCAGGAACGGGCGAAACGATGTGCTGCTCATTGTCGCTGGTCGGGTGGCCGACTGGATGGCTGCAGCGATGTGGACGCCGTTGCGGACGTTGTACTCGTAGAACGTGCTGATCGCCGCGATCTTGCGGTTGATCGTGCCCGCCGTGCAGTACGACTCGGCCGTCGGGAGCGCCGCCACGTTGCCACGTCGCTGCGCCGGCGGCAGCCGGAGCCACGGCTTGAACCCTGCGAGCTCGTCGAACTTGACCAGCTGCCAGTCGAGGCGCCGGCCCTCGAGGTACACGAAGTAGTCCTTGAGGTCGTGCGCGTAGGCCTTGATGGTGTTCGGGGACCGTCCTTGGTCGGTGAGGTGCGACAGGAACGCCTCGATCGGCTCGACCACCGTCCAGTCGTCGTGGAGCACCGTCCAGGAGTTCTCGCCGCCGTCAGGTGGGGCCACTCGCTGCACTCGCACTTGTTCCTCCGCCCGTTGTGGACGGGCGGAAGATAATGGGTCCACAACACCGATCGGGGGACCACCGACGGTGTGTCGCGAACTTCTTGGACGCGGTTCTAGGGACTAAAGATAACGCCGTCGAGCACCGCGTCGGGCATCACGACCTTGGGGCACTGGAAAGCCAGGGCGCGGAACCCGTCGAACTTCGGCTCGAACGACCAGCCGGGCTCGGTAGGCAGGTGATCGACGGTCTTCGCGGCCATCGGCTGCACGGGCGGGTGGACGGCAGGGAGTCGGGGGCCCATGTGGCTCGAGCGTGGCAGGTTACGCACGGTGCCCGACGGCAGGCGGTCGGTGGTCCAGGTGCTACCCAGCGCACCGCCGGAAGGGCTTGGCACGCCTCGGCCTGAGAGGGGATGCTCGACATGCTCGGCTTCCCCCCGAGCGGCCCAACACCAACGAGCCGACGGGGGACCATCTGTGTTGTAC
>JAQSWF010000222.1 GCA_029266775.1 Pseudonocardia sp.
AGGCCCGTCTTGGCCGCGACGTACGGCGCCAGGTACGGCTGGCCCCCGTGCTCGGACAGGGAAATGATGTTGACGATCGTGCCCGGCGCCCCGCGGCGGAGCATGTCCCGCACCGCGGCCTGCATGGTGAAGAACGGGCCGCGGAGGTTCACCGCCACGTGGGCGTCGAACAGCTCGGGGGTGGTGTCGAGCAGCGTGCCGCGCGAGGTCAGACCCGCGGCGTTGACCAGGCAGTCCACCCGGCCGAACGCCTCGACGGCGGCGGCCACCGCCCCCTGGGCCTGCCCGACGTCGGTCACGTCGGCCGGTACGAACAGCGCGCCGCCGCCCCGCTCGGTGAGCTCGGCGATCAGCTTCTCCCCCGGCTCGCGGCGCCGGCCGCTGATCACGACGCGGGCTCCCTCCCGGACCGCGGCACGGGCGATCCCGGCGCCGAGGCCCTGGCTGCCGCCGCTGACGAAGACGACCTTGTCGGGGAGCAGGGTCTGCACGAGTCTCCTCGCTCACCGCGCGCCGCGGGCGCGCGACAGCTCCGCGCTCGCGGCGTTCGCGAGCAGGGTCACGTCCGAGCCGAACGAGGTGAACGTCCAGCCCTCGGCGTGCAGTGCCGCCACCTTGGCGCCGGTGTCGACGAGCAGCCCGCAGGCCTTGCCGTGCATGCCGGCGGCGAGCCGCACTCGCTCCAGTGCCTCGACGAACACGGGCGCGTCCGTCTGGCCGGGCACCCGGAGGTCGTGGCTGAGGTCGCGCGGCCCGACGAACAGGATGTCGACGCCGTCGATCGCGGCGATCTCCTCGACGGCCTCGACGGCGCGAGCCGACTCGATCTGCACCACCCCGAGCACCTGGTCGTTGGCGCGCTGCAGCGCGTCGGTGTCGAACCCGAAGCGGCACGACCGGGTGTACGTGGCGATGCCGCGATCGCCCTGGGGCGGGTACCGCAGGTGACGGACGGCGGCGCGGACCTGCTCGGCGGTGTCCAGCCGCGGCAGCATGACCCCCGCCGCGCCGGCGTCGAGGACCCGGCCGATCCGGATCCGCGCCTCGTTCTCGACCCGGACGACGGTCGGCACCCCGTACGCCGCCGCGACCGCGACGGTCGTCCCCACCTGCTGCTCGACTGCCGCGCCGTGTTCGAGGTCGAGCAGCAGCCAGTCGAACCCGACAGCCGCGCAGACCTCGGCCGTCACCGGCGAGCCCGCGCCGACGAAGATCCCTACCGTCGGTTCGCCCGCCGCGACCCGGCCCCGCAGCCGACCCTCGTTGAGCGGACCGAGCGGCCGGCCGCCTCCGTCACCCACAGGCTCCACCGCGTCCTCCTCGCCGATGCACTCCCGAATACGTCCGATGCCCACTGCCCCGCCTTCGTACCCGGACGCGCGACGGCGTCAAGCCTTGGGGCGCTGGAAACGTTTCTGCAAGCGGTTGGGGACTTCCGCCTCTGGCCGCCGCAGCCGACTCGTCTCGAGGATCGGGCCCGGATGTCGGACAGACAGCGGGACGGAACTGCATGCCCCTGATCGAGAATGCCCTGAGCGACGTGTCGCGGATCGACCCGGAAGGGCACCTGCAGGTGATCGAGGAAAAGGCCGTGACCGACACGGTCCGCCGGCTCGCAGGCGAGCTGCGCGGTGCCGTACACGACGAACTGATCGTCCAGGTGGTGCACCGGTCGTGTCGTGACCTGGAGACGCCGTCGCCCGGAGCGTTCCCCGAGCTCCTCGAGCGGCTCGCGCGGGAGCGGCTGCTGCAGTACCTCGCGGACAACTGACGGCGGCGACCAGGGTCGGGCGACCGCGCTCGTGTGCTTGACTGGCGGCCCCGCACTTCGAGGAGCCCGCCCGCTCGCACCACGAGGACGACCGTGCCGGACCACGTCACCGAGCTGACCTTCCCCGACCTCCCGCGCATGGAACTGGACCAGCTCCTCCGCCAGCTGGTCGAGCGGGCCCAGGAGGTCATGGCCACGCAGGGGCGGCTGCGGGGCCTCCTGCGCGCCACCCAGATGATCAATGGCGGCCTGACCCTGCCGGTAGTGCTGCACCGCATCGCCGAAGCGGCGCGTGAGCTGGTCGGCGCCCGCTACGCGGCGCTGGGCGTGCTCGCCCCGGACGGCGGGCTGGCCGAGTTCGTCCACACCGGGATGCCGCCCGAGCTGGTCGCCCGGATCGGGCACCTACCCCAGGGCAAGGGCCTGCTGGGCGCCCTGATCGAGAACCCCGAACCCATCCGGTTGGCGCGGATCTCGGACGACCCACGGTCCTGCGGCTTCCCGCCGGGTCACCCGCCGATGACCAGCTTCCTGGGGGTGCCGGTGCGGGTCCGCGACGAGGCCTTCGGCAACCTGTACCTGGCCGAGAGCACCCGCGGAGCGTTCAACGCGGACGACGAAGAGCTCACACGCGCACTCGCCGCCACCGCGGCAGCAGTGATCGAGAACGCGCGCCTGTACGAGGCGGCGCACGCCCGCGGCGAGTGGCTGCACGCCTCTGCCGCCATCACCCGGCGGCTGCTCTCGGCCGACCTCGACGACGTCGAGCCGCTGCGGCTCGTCGCCGAGCACGGGTGCGAGGTGGCCCAGGCCGACCTCGTCACCGTGCTGCTCCCCGACCCCGCCGAACCACTCGGTCTCCGCGTGGAGATCGCCGTGGGGAAGGTGGCGATCGACCTGGGCGGGCTGCGAGTGCCGGTCGACGGTTCGCTACCCGGGCAAGTGTTCACGACCCGCACGCCGATGCGGATCGCCAGCCCGGACGAGCACCCTGGGCTGCGGTCGGTGGGGTCCGACGGGCTGGACGCCGGGCCGACGCTGGTGGTGCCGCTGCTCGGGAGCCACAGCGTGGACGGCGTGCTCATGGCGGTGCGGCGGCGCGGCCGGCCCGCGTCACTGCCGAGGCCCTCGAGATGGCGACCGGCTTCGCCAACCAGGCCTCGGTGGCGCTCGAGCTCGCGAGGGCCCGCGCGGACCGGCATCGCGCGGCGCTGCTCGACGAGCGCGAGCGGATCGCCGCGGACCTGCACGACCACGTCATCCAACGGCTGTTCGCCAGCGGCCTGTCGCTGCAGGCCCTTGCGGCCACGCTCGGCCCCGGGCCGGCCGCCGACCGGGTCCTGGGTACCGTCGACGACCTCGACACCACGATCACGCAGATCCGCACGGCAATCTTCCAGCTCCAGCAGGTTCCCTCCGCGACACCGCGCGGGCTGCGGGCCCGCTTGCTGGACGTCGTCGCCGACGTCACCCCCGCGCTCGGCTTCGACCCCGCCGTCCGCTTCGCCGGCCTGATCGACACCCTGCCCGACGCCGCCTCCCACGATCTGCTCGCCGTCCTGCGCGAGGCCCTGACGAACACCGCACGGCACGCCCAAGCCACGGCTGTGGAAGTGGCGATCATCGCCACGGCCCGGCGGCTCACCGTCGAGGTTCGGGACGACGGGGTCGGCATCGGCGACACGGGGCGCCGCAGCGGGCTTGCCCACCTCCAGCATCGCGCCGAACGCCACGGCGGCACGCTGGACCTCGGCCCTCCCGAGACCGGGTCGGGCGACCCCGCCGGCACCCGGCTCACCTGGAGCATCCCGCTCGGCGAGGCCGACCTCGACCAGCTGGCCTGAGGTGTGCCAGGCACCGGCCTCAGCGGCTCAGGCCATCTCGGGCACCCGCAGGTGCGCGAGTGCCAGCTCGAACTCGCCCACCTCGACGACCTCGCCGCTGGCCTCGTGCGTGACGTCCTCGCGCACCACGGCCGCGAGCTTGCGCGTGTGCCGCATCGCCTCGTAGCTGTCGAAGGTGACCGACGAGACGACGTAGCCGGCCGGGCGGTCGACCATCAGGCTGGCGCTGCAGAACCCGTCGAACGTCTCGATCTCGGGCAGCAGAGCAGCGCGGTAGTTCTCGATCGCGCGCTCGACCTGGTCGGGCTCGACCCGGACCCAGACGGTGCGGACGCAGGCGCCCGAGGAGGAGCTGTGGTCGCGGTGCAGGACGGCGATCTCCCACTCCTCGACGTCAGGGGTGCCGCCCAACAGCTCGGCGGCCCGGTTCGCGACGGGGCGCACCACCTCGGACGCGACGCGCCACGCGTCGAGGCTCTCCCAGGCCACCGTCTCGATGCAGCGGCCCGAGATCGGGTCGACGAGCAGCGACAGGCCGATGCACCCGTCTGCCGCGAGTACCCGCGGCATGACCTCGTCCCGGATGTAGCAGATCCCGGCCTCCAGTCGATCCGGCCGGGCACGGAGTGTGGTGGAACGCGCGTACACCGTCCACCCCTTTCCTGACTGCTCAGGGTGGCGCCCCGGCGGCGCCGCCGGTCCGACCACCCTTCCCCAGCCGGCGCGCTCGCGCAACGACCCGGACGAGGATCTGCGGACACGCCTCAGCGCGGAGCGGTCACGAACACGTCGAACAGCTGCGGGTTGTGGGCGTTCACGAGGATCATGAAGATGATCAGGTCGAACGACAGGTGCACGGTCACGACGTACAGCAGCGAGCGGGTGCGCGCGAAGATGTAGCCCTGCAGCAGCGCGAACGGGATGGTCAGGGCAGGGCCCCAGCTGCGGTACCCCAGCTCCCAGAGGAACGACACGAACACCACGGCCTGCAGCGCGTTGGCCGGCCAGAACGCGAAGTGCCGGCGCAGCAGCGCGAACACCGTGCAGATGAAGAACAGCTCGTCCCACAGCCCGACGGCGTTCACGCCCACGAACAGGCGCAGGATCTCGTCGAGCTCGGTGACCACCGGCCAGTTGCGGTACGCGCCGGACCCGATGAAGTACGCCGGCAGCAGGAGGTAGCCGAGGACGAGGACGATGGCGAGGTAGGTGTACTCGAACCTGCTCCAGCGCTTTCCGGTCCGCCACGGGAACACCAGGGGCTCGTCCCGGTAGCCGTACCGGAGCACGAGCGCGGGCACCAGCAGGGCCAGCGACAGCACGACGGCGAAGCGCGTCATCCCGGCGTTGCTGAGGTCGGCGGCGAGCGACATCGTGCTGATGATCACGAGGCCCGCGGCGACGAGGGCGAGGTGCCGCAGCAGGTACCGGTCGACCACGGCGGCGAGGACCAGGCCCGCGGCCAGCGTCGCGTACCCGGCGGGGCGCTCGAGGAAGACGTAGAGCGGCACCGCCGCCCCGCACACGAGCGCTGCCGCAAGCAGCCGGGCGACCTCTCGGGCGGTGCCGGCCGAGGGGATCCGGCCGGGCGTGATCTCGGTGCTCACCGGTGCCCACTGTAGGT
>JAQSWF010000021.1 GCA_029266775.1 Pseudonocardia sp.
CCCGACCGGCGTTGCACACCGCCACACGCCGGTAGCCTGACCTCAGGGAGGCCCCTGAGGGGTCTCAGAGGAAGATCCCCGATATCGTCGCCGCTCGGTGGAACCCGACCGGGTCCGGTGCCACGATGGGGCCAAGCAAGCTCGCCGGCGGCACGGCCCGGTGGCGGACGGTGTCGCACTCGGAGGTAGGCGAAGGTCATGGCCAACCCGTTCACGAAGGCCTGGAAGTACATGATGGCGCTGTTCTCGTCGAAGGTCGACGAGTACGCCGACCCGAAGGTGCAGATCCAGCAGGCCATCGAGGATGCCCAGCGGCAGCACCAGGCGCTGTCCCAGCAGGCCGCAGCGGTGATCGGCAACCAGCGTCAGCTGGAGATGAAGCTGAACCGGCAGCTGGGCGAGATCGAGAAGCTGCAGGCGTCGGCGCGCCAGGCGCTGGTGCTGGCCGACAAGCAGCGCGCCGCGGGCGACGAGGCGGGCGCTCAGCGCTACGAGGAGACGGCTCAGGTCTACGCCTCGCAGCTGGTCACCGCCGAGCAGTCGGTCGAAGACCTCAAGACCCTGCACGACCAGTCGATCCAGGCGGCCGGCCAGGCCAAGCAGGCCGTCGAGCGCAACTCGATGATGCTGCAGCAGAAGATCGCCGAGCGGACAAAGCTGCTCAGCCAGCTGGAGCAGGCGAAGATGCAGGAGCAGGCGGCCGCCTCACTGCGGCAGATGACGGAGCTCTCGGCGCCGGGCAACACGCCGTCGCTCGAGGAGGTCCGCGACAAGATCGAGCGGCGGTACGCGAACGCGATCGGTCAGGCGGAGCTCGCGCAGAACTCGGTGCAGGGCCGCATGCTCGAGGTGCAGCAGTCCACGATCGACATGGCGGGGCAGAACCGGTTGGAGCAGATCCGCGCGTCCCTGCGCGGTGCGCCGGTGGCCGGCGAGGTGACGTCCGGTCAGACGGCCCCGACCCCCGCCGAGCCGCAGGCCACCCGCGCGATCCAGCAGCCCGACACGAACTGACCCTCCGCTCTTCGCCATTGCAGGAAAGCCACCTTCACACAACCCGGTTGCATGAAGGTGGCTTTCCTGCAAGTTACTGCAGGCCATGCACCGGGTCAGCGGCGGGAGCGGGCCGCGCGTGCCTGCGCGCCGTAGAGCGGCGCGGGGGACGGGCCCGGCTGGCAACGCGGGCACCAGTACGCGACGCGGGCGTACACGCCGTCGCCCTGCTCGCCGACCGCGATCCGGGTGCCGCAGCGGAAACAGCGCTGGTGACCGCGCTCGAACACCCAGTGCTGGCGGCCGCGCGCCAGCTCCCCGGTCGTCGACTGCTCGGGCCGGTCCTTGTTGCGCACCAGCAACTCCCGCGAGAGCGCTATGGCGCGAGGGTGGTCGGGCACATCGCGCACCGCCGTCCACGGTGAGAGCCCGAGCAGGAAGCACACCTCGGCCTTGTAGAGGTTGCCCAGCCCGGCCATCACCCGCTGCTCGAGCAACACCAGCCCCAGCTCGTGTCGGCTCCGCGCGGTGAACCGCCGCAGCGCCTCCGCGGCGTGCGCCTCGCCCCAATCCGGGTCGAGCAGGTCCGGGCCGAGGTGACCGACGACGCGGTGCTCGTCGTCGGTCGGTAGCAGCTCCAGGTCGTGCAGTGCGAACCCGACGGCCACCCGGTCGTCGGTCGCCAGCACCGCGCGTGCCTCGTATGCCGGCCGACGCCACGCCATCCCCGGTCGGTAGAGGTGCCAGGAGCCATCCATGCGGAAGTGGCTGTGCAGGCTGCGACCGTCGTCGAAACGGGTGAGCAGGTGCTTGCCGACGCTGCGCACGCTCAGAACGGTGCGCCCGGTCAGATCGTGCTCGACGAGCCGCGGGTGGCGCAGCTCCCCGCGCACCAGCCGGCGGCCGGCGAGGGCTGCGTGCAGCCGCTTGCCGGCGAGGTAGACCGTGTCTCCCTCGGGCACGAGTCGACGCTACGCCGTGGATCAATCGACGGAAGGAATCGGAACGCCGACGGCATACAGCACGTCGTCCCGGACGGGGACGAACCCGAGTCGGGCCGCGACACCCCGGCTCGCCGCGTTGTCCGGGCTGGTGGTCCAGGTCGGCTGCCGCCCCCGGGCCCGGATGTCGGCGGCCACCGCGGCGGCACATGCGGTCGACAGGCCTCGGCCGCGGGAGTCGGGCTCCGTGACCACCCCGATGTCCTCGTAGGCCCGGCCGATCAGGAACGCGACGGCGACCGAGACCAGCCGTCCGTCGACGATCGCTCCCCACGCCCGCCCCGCCCCCGCCATTCCGGCATGGCCGCCCCAGGTCTCGGAGATCCACGCGAGCGACGGGTCGAGTCCGTCGAGCCCGGCCACGTCGGCCGGGCCCAGCCGGCGCACCACACGTGCGGGCCGCGGGTCCGCGGCCTCCGGCAGGACGGACATGATCCGCTCCCACACCGCGACGTCGGCGACCGCCCTCAACGCGGGCAGCCACCGCGGCGAAGCCTCGACGAACCCGCGCAACTCGGAGACGACGGCCGGTCGCCCGCGACAGGCGACGTTCCCACCGGGCAGCTCCGCGAGCGCGGTCCGCGGGTCCGCAGCATCGTCGGCCCGGCACCGGCCCACACCGGTCGCGACGATGTGACTGTGGATCAGCGGTCCGGGTCGTTCGGGCTCGAACATCGCGGCGACGGCGGAGGCGCTGACCACCTGCATACCGGTCACTCTGGAGCCCGTGGCGGCGCCACGCCACCACCGCCTGGCCGTGTCAGCGTGCCCGGTCCTTACCGGACCCGAACATCGCGCGCACCGTCCTCGAACGGCGACGACGAGAGGAGTTTCCATGCGCACGACCGCACGCCTGGCCGTCGCGGTGGCCGGCACGACCGCGGCCCTGCTGGTCGGCGGCGCCGGCACCGCGTTCGCCGACGACCCGGAAACCACGCAAGGGCCGATCACGCTGACCCCGAGCAAGCCACCTACGTCTGCACCACGCGGATCCCCGCGATCCTGGACCGGGTCGACCGGCTGAGCGCCCGGATCAGCGCAGACGCGTCCACACCCGGATCGACGGCGTGGCTGGAAGCGCGCCGTGACCACGCCGACGGCGCTGGGCGCACGGAGGTGGCCGACCGGCTCCAGGAACGCATCAACGGACGGCCGGAGAAGCTCGACCGCCTCGACGAGGTGACGCAGCGCGTCACCGCCTTCCGCGACGTCAACTGCGTGTCGTGACCGCCACCCCGGCGCGCTTGTGTGGGCGCCACCTCATCGTCCTCGCCGCCCTGCTCCCCCTGCTGGTGCTCGGTGGCTGCCGCGACGCCGACCGGGTCGCCCGGTCGCCGGCGCCGGCTGCCCCCCTGGGCCGATCCACTCGGAGGACCCGAGGCCTCGCTCGGCGCCGTCGAGCGCGCCGTCGAGGCCGATGCGGACACCCCGGGGGGCGGTGACACCATCGGCGCTCCCGCCAGCCGTTGGAGAAGGCAGAGCTCGTGACGACAGCCGACCCCAACCCCACGCGGCCTGGTCCTGGTCGTCGAGGACGATCGCGCGATCGCGGACCTGATCCGGCTCTACCTGGTTCGCGCGGGGTTCGGTGTGCACGTCGAAGGGAACGGCGCCGGCGCTCTGCTCGCCGCGGCGCGCCTCGCGCCGGCCGCGGTCGTCCTCGACGTCGGGCTGCCCGGTGTGGACGGCGTCGAGGTCTGTCGGCGGCTGCGTGCCTCCGGCGACTGGACACCGGTGCTCTTCGTCACTGCGCGCGACGACGAGGTCGACCGGATCGTCGGGCTCGAGCTCGGTGCGGACGACTACGTCACGAAGCCGTTCAGTCCTCGCGAGCTGGTGGCCCGGATCCGGGCGGTGCTGCGTCGCGTGGCCGGGCCGGCCGGGCGGGAGGAGGTGTTGGCGCTGGGACCGGTTCGGGTGCAGGTCGACCGCAGGCGCGTGCAGGTCGAGGACCGTGAGGTCGCGCTCACCTCCACCGAGTTCGCCCTGCTCGCGCACCTCATGCGGACCCTGTCGCGGGTTTTCACACGCGAGCAGCTGCTCGGCGCGGTCTGCGGCTACACGTCCGCGGCCGGCACCCGCACCGTCGACGTCCATGTCGCTCAGCTGCGGGCCAAGCTCGGCGCTGCCTGCCCCATCCGCACGGTGCGCGGCACCGGCTACGCGGCCGAAGGCCCGTGACACAGCGGGCCGCACGGGTGGGCGAGCACCGGAGTCCACCCACGCTCGCGGGACGCATCACGGCGGCGTGCCTGCTCGTCGCGATCGTCGCGGTGGGGGCGGCGGGACTCGTCGCCGTGCGGCTCGTCGCCGTCACCGCCCGGACGGTCACCCAGGACGTCCTCGCGCAGCAGGCCGACGTCGTCGCCGCGCAGCTCACCGACCCCGATCGCGCCGGCCCGGCCCTCGGGATGCGGCGCGTCGTGGAGGTGCTGAGCGGCCAGGGCGTGACCGTCGTCCTCGTGACACCGCGGGGTGTCCGGAACCCCGGCGGGCTCGCACAGGTGCTGGAGCGCGCCGGCGTGCACCAGGTGCTCGACGGGCAGTCGATTTCCGCGGATGTGCGATGGGCGGGCGTCCGCTACCTCGTGGAGGCCCGCCCGACGCCCACCGGGGGGTTCGCGCTGCTCCGCGAGGCGGACACCGGCTTGCTGGGCAGCGGTCTTGTCCGGCGCAACCTCGGGTTCGCGCTGCTCGTCGGGGTCGCCGTCGCGGTGGTCGTGGGGCTGGTCGTCGGGCACCTCCTCGCGCGCCCCCTGCGCCGCACGGCTACGGCGGCACGGACACTGCGCTCGGGACGCCGGGATGTGCGCGTGCCGGAGTCCGGGCCTGCGGAGGTGTCCGACGTCGCCGGTGCCGTCAACGAGCTCGCCGACGCCCTGGCCCGCAGCGAAGAGCGCCAGCGGCGGTTCCTGCTGTCGGTGTCCCACGAGCTGCGCACGCCGCTGACCGCCATCCGCGGTTTCGCCGAGTCAATCGCGGACGGCGTCGTCACCGGGGACGGCGGCGCCGATGCGGCGTCCGTGATCGTTCGCGAGGCCCACCGGCTGGACCGGCTGGTCGCCGACCTCATGGAGCTCGCCCGCCTGGAGGCCGACGACTTCCGCCTCGACCCCACACCGGTCAACCTCGCCGCGCTGGTGGCCGACGCCTCGCCGGTGTGGGCAGCGCGGTGCGCCGACGCGGACGTGCGGCTCGACCTTCGGGCCGGGCCGACCGCCCCGGTGCGCGCCGACCCCGGCGGCTGCGGCAGGTGCTCGACGGCCTCGCGGAGAACGCGCTGCGCGTGATCCCGCCGAGTGGGCCGCTCGTGCTGGCGACCGGCGGCGACGCCGCGTCGTCCTGGCTGCAGGTCCGCGACGGCGGCACCGGCCTCGAGCCCGAGGACTACGCCGTCCTCTTCGAGCGCGGCGTCCTGCACGACCGCTACCGGGGACGACGCACAGTCGGATCGGGCGGCGTCGGGCTCGCGCTGGCGCACGGGCTGGTCACCCGGATGGGCGGCACGATCCGGGCAGAGCCCGCCCCGGAGGGCGGAGCCTGTTTCACAGTCGCGCTCCCGCCCGATCGACGCCACCAGAACCCAAAGCGGACGCCGAGCTGGGACTGAGCGCCCAGCAGATATGTGCCGAGGCCCGCTTCCGAGACACTAGGCTGCGACGCATGATCAAGGATCCTCCGGCCGGGGGCTCCGCCGAGTTCGAACGGCTCCCCGAGGAGGACCAGGCGGAGCTGTTCGAGCGGCTCGAGCACCGACTGGAGTCCCTCGGTCTCCTCACCGACTCCTCGCGTCGGCTGCGTGGCCCGGCGGAGGAAGCCATGATGCGCACCCTGTCCAGCCGCGACCGGCCGCTCCTCGACATCACAGGCTTCGAACACGCTCACCGAGGGCTGGCCCGCGCTCGAGGCGATCACCATGAACGGCAAGCAGCCGCCCGCGCTGTCGCCCCGACTCGGACCGCTTCGGGTGCTGATGAGCCCCCTCGTCCAATTCGTGACGGGCTGGATCGTCGAGGGGCAGACGCGGTGCGTCGTTCAGGACGTCCGGCAGCTGTACGAGCTGCGCGAGGCCAACGCCTCCTGGAACAGCCCCGAGCACATCCAGCTGCGCCGTAGCCGGAGGCAGATGCAGACGATCTCCGAGGACGTCGGCCGTCGACAGTTCGGACTGCCCGTGTTCTTGCTCAGCGGGGCCTTCGTGTCCGGTCTGATCGGCGCGGTTCGAGCGGTCGTCGTCCCAGCCCTGGGCAGCAGGCTCCTGGTGATCGTGCTGACGGTCGCCATCATCGCCTTGTTCAGCCTGGTTGCCGCCACCGTGCTGCAGGCCGCCAGCATCGCCCGGATGCGGCTGCTGCTGGCCCTCGCAGCGCCGCTGGCCACCCTCTACCAGGCCATCGGCTCGACCGGTGAGCCGCCACGGGACCACTGCTTCTTGGTCGCAGTGATCGCCCTGGTGCTGTTCGCCGTCGCCGCCATCGCGGTGCCCGGCGGGATCTACCTGCTGTTGCAGATCTGAACGAGCCGCGCAGCACCCTCCCGCCGATGCTTCGGGCACCGCTACGCCCGCAGCCGCAGCCCCTTCGGCGTGACCCGGAACCCGGCGTCGGTGAGGACTTCGGCGAGCTCGGAGCCGAGCGAGCCCACCCCGTCCGTCCGCTCCACGGCCAGCGAGCCCAGCCAACCCTCGTGCACAGCGCCGGCGAGGGCCTCCGCCCCCGTGCGCAGCGCCGACCGCTCCGCGGTGAACGACAGCAGCGACCGCCCGCCCCGCTCGACGTAGAGCACCGCCGCCCCGTCGACGAGCACCACGAGAGCCCCCGCCTTGCGGCCGGGACGGTGTCCCGTGTCGCCGACCGTCTCCGGCCAGGGCAGCGCGGCGCCGTACGGCTGGGCCGGGTCGCTGGCGGCGAGCACCACTCGCGAGGGCCCGTCCGGACCCCCTGGTCCGCTGCCCGGCGGCACCTCCGACGTGAGGTCGGATCCGTGCTCGCCGACCTGCGTGGCCTCCGACCCGTCCGGCCGCGACAGGGCCCGCACCCGGTCGATCGCCCCGGGCACCGCGAACTGCGCCGCACCGAGGCCCTCCACGACGTAGCCGCGCCGGCAGCGCCCGGAGTCTTCCATCGCCCGCAGCACGCGGTACACCCCGGCGAACCCGCCGGCGACACGCTCGGTGGAGAGCGCCCCACGGGTGAGGATCCCGTGTCGTTCCAGGAAGGCCTCGGCTCGGGCGTGCGCCCGGCGGGTCGGGTCGGGCTCGCGGTCCGCGACGACCGCCCACCGGCCCGCCACCGACGGCGGTCCGCCCCGGCTGGGTAGCGCCGGCCGCCCGGCCCGCAACTGCGCGTAGCGACCTCGAGGCGCCGCGCGACGGGTGCGGTACGCGCCGCCCCCGCTGCCCCCGCGCCCACCGAGGCGCGCGCGCAGCGGCGCGAGAGTGTCGTTGGTGAGCAGCCCCGCCCACACCAGGTCCCACACCGCGGCGACGACCGCGTCGTCCGCCGGCCCGGGCTCGCCTGTGTCGATCAGCATGCGGCCGGCGCGGTCCGCGAGCTCGCGGAAGAAGACGGCACCGCCGGCGTAAGTAGCGACCGGCGCCCGGCTCAGGGACGGCGAGCCGTCGAGCTGCGGACCGTCCGTCGCGGACACGTCAATGAGATCCGGCCGTCCGAGCGCGCCGAGCAACGCACGGTGCAGCGGCGTGGTGGCGAGGTCGGGCTCGGGCTCGGGCAGCAGGAGGTCCGCGACGTCCGTCGGCGCGAGCGCGACCCAGCCGTCGACACCGGCCAGCGCCCCGCAGCCCGTCCACGTGACCTCGCCCGCCGCCGTCAGCTCGTCCAGCAGCGCGGGTGTGTACCCGGGCAGCCGAGCGGGCAGCACCAGCGACTCCAGCGCGCTGGCCGGCAGCGGGGCCCCGACCAGCTGCTCGACCACCCCGAGGACGTCGTCCACACCGGGCGCGCGACGAATCCGCCCCCGCCGACCACCGGCCCCCGGAGACATCTGCACGCCCTGCCACGCCGGCAGGAACCGGCCCACAGCGCGCTGCTCCACCGGCTCCACCTCGGAGCGCAACCGCGCCAACGACGCCCGTCGAAGCCGGCGCAGCACCTCGGCGTCGCAGTACTCGGTGCCCTCCCCGGTGCCCGTCGCCAGCGCTGCGGGCCGCAGCTCACCGCGCACGAGCCGACCGATCCCGACCAGCCGGTCCAGCGCGCCCGCCACCACGGCGACCCCGAGCCCGAACCGCGCCGCAGTCTCAGCCGCGCGGAATGGCCCGTGCGTGCGGGCATGGCGCAGCACGAGATCGCCCAGCGGATCCGGTACCGGCTCGGTGAAGATCTCTGGCACACCGACCGGCAGCGGCGACCCGAGCGCGTCGCGCACCCGGCCCGCGTCCTCGATGGCCAGCCATTGCTCCTCGCCGCCGATCCGCACCCGGATCGCGCGCCGGCCAGCTTCGAGCTCCGCCAGCCAGGCGGGTGCAACGCCGCGCCGGCCGGCCTCCTCCGTGGACAGCGGGCCGAGGAAGCGCAGCAGGTCCGCAGCGCCTTCGACGTCCCGCGCGTGTCGGTCCGGCGCCAGGCGCTGCAGCGACGCCTCGACCTCGGCGACGACCTCGGGGTCGAGCAGCTCGCGGATGGCCTCCGATCCGAGCAGCTCGGCGAGCAGCGTCGAGTCCAGCGAGAGGGCGGCGGCCCGCCGTTCGGCCAACGGTGCGTCAGTCTCGTAGAGGAACATCCCGAGGTAGCCGAACAGGAGGTTGCGCGCGAACGGCGACGGCGACGCGGTGGCGACCTCGGCGACCCGTACCTTCCGCGCGGCGATGTCGCCCATCAGCGTCCGCAGCCCGGGCAGGTCGTAAACGTCCTGCACGCACTCGCGCATCGCCTCGAGCGTCACCGGGAACTGCTCGTACTTCCCCGCCACCGCCAGCAGCTGGGCCGCGCGCTGCCGCTGCTGCCACAACGGGGACCGCCGCTTCGGGTCCCGGCGCGGCAGCAGCAGCGCCCGCGCCGCGCACTCGCGAAACCGCGACGCGTACAACGACGAGCCGCCCAGCTCGCCGACGACGATCTGCTCGACCTCGCCCGGGTCGAGCAGGACGTCCTCGGCCGTCGGCACGACCTCCGACCCGGACTCGTCCATCGCGTCCGGCAGCCGCAGCACGATGCCGTCGTCCGCCCCCGAGGCGTGCACCTCGACCCCGCGCCGCTCCCGCATCCGTGCGGCGATCGCGAGCGCCCACGGCCCGTTCACCTGTGCCCCGAACGGGGAGTGCACGACGAGCCGCCAGTCGCCCAGCTCGTCCCGGAACCGCTCGACGAGGATCGTCCGGTCGCTGGGCACGTGGCGGGTGGCGTCGCGTTGCTCGCGCAGGTAGGCGAGCAGGTTGTCCGCTGCCCACTCGTCCAGGCCGGCGGCGGTGGCCCGCGACCGCGCCGCCTCGTCGTCCAGCGCTGCCATCTCCCGGACGAAGGCGCCGACCGCGCGTCCCAGCTCGAGCGGCCGCCCGATCGACTCGCCCTTCCAGAACGGCATGCGCGCCGGCACACCTGGCGCAGGCGTGACGATCACCCGGTCGTGCGTGATGTCTTCGACGCGCCAGCTCGATGTGCCCAGGAGGAACGTGTCGCCGACCCGCGACTCGTACACCATCTCCTCGTCCAGCTCGCCGACCCGCGAGCCGCGGCCGTCCGCTCCGCCCGGCGTCGTGACGGTGAACAGCCCGCGGTCCGGAATCGTGCCGCCGGACGTGACGGCCAGCCGCTGCGCGCCGGGGCGGCCGCGCAGTTCGTCCGACACCCGGTCCCAGGTGATCCGTGCCCGCAGCTCACCGAACTCCTCGGACGGGTAGCGCCCCGCCAGCATGTCCAGCACCGCGTGCAGCGCGGAGTCCGGCAACGCCGCGAACGGCGCAGCCCGCCGCACGACCTCGGCGAGCGCCCCGACCGTCCAGGGCTCGAGAGCGACCATCGCCACCACGTGCTGGGCGAGCACGTCCAGCGGGTTTCGCGGGTAGCGCATCGACTCGATGGCCCCCGCCGTCATCCGCTCGGCGACCACCGCGCAGGACACGAGGTCCCCCCGGTACTTGGGGAACACCACACCCCGCGACACCGCGCCGACCTGGTGCCCGGCCCGGCCGACCCGCTGCAGGCCTGACGCCACGCTCGGCGGAGCCTCGACCTGCACCACGAGATCGACCGCGCCCATGTCGATACCGAGCTCCAGGCTCGACGTGGCGACCACGCAGGGAAGCACGCCGCCCTTGAGCTCCTCCTCGACGACGGTGCGCTGCTCGCGCGACATGGAGCCGTGATGCGCCTTCGCGACGGTCGGCGGTGCCCCGCCGCCGATCCCCGACCCGCCGACGGCCTCTGCAGGGAAGGCATCGAGCTCGACGGCCTCCTCCGCGTCCTCCGCCGCGAGCTCGTTCAGCCGTGCCGTCAGCCGCTCCGCAAGCCGCCTGGAGTTGGCGAACACGATCGTCGACCGGTGCTCGCGCACGAGGTCCAGTAGCCGGCGCTCCACCGCCGGCCAGATCGACGGGCGCTGCGCGCTTCCCGCTGCGGACCCGATGACCTCCTCGTCCGAGGAGCCCGGCGCGGGCCGTTCGTCGAGCGCGGCCAGGTCCGGCACCGGCACCTGCACCGCGACCTCGATCGTCTTCGGGATCGGCGGCTGCAGAATCTCCACCGGCCGGGCGCCAGCCAGGAAGGTCGCGACCTCGTCCAGCGGGCGCACGGTCGCGGACAGGCCGATCCGCTGCGCAGGTGCCTCGCCCGAGTCCCGCACCAGCGCGTCGAGCCGCTCGAGCGAGAGCGCGAGGTGCGCGCCCCGCTTCGTCCCGGCGACTGCGTGCACCTCATCCACGATCACGGTGGCGATCCCTCGCAACGACTCCCGCGCCGCCGAGGTGAGCAGCAGGAACAGCGACTCCGGGGTGGTCACCAGCACGTCGGGCGGCGTGCGGGCGAACAGCCGCCGCTCCTCCGCCGGAGTGTCGCCGGTCCGCATGCCGACCGTCACGTCCGGCGCCGGGAGGCCGAGCCGCTGGGCGGACTGTCGCATCCCGGTGAGCGGCGCACGCAGGTTGCGTTGCACGTCGACGGCCAGCGCCTTGAGCGGGGAGACGTACAGGACGCGGCAGCGGCGCCGCGGGTCGGCGGGCGGCGGTGTGGCCGCGAGCCGGTCCAGCGCCCACAGGAACGCCGCGAGCGTCTTGCCCGAGCCGGTGGGGGCGACCACCAGCGCGTGCCGACCCGCCTGGGCAGCCGTCCACGCGCCCTCCTGGGCGGCGGTGGGCGCGGCGAAGGCCCCGCGGAACCAGTCCCGGGCGATGGGGGAGAAGCCCTCGAGCGCGCTCACGGATCCATTGTGCGTCGGGCCACCGACAGTTCCGTCGCGGCCGACGCGTCGTTTGCGGCCGTCCAGGGAAGATGGTGGTCCCTGTCGACCTGCAGGAGGTTTGTCATGCCCGACCTCAAGCCGGACGTCGTCCGGCTCATCCTGTCCGACCACGAGTCCTTCCGCGCGCGGTTCGCGGAGCTCGCCACCCTGCGCGCCGAGCCGCAGGCCGCCGCCGCGCTGTGGACTGGGCTGGCCGCCGACCTGGAGCGGCACGCGTCGGCCGAGGAGGCGCACTTCTATCCCGCGCTGCTCAAGGACGTCGACGACAGCGAGGACGAGACGAAGGACGCGATCGGTGACCACGACGAGATCCGCCAGGGTGTCCGCCGGGCCGCCGCCGCGGAGCCGGGCAGCGCAGAGTGGTGGGCCGGGATCCAGGACGCGCGCCAGGCCAACGATGAGCACCTCGCGGAGGAGGAGCGCGACGACCTGCCCGACTTCCTTCGAGCGGCGTCGGTGGAGGAGCGCCAGGAACTCGGCGCCCGCTTCCTGGCCTTCAAGGACCAGCACCCGTGGGCAGCCGGTCTCGACTACTCCGACAAGGACCCGGACGAGTTCGTCGAGGACAACCGTTGACCACTGGGCCGGCAATGGCGTCGGGGGCAGGATCGGACGCGTGGTGACCCCCGATGCCGTCTCCCCGCACGCCGCGGTCCAGCGTCGGATCCTCGCGGTCTTGAGCGTCACGCAGGTGCTCGCCGGGGTCGGCATGGCCACGGCGCTGGCGGTCAGCACGCTGGTCGCCGCGCGCCTGTCCGGGTCGGAGCTGATCGGTGGCGCCGCGTTGACCTGCGTCGTGCTGGGTGCTGCCGGCGCTGCGCTGGTCGTCGCGCGGGTGGCGACGCGCCGGGGCCGGCGCCCTGCGCTCGGTCTCGGTTACGGCGTCGGCGCTCTCGGGGCCGCCATGGCCGCCCTCGGCGTCGGTGCGGGCAGCTCGACGGTGATGCTGGTCGGCCTGCTGCTGGCCGGCGCCGCGACGGCCGCCGGGCTGGCGGCGCGGTTCGCCGCCACCGACCTCGCCGAGCCGGACCGACGGGCCCGCGCCCTGGCCCTGGTCGTCTGGTCGACGACCGTTGGCGCCATCGCCGGGCCGAACCTCGCCGGCCCCGTCCAGACCCTCGCCGGTGCGGTCGGTCTCGTTCCGGCCACCGGCCCGTTCTGGATGTGCGCGGTGGCCTTCGGGCTCGCCGCGGCCGGCACGTGGTGGGGCCTGCGCCCGGACCCCTTGCTGCTGGCACGCGGGACGGCGGAGGGTCCGTCGGGGGGACGGGTGGACGCCCGCGCCGCCCTGCTCTCGTCGCCTGCGGCGCTGCTCGGGGCCGGCGGGGTCGTCCTCGGCCATCTCGTGATGATCGCGTTGATGTCGATGGCACCCGTGCACCTGGACCACGGCGGTGCCTCGCTGTCCGTCGTGGGTCTGGTCATCAGCGCCCACGTGGCCGGGATGTATGCGTTCAGCCCGGTGTTCGGCTGGCTGGCCGACCGCCTCGGTCGAACTCGGGTGCTCGTGCTGGCCGCCGGGCTCCTCCTCGCGGCCGCCGGGGTGTGCGCGGCCGCCGGCCCCGAGCAAGCCGACCTGGTCGGCCTCGGGCTCGTGCTGCTCGGGCTGGGCTGGTCGGCGTCGCTCGTCGCGGGCTCGGCGCTGGTCACCGACTCCGTCCCGCTCGCCGTCCGGCCGGCGGCCCAGGGCCTGGTCGATGTCGCGATGAACGCCAGCGGCGCGGTTGGCGGCATCCTGGGCGGGCTCGTGGTGGCCGGGGCGTCGTTCGGCGTGCTGGGCGTGGCCGCGGCGGTCGTGGTCGCGCCCTACCTGCTGCTCTCGGCGGGTGTCGCGATCCGGGGGCCGGCGGTGGCCCATTGAGGGCGCCGCGGCTGTGCTGTGTGCATCTGCGTCGCCTTGGTCACCGTGCCGGGTGCCAGAACCGCACGGGTGCCCACTTCGCACCGCTCCCGGTGATGACACAGTCGTCAGGGCCGGATTCCACTGCCGGGGCCGCCGATCTCAACTAGTGACGGCGGGGTCAGCGCTTGCGCTGCTGCCACCACCAGCGCAGAAGCAGGATGAGTGACGTGAGCAGGGCGAGCAGCACCACGGCCTGCCCGAGCGGCGAGGAGAACCCCGTCGGGTCTCCCTGCGCCAGGAGAAGGTGCATACCGGAGAGGCTACCGAGGGGCGTGTCGACCGACGGTTAGCGTGGTTACCGTGCGACTGACGGAGTTCCGCGGGCTCATGGACACCGAGTTCGGGCCGGCGCGGGCGGCCGCAGTGTCCCGCGACCACGTATTCGCCGACCTCGGCGACCGCACCGTGGAGCAGGCCCTGGATGCGGGCCTCGATCCGCGACGGGTCTGGCGCGCGGTGTGCGATGCCTACGAGGTGCCGCCCCGACGCCGCTGAGGGAACCGCCCGGCGCGTCAGGATAACCGGTCGGCGTGTCGTTGCTCTGATCGAACAGGTGTTCGCATAGGATCTGTCCACATCGCCCGCCGCCATCCACAGCCGGAGGCACGGGCGCGGAATTGTCGGTCCCGGCCCTTACGGTTCGTTCGTGGTCCCGGCCAGCCGGGAGCCAGTCCAGTCCCGCAGCTCCAGCGCACACCAGCGAGGTAGTACGAGATGACCGCACCGGATCGCGAGAAGGCGCTGCAGCTCGCCCTCGCCCAGATCGAGAAGAACCACGGGAAGGGCTCGGTCATGCGCCTCGGCGACGACACGCGCCCGCCGATCGGCGTCGTCCCCACCGGCTCGATCGCGCTGGACGTCGCACTCGGCGTGGGCGGGCTGCCCCGCGGCCGTGTGGTGGAGATTTACGGACCGGAGAGTAGCGGGAAAACAACGGTCGCCCTGCACGCCGTTGCCAACGCGCAGGCCGCAGGCGGGATCGCCGCTTTCATCGACGCCGAGCACGCGCTGGACCCCGAGTACGCCAAGGCGCTCGGGGTGAACACGGATGATCTGCTGGTCTCCCAGCCGGACACCGGCGAGCAAGCCCTCGAGATCGCGGACATGCTGATCCGCTCCGGCGCGCTGGACATCATCGTCATCGACTCCGTCGCCGCGTTGGTGCCGCGCGCGGAGATCGAGGGCGAGATGGGCGACAGCCATGTGGGGCTCCAGGCTCGGTTGATGAGCCAGGCGTTGCGCAAGATAACCGGGGCGTTGAGCAACTCCGGTACCACCGCAATTTTCATCAATCAATTGCGGGAAAAGATAGGCGTCATGTTCGGGTCACCTGAAACGACGACGGGTGGTCGCGCATTGAAGTTCTATGCATCGGTCCGCCTGGATGTCCGGCGCATCGAGACGCTCAAGGACGGCACGGACATGGTCGGCAACCGGACCCGGGTCAAGGTCGTCAAGAACAAGTGTCTTGCCGAGGGCTCGCTCGTCTTCGACCCGACCACCGGAACGACGCATCGCATCGAGGACATCGTCGACAACCGGCTCGGCGTGCACGTCGCCGCCGCGGACAAGCACGGCGTTCTGCACGTTCGGCCGGTGGTGAACTGGTTCGACCAGGGAGAGCAGGAGGTCGTCGGGCTGCGGCTGCGCCATGGCACTGTTTTGTGGGTCACGCCCGATCATCAGGTGCTGGGCGAGCAGGGCTGGGTCATGGCCGGCGAGCTCAGGCGTGGCGACCGGGTGGCTCGGCCCCGCCGGTTCCTCGGGTTCGGGAGCGAGCGGCCGATCTTGCCGGAGCACGCCAGGATGGTCGGCTACCTGATCGGCGACCGCTACGTCGAAGGAAAGACTCCGGTTTCGTTCATCAACGTGTCTGCGCAGCTGCAGGAAGACGCCGCACGCATCGCGGCCGAGCTGGGCTGTCGGGCGACTGCGCGTAGGGATGGCGTGGAGGTTTCATTCTCACACCGTCAGGGCGAGCGCAACGCCCTGCTCGAACTGTGCCGTTCGACCGGCATCTGGGGCAAGCTGGCCTGGGAGAAGACGATACCTGCGGTGTTCTTCGCGCCGGAGGTGTCGTCGGACGTGGTCGCCAACCTGCTGTTCGGCCTGCTGGAAACTGACGGCTGGGTGGGGCGGGAGCAGACCGGCGGGATCCGCGTCGGATACGCCACCACGTCCGAGCAGCTGGCGCACCAGATCCACTGGTTGCTTCTCCGGTGGGGAATCGGCAGCAGCGTGCGCCGACGTGACCCGCGAGCCCAGCGCGGTGGAATCATCCACGGCCGGCGGATCAGCGGTAAGCGTGCTTGCTGGGAGGTCCGCATTTCCGGCATCGACAACGTCTCCGCTTTTGTCGACGCGATCCCCACCTGGGGCCCGCGCAGCGCGGCGTTGGCCGCTGCGTGCGGTGAAGTCGAGGGCCGGTTGCGGGGATCGCAGCAGGTGTACCTGTCGAGGGCCGCGGTCGAGCCCGTGCTGGCTCACTTGGCTGATCGTGGAGTTAGTGCAGTCGACGCGGCGCATCTGATCGGAGATGGGGCGGGCGACCCTCGCGGCGGGATGCGTCAGGTACTGGGTGCCAGTCGGTTCCGACGCGACCGGTTGGCTCGGTTGGCTGATGCGCTGGACGACGCCTTTCTGCAGTCCGTCGTCGCCGATCAGCTGAGCTATTCGGTGATTGCCGAGGTGCTGCCTGCTCGCCGTACCCGCACCTTCGACGTCGAGGTTGATGAGCTCCACAATCTGGTCGCCAACGACGTGGTCGTGCACAACTGCGCTCCACCATTCAAACAAGCCGAGTTCGACATTCTGTACGGCATCGGAATCAGCCGTGAGGGATCGTTGATCGACGTCGGGGTCGAGCAGTCGATTATTCGCAAGTCCGGAGCTTGGTACACCTATGAGGGCGACCAGCTCGGGCAGGGCAAGGAGAACGCCCGCAAGTTCCTGCGCGACAACCCGGACGTCGCCGGCGAGATCGAAAAGCGGATCAAGGAGAAGCTCGGAATCGGTGCCGTGCTCGACGCCATCGAGCCGTTGCCGGCCCCGGTCGATTTCTAAGACCAGTGACACAACTGCCGCCCGACGGCGACGCCGAGGGCGACAAGGCGCACCCGGATCGGCCCACCCCCCCGGGGCCGGTCCGGGTAGCGCGGTTCGACATGCTCCGCACCACCGCTGACGAGGGCGCGGACGGCGCTGGCGCTCGACGGGTTGCCCGCTTCGAGCGACTCGACACGGGCGGAGGCGTCGGCGGGGACACCGCTCAGAGTCCGGGTGCGCGCGTCGTCGGGTTCGACGAGCTCAGGAGTGCGCGCCGGCGGCGGGAAGCAGGGGAGACGCCGCGACGTGCGACGGATCGCCGGGCGCGGCGCAGCGGTTCCGGTGCCACGGAGCGCCGCGCCGCGGGCCTCGCCTCCGCGCCGGACATCGACGGAGCGGTCACTGAGGCGGCGAGTCTCCCGCCCGACGGCCGGCTTCCGCGCGGCCGTCGCCGACGGGCGGCCGGCCGAGCTGGTCGCGGTACTCCCGTCGCCAATGGCTCTCCGGTCGACCGCGCACCGGAACCCCCTGCCGACCCCGTCGTCGTCGCCCGGGAGATCTGCCTCCGCCTGCTCACCGACCGCGCTCGGACCCGACAGGAGCTCGCAGACGCGCTCGCCCGCAAGGGCGTGCCCGCCGAGGCGGCCGCCGCGGTCCTAGACCGGTTCGACGAGGTCCGCCTCATCGACGACGCGGCGTTCGCCGGGCAGTGGGTGCGGTCGCGGCACCGCCACCGCGGGCTGGGCCGCCGGGCGATCGCCAACGAGCTGCGGCGCAAGGGCGTCGCGGACGAGGTGGCGGGGGAGGCCCTCGCCGAGATCGACACGGAGTCCGAGGATCGGCGGGCCCGCGAGCTGGTCGATCGCAAGCTCCGGTCGCTCACCATCGCGACGACAGATCAGCGGACGGCGGCGGCGCGCCGGCTGGTCGGCATGCTCGCCCGGAAGGGCTACTCGGCCGGCACGGCGTACCGGGTCGTGCGGGAGGCGCTGGCGGAGCGTGGTGCCGAGGTCGACGAGTGGCACGAAGCGGACCCCACCGACGAGTGAGCTGAGCAGACCCGCGTCCGTGAGGTGAACACCAGCGCGGTTATGCCGAGATCGAACAGCCCTCTCGTTCACGTCACGACGTGCCGAATGCCCCGGCGGCTACCCCGCCACCGTCTCCAGCACCTGCACGTCGCCCACGAATCCACCCGTCGCCGACAGCTCTCCGAGGAACCGCAGCAGCGTCTCGCTGAAGGCGGTCACCGCCTGACTCGGCACCAGGTCCGCGCGGCGGGCGAGCGCGACGGTCCGGTAGAGCGGCGGGTTCAGCGCCGTCCGACGCAGCCGCGGCCGGCCGGCGAACACGATGTCCGGTACCACCGCGACGCCGGTACCGGCCTCCACGAGCCGCAGGACGGCATCCATCTCCCCACCCTCGACGGCGAAGCGTGGGTCCACGCCCGCGTCGGCATACGCCGCGAGCGTCGCCTCGCGCAGGTCGTACCCCTGGCGGGGGACGACCAGCGGGTGCCGGGCGAGCTCGCGGACAGTCATCGAGCCGCGGGTCGAGGGCGGTCGCCCCGAGGCGGGCGATGCCACCGACAGCCGCTCGCGCAGCAACGGGGTCAGCCTCAGCCCTGGGTCGAGCCCGTCGGCGGGCACGACGACCAGTGCCACGTCGATCTCGTTGCGCAGCAGCGACCCGACGAGCAGCTGCGAGCCGTTCTCGGCGAGCTGGAGGCGGATGGCCGGGTACTGCTCGTAGAAGGCGCGAAGGACGTCCGCGAGCACGCCGATGCACAGCGAGGGCGTCGCGCCGACACGGACCCGACCGCGCTGAAGTCCGACCAGCTCGGCGACGACCGTGCGCACCGACTCCATATCGGCGAGCATGCGGCGGGCCAATGGCAGAACGGCCTCGCCGGCCGGGGTGAGGATGAGCGCGCCACGCGCTCGCTGGACGAGCGGCGATCCCAGCTCCTCCTCCAGCGCCCGCATCTGGCGGCTCAGCGTGGGCTGCGCCACGCCGAGCGAGTCCGCGGCACCAGTGAAGCTGCCCACGTCTGCCAGCGCCACGAAGTACGCAAGCTGCTGGAGCGTCACTGGTATAGCCTACGTGCATCGTCCCTGCGCGTTGGATGCATTGGACGCGCGACGCTACGACGTTCAGGCTTGTCGCATGGTCTCTGTGGGGGAGCGCTCCGCCGGTCGGCGCGCCCCGGCTCGCCGAGCACCGAGGTTCTCCTCGGTGCAGCTGAAGTTCGTCATGGCCGTCACGGGTGCTGTTCTCATCCTGTACCTGGTCGCGCACATGATCGGGAACCTGAAGATCTTCCTGGGTGAGGAGTCGCTGAACACTTACGCCGAGTGGCTGCGGGTCGTCGGCGAGCCGGCGCTTCCGGCGCAGGGGCTGCTCTGGCTGGTGCGGATCGTCCTGCTGGTGTCGGTGGTCGCGCACATCGTGGCGGCGACGGTCCTCGCGCGTCGTGCCCGCCGGGCCAGGCCGGTGAAGTATGCGCACCGGCGGCCGGTGTCCACGAGCTATGCCTCGCGCACCATGCGCTGGGGCGGGGTGATCATCCTGCTGTTCGTGATCTACCACATCCTGGACCTCACGACCGGGACGTTGAACCCGCTGGGCGTGCGCGGCGAGGTCTACGACAACGTGGTGGCGGACTTCTCCCGCTGGTACATCACGCTGGCCTACACGCTCGCCGTCGTCGCGGTCGGCTTCCACGTCCGTCACGGCGTGTGGAGCGCCCTGCAGACCCTCGGCCGCTCCAGCGGCCCGTACCAGACGCGCTACAAGGCGATCGCGCTGGTCTTCGCGGTCGTGCTGACCGCGGGCTTCCTCGCCGTCCCCTTCGCGGTCCAGTTCGGATTGGTGGGCACCTCGTGAGCGAGCTTGCGAGCGAACCAATGTCACAGCAGCTTTGCGAAGCGCCGACCGAGCGGAGCGAGGGAGTGCGATGAGCTACAGCGACTACACCGTCGGCGAACCGATCGAAGACACCGCTGCGCCCGGCGGCTCCATCGACACCCGCTGGGAGCGTCGCCGCTTCGGGGTGAAGCTGGTGAACCCGGCGAACAAGCGCAAGATGAAGATCATCGTCGTGGGCACCGGCCTGGCCGGTGGGTCGGCGGCGGCCACGCTGGCCGAGCTCGGCTACCAGGTCAGCTCGTTCTGCTTCCAGGACTCCCCGCGGCGCGCGCACTCGATCGCGGCGCAGGGCGGCATCAACGCCGCCAAGAACTACCGCAACGACGGAGACAGTGTCTTCCGGCTGTTCTACGACACCGTCAAGGGCGGTGACTTCCGCGCCCGGGAGTCCAACGTCCACCGCCTCGCCGAGATCAGCCGTCAGATCATCGACCAGTGTGTTGCTCAGGGCGTGCCGTTCGCCCGCGAGTACGGCGGCCTGCTCGACACCCGCAGCTTCGGCGGCGCGCAGGTCTCGCGGACGTTCTACGCCCGGGGCCAGACCGGCCAGCAGCTGCTGCTGGGCGCCTACCAGGCGCTCGAGCGTCAGATCCAGGCCGGTGCGGTGACGATGTACAACCGCCACGAGATGCTCGAGCTGATCGTCGTCGACGGCCGGGCCCGCGGCATCGTCGCGCGCGACCTGGTTACCGGAGAGACCCGCAGCCACCTCGCCGATGCCGTCGTGCTGGCCACCGGCGGCTACGGCAACGTGTTCTACCTGTCGACCAACGCCAAGGGCAGCAACGTCACCGCGACGTGGCGGGCGCACCGCAAGGGCGCGCTGTTCGCCAACCCCTGCTACACGCAGATCCACCCGACCTGCATCCCGGTCAGCGG
>JAQSWF010000223.1 GCA_029266775.1 Pseudonocardia sp.
CGACGACGGTGCGCTCACCCACGCGAGCGATCGTAGGCTGCGACGCATGGACGGCGCCCCGCGCACCGGCGGCCTCGTGCTCGCCGCCACCCCGCTCGGCGACGCCCGCGACGCCTCGGAGCGGCTGCACGAGGCGCTCGCCAGCGCGGACGTCGTGGCGGCCGAGGACACGCGGCGGCTGCGCAGTCTGGCCGCAGCGCTCGGGGTGACCGTGCGGGGTCGAGTGATCAGCCACTACGACGCGGTGGAGGCCGGGCGCGTGCCGGGGCTGCTCGCCGAGGTCCGGAGTGGGCGGACGGTGCTGGTGGTGACCGACGCCGGGATGCCGGCGGTGTCGGATCCGGGTTATCGGCTGGTTGCGGCGGCGGTCGCCGAGGGTCTGCCGGTGACGTGCCTGCCGGGGCCGTCGGCGGTGACGACGGCGCTGGTGCTGGCCGGGTTCCCGGTCGATCGGTTCTGCTTCGAGGGGTTCGCGCCGCGGCGCGGCGGTGAGCGGCGAAGGTGGCTGGCGACGCTGCGGAACGAGCCGCGTGCCGTCGTCTTCTTCGAGGCGCCGCACCGGCTCGCCGAGACGCTCGAGGCGGCCGTCGAGGTGCTGGGCCCGGAGCGGGGGGCGGCGGTGTGCCGCGAGCTGACGAAGAAGTACGAGGAGATCCGGCGGGGGACGCTGGCAGAGCTGGCCGAAGGGGCTGTGGCCGACCCCGTGCGCGGCGAGGTGACGGTGGTGCTGGCCGGGGCGACGCCGACTGCGCCGGACGTCGGGTCGCTGGTCGGTGCCGTTCGCGAGCGGGTGGCGGGCGGCGAGCGGCTGAAGGACGCCGCGGCGGCGGTGGCTGCTGCGGCGGGGGTGCCGAGGCGGGAGCTGTACAACGCCGCGCTGGCGGCCCGCGAGTGACGGTGGCCGGGCGTAAGCGTGAAGCGAAAGTGGCTTTCGGTGCGTTGAATGCACCCAAAGCCACTTTCGCTGCGGGTGGGCCGGCGGGCATCCGCGGTCGGTGCTACCGGCGTCAGCGGGGGAGGCCGAGGCGCGGCCACTCGATCGCCGGGCACCGGTCGATCACCATCAGCCGGCCCGCGTCGCGCACCCGTTGCGCGGCCGCCTCGTCGATCACGCCGAGCTGAAACCAGACGGCCCCTGCCTTCGTGCCCAGCGCCTCGTCGGCGACTGCGCCCGCCCGCCGCGAGTTGACGAACACGTCGACGACGTCGACGCCGAACGGAATCTCGGCCAGCGTCCGGTAGCCGAGCTCGCCGTGCACCGTCTCGGCGCGCGGGTGCACCGGGACAATCCGCTTGCCCACCGACTGCAGGAAACGCGCGACGCCGTACGCGGGCCGCAGGGTGTTCGTCGAGAGCCCGACCACCGCCCACGTCGTGGTGTCGGTCAGCAGGTGGCGCAGCTCGTCGTCATCCATTGCGTTGTGGTACCCGAAATGCGCTTCGGCGCCGCACCTAGGCTGATGGCATGAGTTCCCGAGTGCTGACCGCCGTGGCATGGCCATACGCCAACGGCCCCCGGCACATCGGCCACGTCTCCGGCTTCGGTGTGCCCTCCGACGTCTTCTCCCGCTACCGGCGCATGGCGGGCGACGCGGTGCTCATGGTCTCGGGCACGGACGAGCACGGCACGCCGATCCTGGTGCAGGCCGACGCCGAGGGGCTCACCCCGCGCGAGACGGCGGACAAGTACAACCGGGTGATCGTCGACGACCTGCAGGGCCTCGGTCTGTCGTACGACCTGTTCACGCGCACCACCACGAGCAACCACTACGAGGTGGCGCAGCAGATGTTCCTGGCGCTGCACCGCAACGGCTACATCGTCGCGCGAACGACGATGGGCGCGGTCAGCCCGTCGACCGGCCGGACCCTGCCCGACCGCTACATCGAAGGAACCTGCCCGATCTGCGGCTACGACGGCGCCCGCGGTGACCAGTGCGACAACTGCGGGAACCAGCTCGATCCCGCCGACCTGATCAACCCGCGTTCACGGATCAACGGTGAGGTGCCCCGGTTCGTCGAGACCGAGCACTTCTTCCTGGACCTGCCGGCGTTCGCCGACTCGCTGGGCAGCTGGCTGTCGACGCGGACGGACTGGCGGCCGAACGTGCTCCGGTTCGCGATGAACCTCGTGCACGACCTGAAGCCGCGCGCGATCACCCGGGACCTCGACTGGGGTGTGCCGGTGCCGCTGGACGGGTGGCGGGACCAGCCGATGAAGCGGCTGTACGTGTGGTTCGACGCGGTGATCGGCTACCTGTCGGCGTCGGTCGAGTGGGCCCGCCGCGGCCCGGACCCGGACGCGTGGCAGCAGTGGTGGACCGATCCGGACGCCCGCGGCTACTACTTCATGGGCAAGGACAACATCGTCTTCCACTCGGTGATCTGGCCCGCGCTGCTGCTCGGGCACAACGGGCAGGGCGACCGCGGCGGTACGCCGGGCCCGTACGGGGTCCTCGACCTGCCCGACGAGATCGTGTCGTCGGAGTTCCTCACGATGAGCGGTTCCAAGTTCTCCACCAGCCGCGGGACCGTCATCTACGTGACGGACTTCCTGCGCCAGTTCGGCCCGGACGCCCTGCGCTACTTCATCTCCGTCGCCGGCCCCGAGAACCAGGACACGGACTTCACCTGGGACGAGTTCGTCCGCCGCACGAACTTCGAGCTGGCCAACGAGTGGGGCAACCTGGTCAACCGGTCCGTCTCGATGGCGCACCGCAACGTCGGCGCGATCCCGAAGCCCACCGCCCCGGCCGACGCCGATGCGGCGCTGCTGGCCACCTCGCGGGCGGCGTTCGACACCGTCGGTGACCTGCTCGCGCGCAGCAAGTTCAAGCAGGCGGCGACGGAGGCGATGCGGGTTGTCACGGCCGCGAACCGGTACCTCAGCGACCAGGAGCCGTGGAAGCGCAAGGACGACCCGGACCGGCGCGACACGATCCTGCACACCGCACTGCAGGTGGTGCAGGACGCGAACACGCTGCTCACGCCGTTCCTGCCGCACGCGGCGCAGCAGGTGCACACGGCCCTGGGGGTGGCGAGGGCGTATGGGCCGCCCAGCCGGAGGTGCGGGAGGTCGACGACCTCGGTGACGGCCCGGCGTACCCCGTGCTGACCGGCGACTACGCGGCGGAGCAGGCGCGTTGGGAGTCGACGCCGGTGGAGGTGGGCCGTCCGCTCGTGAAGCCGACACCGATCTTCGCGAAGCTCGACCCGGAGCTGGCGGAGACGGGCCCGGAGTGGGCACCGATCTCTCGGTGAGCCGCTTTCGCTCGCCGCGGATGAGCGGGCCGTACGGACGGCGGGAGCGGCCGGAGCCACCCGCGCCGCTGCGGGAGCCGACCGTCGACAGCCACACCCACCTCGACGCCTGCGGCTGCATCGGCGCCGACGACGTGCGCGCCGTGCTGGACCGGGCGGCCGCCGTCGGCGTGCCCCGCGTCGTCACCGTCGCCGACGACCTGGCGAGCGCGCGCTGGGTCGTGGACGCGGCGAACTGGGATGATCGGGTGTCCGCAGCCGTCGCGCTGCATCCCACCCGGACGGCCGCCGTCACCGACGCGGACCGCGACGAGATCGAGCGGCTGGCGCGCAACCCCCGCGTGGTCGCGGTCGGGGAGACCGGGCTCGACCACTACTGGGACTACAGCCCCTGGGACGCCCAGGAGCGCGAGTTCCGCTGGCACATCGACCTCGCGAAGCGCCTGCGCAAGCCATTGATGATCCACGACCGGGACGCGCACGCCGACGTCCTGCGCATCCTCAACGAGGAGGGGGTGCCCGAAGCCGTCGTCTTCCACTGCTTCTCCGGAGACGCGGAGATGGCGCGGACCTGCGTCGACGCCGGTTACGCCCTGTCGTTCGCCGGGCCCGTCACCTTCAAAAATGCCGCCGGGCTGCGCGCGGCCGCCGCGCTCGTGCCAGACGACCGGCTGCTCGTCGAGACCGATGCTCCGTTCCTGACCCCGCACCCGCACCGGGGCCGCGCGAACGAGCCGTACTGCCTGCCGTGGACCGTGCGCGCGTTGGCCGCCATTCGAGGGGTGACCGCCGAACGGCTCGCCGCCGACGCCCGACGGACCGCGGAAACGATCTTCGGACTCGACGGGCTGCCACCGGCCGCGGCAAGTCCGTCGTCCGGCGCTCCGGGGACGCGCTCGACCTGACCCTCTCGCCGTTCGGCGCTTACGGCGCGTTGTAATTGGCGCGACCTTGTCACGGTCCGTTACCGTTTTCGCATCGCTACGCCGGGGTCGGATCGCTCCCCAGCAGAGCGGAAACGGTGGCCGGGGCGCTCCCCCCGACGGCTCCGGCCACCGTGACCGCCCTTCCGCCCCGGGCCCGACGAGGTCTGGAGCCAGTTGGTCGACGTCTCCACGCGCCCACGCCATCGGGCGGGACGGGCGCGAGCCCGCTCGATGCAGCACGGCCGCCGTCCCGCCGCGCGGCAGATCGCGGGCGTTGAGGAGTGCCCAACCGGCCCGATCCCGACGGTCCCTCCGGCCACGAACCCGATCCCAGCCATCCAGCCGATCCTGGCAGTCCGGGCACCCGGCTCGTTCCGAGGTCGGCTCCTCGCCCGCGCGGGCGTGCTCGCCGTGCTGCTGACCCTGCTCGCCGGCGGCGCGACCGCAGTCGCCGCGGACACCGTCGTCACCGTCTCCGTCGACGGTCGTGACCGCACCGTTCACACCTTCGCCGGCGACGTCGCGGGGGCGCTCGCCGCGGCCGGACTGGTGGTGACCCCGCGTGACCGCGTCGAACCGGCGCCCGCCACCGAGCTGGCAGAGGGCGACCACGTGATCCTGCAGCGCGCGCGGCCGCTCACCCTCGTCGAGGGGTCGTCGGAACGGCGGATCTGGACCACAGCGGGGTCGGTCGACGAGGCGCTGCGCGGCGTCGGCGTCGAGGCGCAGCCGGTGCAGATGTCGGCCGCGCCGAATACGGAGATCCCGCTTGACGGACTCGCCGTCGAGCTGCGGGTGCCGCGGCAGGTCTCGTTCGTCGACGGCACCGCCGCGCCGGAACCGGTCACGTCCATGGCTGGCACCGTCGCGGCGCTGCTGGCCGAGCGGGGCGTGACCCTCGGTCCGGACGACGTCTCCGTGCCCTCGGGGGACACCCCGGTCGAGGAGGGAATGGACGTGCAGGTGGTGCGCAACGGCGTGGGTGAGGTGGTCGAGGTCCGCCGGATCCCCGCCCCCGAGGAGACGGTGGACGACCCCGCGATGCCGCGCGGCGAGCGCGAGGTCGTCGAGAAGGGCCGGCCGGGGGAGCAGACCGTCGTGATGCGGGTACATGTGCGCAACGGCGAGGAGGTTCGCCGCGAGCAGGTCCGTGCGGGAGGGATGACGCCACCGCAGAAGCGGGTGGTGAAGGTGGGCACGAACGACGACATCCCGCAGCGGGCATACGCGCCATCAGCCGGACCGGGGGAGTGGGACGCGCTGGCCCGCTGCGAGGCGGGCGGCAACTGGGAGATCAACACCGGCAACGGCTACTACGGCGGCCTGCAGTTCAACCGGCAGACGTGGCTGGCTTACGGCGGGGATCAGTTCGCGTCGCTCCCGCACCAGGCGGACCGTGACGCCCAGATCGCGGTCGCGACCCGGGTGCGCGACGACCGCGGCGGCTACGGCGCGTGGCCGGCCTGTGCCCGCAAGCTGGGGTTGCCGCGATGAGCGCATTCGACGCGACCCCGCTCCACGCCGACGCCGCCTCCGGCGGCAGGATCGGTGGGTGAGCGATGCGCGCTCGAGGAGTACGCGTGCCGGTGCCGGTGGGGCCACGCCCGGCGCGCCCGCCGACGGCGCCCCGGCCGCCGACCCGGCCGACGCGGAGCCTCTGACCGGCGCTTCCCCCGGAGCCCGCCTGCTCGGTCCGGCGGAGGTGCGCAGTCTCGCGCGGTCGCTGGACCTGCGTCCGACGAAGCGCTGGGGGCAGAACTTCGTGCACGACCCGAACACGGTGCGCAGGGTCGTGCGGACGGCCGGGCTGGCTGCTCACGACGTCGCGTTGGAGGTCGGGCCCGGTTTGGGGTCGCTGACGCTCGGGCTGCTGGAGGCGACGGCCGCGGTGTACGCCGTGGAGGTCGACCCGGTGCTGGCGACGCGGTTGCCCGTGACGGTGGCCGAGCGGGCACCGGCGCTGGCCTCGCGGCTCGTCGTCGTGTGTGCCGACGCGCTGCGTCTGCAGGCCGAGGACCTGCCCGGGCCACCGCCGACGGCCCTCGTCGCGAACCTGCCGTACAACGTCGCCGTGCCGGTGGTGCTGCACCTGCTGGCCGCACTGCCGTCGGTGCGCCGCGGGCTGGTGATGGTGCAGGCCGAGGTCGCGGAGCGGCTGGCGGCGGAGCCCGGAAGCCGGGTGTACGGGGTCCCGAGCGCAAAGCTGGCGTGGTTCGCGGCAGCCCGGCGGGCCGGGCCGGTGCCGCGGTCGGTGTTCTGGCCGGTACCGAACGTGGACTCCGCGCTGCTGGCGTTCGACCGCCGTGAGCCGCCACCGGGGGACCGCGCCGCGACGTTCGCCGTGATCGACGCGGCCTTCGCGCAGCGCCGCAAGGTCCTGCGATCGGCGTTGGCGGGGTGGGCAGGGTCGGCGGCAGCGGCCGAGGAAGCGTTGCGGGCCGCGGAGGTTTACCCGAGGGTGCGGGCCGAGCGCCTCTCGGTCGGCGACTTCGCGCGCCTGGCCGCAGCCCGTCCCTGAGGCGGGGCGTCAGCCGCGTGAGCAACCGGCGGCGGCCGGGGCCCCGGCCGGCGATCGCTGCCGGCGAGCAGGAGGACGAGATGTTGATCGAGCCCGACGGGCACGCGGTACAGGAGGAAGCCCGGGCCTGGGAGCAGGAGCAGGCGGCGCAGTGGGGGTACGTGCCGAACTACGCCGCCGCGTTCGTCTCCCGCCCCGAGGTGGCACGGGCTTGGCTGGCGCTGAGCGCCGCCGTCCGAGGGGGCATGGATCGTCGCCGCTACGAAGTGGCGACCATCGCTGCCGCCATGGCGCTGCGCAATACGTACTGCACCGCCGCCCACGCCGGGTTCCTGCGAGACGCCTGCGGGGACGAGGCGACCATGCGAGCGATCGCCGCCGACCCCACCGGAGGGTCGTTGGACGAGACCGATCGAGCCGTCTACGGGTTCGCCACCAAGGTCGCCCGCGACGCGGCGGGCATCACGAGCACCGACGTCGACGACGTCCGCGCTGCCGGGTTGTCCGACAACGACGTGGCCGACGTCGTGTTCGCGGTGGCTGCGCGCCGCTTCTTCGCCACCGTGCTCGACGCCGTCGGTGTGCTGCCCGACCACCAACTCGGCGCGGCCTTCGATCCGGCGGTGGCCGAGCAGCTGACCGTCGGCCGGCCATTCGCGGACGCCAGCGGAGGCGGATCGTGACCGAGCCGGTGCCCGGCGCCGCCGACGAGAGGCGCGCCGACAGCTATATGTCTCCATGAGGCGGTTTCTGGTGCTCCCATCACAGCCACATGGCTCCATGAGGCGGTTCTGAGTTCTCCCACCACAGCCACATGGCTCCGTGAGGCGGTTCTGAGTCCGGGCAGCCGCGGCGCGCGCGGCGAGCTGGCTGGGCCTACTGTCGAGCGGTGACATCCGAGGCCACACGCCCGTGGCCTGCCCTGTGGGCCCTGGTTCTCGGGTTCTTCATGATTCTCGTCGATGCGACGATCGTGTCGATCGCGACGCCCGCGATCATGGCCGCGTTCAACGCGGACGTCGACTCCGTCGTCTGGGTCACGAGCGCCTACCTGCTCGCCTACGCCGTCCCGCTGCTGATCACCGGGCGGCTCGGTGACCGGTTCGGCCCGAAGCGCGTGTACCTGGTCGGCCTGGCCGTCTTCACGCTCGCCTCGCTGTGGTGCGGGCTGACGACATCCATCGGCGGTCTGGTGGTGGCGCGGATCGTGCAGGGGCTCGGGGCGTCCCTGCTCTCGCCGCAGACGATGAACGTGATCACCCGCACCTTCCCGGCCGACCAGCGCGGGCGCGCGATGAGCCTGTGGGGTGCGGCGGCGGGAATCGAATCGCGGTGCTGGTCGGGCCGATCCTCGGCGGGCTGTTGATCGACGCCCTCGGCTGGGAATGGATCTTCTTCGTCAACGTGCCGGTCGGGGTCGTCGGGTTGGTCCTCGCCGCGCGGCTGGTCCCCACCCTGTCGACGTCGGTCCACCGGTTCGATCTGCTCGGCGTGGCGCTGAGCGCGGTCGGGATGTTCCTGCTCGTGTTCGGCATCCAGGAGGGTCAAGCCTTCGACTGGGGCCCCATTGCGTGGGGGATGATCGGCGCTGGCGTTGCCGTGCTCGCGCTGTTCGTCGCCTGGCAAGCCCGTAACCCGGCCGAGCCGCTGGTGTCGTTGGGCTTGTTCCGCGACCGAAACTTCTCGCTGGCGAACATCGCCGTCACGACGCTCGGGTTCGCCGTCACGGCGCAGGCCTTCCCGATCACCCTTTACGCCCAGGGCGTGCGGGGGTTGACCCCGACGGGCGCGGCGCTCCTCCTCGCCCCGGCCGCCGTGATCTCGACCATCCTGGCGCCGTTCGTGGGACGGCTGACCGACCGCGCCCACCCCCGATGGATCGCCGGCTTCGGGCTGGGCTGCTTTGCCGTGGGCCTGCTGTGGCTCGCCGCCGTGATGCGCCCGGACACCCCGACCTGGGCATTGGTGTTGCCGATCGGGCTCACCGGCATCGGCAGCGGCTTCATGTGGGCGCCGGTCAGCACGGCCGCGACGCGGAATCTGCCGATGCACCAGGCCGGCGCGGGTGCCGGGGTTTACAACACGACCCGCCAGGTCGGTGCGGTGCTGGGAAGCGCCGGCATCGCCGCGCTCATGCAGTCGCGGCTCGCGGCCGAGGTACCCGGCGCGGCCGGCGGGAGCGCAGAGGCGGCGGTCGCGCAGCTGCCGCCCGCGCTGCACGACGGCTTCTCGACGGCGATGGCCCAGTCGCTCGTGCTGCCGGCGGTCGTGATCCTCGTCGGCGCCGCGGCCGCGCTCTGCTTCGCCACCCCGGTCCACCTGCGTCGCGCGACCGCGCGGGAGCCGGCGACGGCCGCCGCCGACTGACGCCTGAGGATTCACAGCGCCCGCCGGCCGACGCGAGCGTCGGATCGACCGCTAGTGCGCTGCGCGCACGTACTGTGGTCGGGTGCTCGCTGCCGTCCCCCCACCGGTCACCGTGCGCGTCCCGGGCAAGATCAACCTGCACCTGTCCGTCGGCGCACAGCGCCCCGACGGCTTTCACGACCTCACCACTGTCTTCCACGCGGTGAGCCTGTTCGACGAGGTCACGGTCGCGGCGACGGAGCATCCCGGCGTCGAGGTGCACGGCGAAGGCGCGCACGAAACGCCGACCGACGGGACGAACCTGGCCTGGCGGGCGGTCGAGCTCGTCGCCGCGCAGGCCGGACGGCCTGCCGACGTGCGAGTGGTGCTGCGCAAGGGCATCCCGGTGGCCGGTGGCATGGCCGGGGGGAGCGCGGACGCGGCGGGTGCGCTGGTCGGGCTCTCGGCGCTCTGGAAGCTCGACCTCACGCGTGAGGAGCTCGCGCGGCTGGCCGCTCAGCTCGGCAGCGACGTCACCTTCGCTCTCCACGGCGGCACGGCGCTCGGCACCGGCCGGGGCGACACCGTCGTCCCCGTGCTGTCCCGCCATCCCCAGCACTGGGTCGTCGCGCTGCACCGCGGCGGGCTGGCCACCGCCGCGGTCTACCGCGAGCTGGACCGCCTGCGCAGCAGCGCACGCCCGCTCGGCCGGCCCGTGGAGCCGGTGCTCGAGGCGGTCGCGGGCGGCGACCCGCGCCAGCTCGCGCTGTGCCTCGGCAACGACCTGCAGGCCGCGGCGGTGAGCATGGCCCCGCAGCTGCGCCGCACGCTGCGCGCCGGGGTCGACGCTGGCGCGCTGGCCGGGATCGTCTCCGGCTCCGGGCCCACCTGTGCATTCCTCTGTTCGGACGCCGATGCCGCCGTGGACGTCGCCGCGCAGCTCGCCGGGGTCGGCGTCTGCCGGACGGTGCGGGTCTGCCACGGGCCCGTCCCCGGCGCCCGCGTCGTCGACCCGAACGACAAGCCGGTGCATCGGCCGCCGGTCCACGCCTGATGCCATCGCGGGTGCGCGCGCAGAACCTGGTCAACCTCGAGACGGTCACCGCCCACGTGCCGGGCGACGCGTCGCGGGTGCTGCTCGACGCGGTGTCGCTGGGCGTCGAGCGGGGCGACCGGATCGGCGTCGTCGGCCTGAACGGCGGGGGCAAGACCACGCTGCTCGACATCCTCGCCGGCCGCCGCGACCCGCAGGCCGGGCGGGTGAGCCAGGTCGGCGGGCTGCGGCTGGCCTACCTGCCCCAGGGTGACGTGCTGCCCCAGGGCGCCCGGGTGCGCGACGTCGTCCTGTCCGGGTACGCAGCCGAGCACGAGTGGGCAGCCGACTCAAAGGTGCGCGATGTCCTGGCCGGGTTGGACGTCCGCGACCTGGACCGCCTCGTCGACGAGCTGTCCGGCGGCGAGCGGCGCCGCGTCGCGCTGGCCGCGATCCTGGTGGGCGATCCGGAGCTGGTCGTGCTCGACGAGCCGACGAACCACCTCGACGTCGAGGGCATCGGCTGGTTGGCGCAGCACCTGCTCGGTCGGCGCGGCGGCGTCGTGGTCGTCACGCACGATCGCTGGTTCCTCGACGCCGTCTGCACCCGCACGTGGGAGGTGGCGGGCGGCCGCGTCGAGAGCTACCTCGGTGGCTACGCGGACTGGGTCTATGCCCGGGCCGAGCGCTCACGGCAGGCCGACGCCGCCGAGGCCCGGCGACGCAACCTCGCCCGCAAGGAGCTCGCCTGGCTTCGTCGCGGTCCGCCGGCGCGCACGTCCAAGCCGCGGTACCGGATCGAGGCCGCCGAGGCGCTGATCGCGGACGTCCCGCCGCCGCGCGACGCCGTCGAGCTGCTGGGCTTCGCGACGAGCCGCCTCGGCCGCAGGGTGCTCGAGCTGGAGGACGCCACGGTCCGCATCGGCGACCGCGTGCTCCTGGATCGGGTGACGTGGCGGCTCGGCCCGGGCGACCGGATCGGGATCGTCGGCGTGAACGGCTCGGGCAAGACGACGCTGCTGCGCGCGCTGACCGGGGAGCGGCCGCTGGACGGTGGGCGGCGCGTCCAGGGCACGACGGTGAAGTTGGCGGAGCTCCGCCAGGAGCTCGTGGACCTGCCGGGTGACCTGCGGGTGCTGGAGGCGACCGAAGCCGTCGCGAAGGTGGTGCGGCTGGGCCGCCACGAGCTGTCGGCGTCGGCGGTGCTGGAGCGGCTCGGGTTCCCGCCGTCACGGCAGTGGACGCCCGTCAGGCAGCTCTCCGGTGGCGAGCGGCGGCGGCTGCAGCTCACGCGGCTGTTGATGGCCGAGCCGAACGTCCTGCTGCTCGACGAGCCGACGAACGACCTGGACGTCGACACGCTCGCGCACCTGGAGGATCTCCTCGACGGCTGGCCCGGCACGCTGGTGGTGGTCAGCCACGACCGCTACCTGGTGGAGCGGGTGTGCGACACCGTGGTCGCACTCCTCGGCGATGGGCACATCACGCACCTGCCGGGCGGGATCGACGAGTACGTCGCTCGCCGCGCGGCCTCGGGTGACGGTGTCGCCGTCGAGGTGGCTCGCGCCCCGTCAGCCCAGCCCGCACTCCGGACATCTGCGGCGGAGCAGCGCGCGGCGCGCAAGGAGGCGGCCCGACTGGAGCGGCGCATGCAGGCACTCTCCGCGCGAGAGGAGATGCTGCACGCTCAGCTCGTCGAGGCCGCGACGGACGCGTCCCGGCTGCTGGCGCTCGACGCGGACCTGCGCGCGGTCGTCACCGAACGCGAGCAGGTCGAGCTCGACTGGCTGGCCGTCGCCGAGCTCGCCGAATCCTGACGCCCCCACCGCGCGAGTCGCTACGAACTGGCGCGCGAGTCGCTACGAATCGGCGCGCGAGCCGCGAGGGGAGCGTTCGTGATCGAGTCGTAACGGGACAGTGGCGCCAGCACCAGTTACTCATCAGTAGCTTTCCGTCAGAATGATCCGCATGAGCTGAGCACCCCGCCCGCTCCCACGGACCGCGTGGTCGAGCTCGCCGCCGAGCTGGGTCGGCTCGGAAGGCACCTAGACGCACTCGGCGCCGAACTGCTCACGCTCCATCGTGGCCACAGCGAGCCGCGCACCGAACCGGCTGCCCCGGATCCCGGCCCGCCGGTGCCGGTCCCGCCGGCGTGCGGCCAGCCCTATTCGAGCGGCTGGCGGCCCGACGCTCCGCACCCGCAAGCTCCTTCCTGGGGCGGCGGCCGCCCGAGCGGTCCCTGCCCCGGCCCGTCCTACGCCCACTCGCATTACCCGCCTCCGCCCCGCCCCTCGGCGGCCGCCCACCCCGGACCTCCCGCCGCCGCTGCTCCCCGCAGCGCCTCGTTGCGGGCCCGGCTCGCGTCCCTGTCGGGCGCACGGCTGCTCGCGTGGACCGGCGGGGGCGTGACCCTGCTCGGCGTCGTCCTGCTGCTGGCGTTGGCGGCGGCCCGCGGATGGGTCGGCCCGCCCATGCGAGTCGGAGCCGGCGCCGCTCTCGGCGTCGCCCTGGTCGGCCTGGCGATGCGGCTGCACCGCCGGGAGACCGCGCGCACCGGAGCGCTGGCCCTCGCCGCGACGGGCGTCGCGACCCTCTACCTGGTCGTCGCCGCCGCGACCGCGCTCTACGACAACCTGCCCGTGCCCGTCGGCCTCCTGCTGGCCCTCCTCGTCGCCGCGTTGGGACTCGGGTTGGCCGATCGGTGGCGATCCGCGCTCCTTGCCTGCGGCGTTGTGGTCGGAGCGGCGCTCCTAGCGCCTGTGGTGATCGGCAGCGCGACCCCGCTGCTGGTCGCGCTCGTCCTCGTCCTGCAGGCCGCCGCGACCGTCGTCGCCCTCCGCCGCCGCTGGCCCGCCCTGGTGGCGATCGGCGCGGCCTGGCCCGTGGTCTACGGGATGCTCGCCGCGGCGCTGACCCAGCGAGCCGACCGGGTGGCGACGGCGGCGGTCGTGGCG
>JAQSWF010000224.1 GCA_029266775.1 Pseudonocardia sp.
CTTGCTTACGGTCGACAGCTCGACGTGCACCTCGAGCCCGAGGACGGGGTCGAACTGCGCGACGACCTCGTCGAAGTCCACCAGGGTCGGGACGCTCATGGTGCCGTCACCTCCAGCGCGGGCACCCGCGTGATCAGGGGAACGCCCTCGTCGTCCGCGTTCCGCGCCGCCTCGTACGCGGCACCGACCCGGTACATCTGTGCCTCCCCCAGCACCGGAGCCATGATCTGCAGCCCGACCGGCAGCCCGTCTTCCTCGGCGAGCCCGCACGGGACGGACATGGCGGCGACGCCGGCGAGGTTCGTCGGGATCGTGGCGAGGTCGTTGAGATACATGGCCAGCGGGTCGTCGACCTTCTCGCCGATGGGGAACGCCGTGGTCGGTGCGGTCGGCGAGACGAGCACGTCCGCCTGCTCGAAGGCGGCGGCGAAGTCCCGGGCGATCAGCGTGCGGACCTTCTGCGCCTGCCCGTAGTAGGCGTCGTAGTAGCCCGACGACAGTGCGTAGGTGCCGAGGATGATCCGCCGCTTCGCCTCGGCGCCGAAGCCCGCCTCGCGGGTACGCGCCATGACCTCCTCCGCGGACTGACCCCCGGCATCGACCCGCAGGCCGTAGCGCATGGCGTCGAAGCGGGCGAGGTTCGACGACACCTCGCTGGGCAGGATGAGGTAGTACGCAGCCAGCCCGTACTCGAAGTGCGGGCAGCTGACCTCGACGATCTCGGCGCCGAGCTTTTCCAGCCGCGCGACAGCCGCGCGGTAGGCCCGCTCGACTCCGGGCTGGTAGCCCTCGCCGCCCAGCTCGCGGACCATGCCGACGCGCAGGCCCTCCAGGTCGCCCGCCGCTCCCCGCAGCGCCGCCTGCGCGACCGGTGGGACGGGCGCGTCGATCGAGGTGGAGTCCAGCGGGTCATGCCCGGCGATCACCTCGTGCAGCAGCGCGGCGTCGAGCACGGTCCGCGCACACGGCCCGGCCTGGTCTAGCGACGACGCACACGCGACGAGCCCGTAGCGGGAGACACCGCCGTAGGTGGGCTTGACGCCGACGGTGCCGGTCACGGCCGCGGGCTGGCGGATCGAGCCGCCCGTGTCCGTGCCGAGCGCGAGGGGCGCCTCGAAGGCGGCCAGCGCCGCGGCCGAGCCACCGCCCGAGCCACCCGGGATGCGCGCGAGATCCCACGGGTTGCGGGTGGGCCCGTACGCGGAGTGCTCGGTGGACGAGCCCATCGCGAACTCGTCCATGTTCGTCTTGCCGAGGATGGTGATTCCCGCGGCGCGCAGCCGGGCGGTCACCGTGGCGTCGTACGGGGGGCGCCAGCCCTCGAGGATCTTGGAGCCGCATGTCGTGGGCATGTCCGCGGTGGTGAAGACGTCCTTGAGCGCCAGCGGGACGCCGGCCAGCGGCGACGGGGGCGGCGTGCCGGCGTCGAGCGCGGCGTCGACCAGCGCAGCCGAGGCGAGTGCGGCATCGGGCGCCACATGGAGGAACGCGTGAACGGCCCCGTCGACCGCGGCGATCCGGTCGAGGTGGGCCTGCGCGGCCTCGACGGCGGTGACCTCGCGCGCGTGGATGCGCGCCGCGAGCTCGGCGGCGGTGAGGCGGGTCAGGTCGGTCATGCCGGCCGTCCCTCCACGACGTCCGGCTCGGTCAGGCTCGAGCCCATCGGCGGCTCGTCGTCCAGGATGCGCGGCACGCGGAAGCGTCCGTCCTCGGTGGCCGGCGCGCCGGAGAGCGCCTGCTCCTGGGTCAGGCTGGGGCGGCGCTGGTCAGGGCGGAACGTGTTCTGCAGCGGGATGGCATGCGACGTCGGCGGGATCTCGTCCGCGGCGACCTCGCCGACGCGGGCGACCGCGCCGAGGATGACGTCGAGCTGGCCGGCGAACACGTCCAGCTCGCGATCGGTGACGGCGAGCCGGGCGAGCCGGGCGAGGTGGGCGACCTCGGCGCGGCTGATTCCCCCGCGGGCCGGGGAGTCGGAGGACATGTCCCGACAGTTTAGGCGCGTGAACGCGGGCGCCGCGTCGGGGCGACCCCCTGAATGCGGCCGCCGCGTGCGGCTGGCGATTTCACCCGAGGCGTCACGCGGATGTTGCGTTCGGGGCGCCTGCGCCTGACAGAATCGGAGGCTCTGCCGCGACGGCCCGTCGACGGGCGCCAGGTCGCACGCGGCTGGCGAGGGGTCCCCGGTGGACCCACCGATCGTCGAGAGGCGTGCGCGTGTCCTTCCTGCTCCGGGTCGTTCTGCCGGACAAGCCGGGAAGTCTCGGAGCCGTGGCCACCGCGCTGGGCAACGCCGGGGCAGACATCCTCGGCGTCGACGTCGTCGAACGCAACGAGGGACACGCGGTCGACGACCTCGCCGTCGAGCTGCCGCACGGCCGCCCCCCGGACGTGTTGATCACCGCCGCGGAGTCGGTGCCCGGGGTGGAGGTGGAGTCGGTCCGGCCCGACGCGGGACGCCTGGACACCCACCGCGAGCTCGCCCTCATCGAGGAGATCACGAACGACCCCAAGGAGGGCCTCGCGCTGCTCGCCGAGGGCGTGCCGCGGTTGTTCCGGTCCAGCTGGGCGATCGTCGTCGTCCGCGAGGGCACCCACGCCTACCGGCTGGCGCAGAGCGCGGCGGCGCCCGAGACCACCGCCGCGGACCTGCCGTGGCTGCCGCTGGAGCGGACGGTGGTGATCGATCCCGAGGTGCAGTGGGTGCCGGGTGCGTGGACCGCGCTCGACACGGACCTGGCCGCAGCCCCGCTGGGCCTCGCCCCGCGCGCCCTCGTCGTCGGGCGGCCGGGCGGCCCCGCGTTCCGGCCGTCCGAGCTGGCCCGCCTGACCCACCTGTCGGGCATCATCGCGACGGTGCTGGCCGATGCCTGACGACACGGGTGCGCGCGGGCGGTCCGGCTGAGGTGGATCGACCGTGGGCCCGCGTGCCCGCCTGGGTGGGCGCGACGTTGCGCCCCGAGCTCGGGGACGCCACCGAGGAGATCATCGCGGCGGTGCAGGCCGGGGTGCCCGAGTACGCGCGCCCGTTGGAGGGCCGCTTCGGGCGGCGGATCACCGAGGGTGTGACGGTCGCCATGAACCAGTTCGTCGACCTGCTCGGGGTCGACGCCTCCCCCGGCGACCTGCGCGTCTACCGCGCGCTGGGGCAGCTCGAACACCGGGAGGGGCGGACGCTGGCGGCGCTGCAGTCGGCGTACCAGGTGGGCACCCGCACGGCGTGGCGGCGGATCGGCGCCGGTCCGGCGGCCGGCACGCTACCGCCTGACGTGATCTTCGCCCTGGCCGAGGCATTGTTCACCTACGTCGAGCAGCTCGGGGCGGCGTCGGTGGCGGGATGGGCGTACGAGGACGCGCGCAACGCCGGCTCGGTCCAGACGCGCCGGCACGCGCTCGTCGAGCTGCTCGCCCGGGAACCGCCGGCCGCTGCCGCCGAGGTGGAGCGGGTCGCCGCCGCGGCCGGGTGGCGGCTGCCGGACCGGCTGGCCGCCCTCGTCGTCGAAGACGCCGTGGCTGTTGCCGCACGGCTCCCGGGTGCCATCGGAGCGGATCTCGACCCCGTCGGCGTCGCGCTGGTGCCGGTGTCCGACCGTCCGACGCCGGAGGCGGCGCCGTCCGACGCGCCGGGCTGGCTGGATCGGGTGCAGATGGCGGTGCGCGAACGGCCGGCCGTGCTCGGACCGGTGGTCGGGTGGTCGCGCGTGCACCGCTCGGTGGCGCGGGCGCAGGCGGCATGGCCGCTGCACGTGACGGGGCTGCTCGGCACGGCGCCGTCGAACGCCGAGCCATCGGGGCTGGTCCGGTCGGACGAGCACCTGCTCGCCCTGCTGCTGGCGGCCGAGCCGGAGCTGGCCGCCGACCTCGCCGAGCGCGCGGTCGCCCCGCTGCGCGCGCTCCCGGCCGGGGCTGCGACGCGCGGCGAGCAGACGTTGCGGGCGTGGCTGGACGCGCACGGAGACGTGTCCGCGGCGGCGGCGGCCCTGCACGTCCACCCGCAGACCGTGCGCTACCGGCTGGCCGGCCTGCGCGAGGTGTTCGGGAACGCGCTGGACGACCCCGCGGCCCGGCTGGAGCTGGCGATCGCGATGCGCATGACGCATCCGACGCCGTCGACGGGCGAGCCCAGCTGACCGTGCGTCGGCCGATCGCAGCCGGCCTCCCCTATTGCAGGAAAGCCACCTTCCTGCAACGTGGTTGCGTGAAGGTGGCTTTCCTGCAACTACGGGAGGCTGGGCAACGACGCCGGGCCCAGCACGTGCGGCAGCGTCAGCTGGCGAGGCGGACGGGTGCGGGGTCGGCGTCGGTGCGCTGCGGGCGCGCCTGCACGAGACGCGTGGTCTTGGCCAGCGCGGCGGCCTGCTCGGCGCGGCGGGGCAGCGCGTACCGGGCGATCTTGCCGAGCACCGTCCGGTACTGCTTGTGCAGCGGGCCGCTGGTGTAGCGGAGCCCGTAGCGCCGGCAGATCTCCTGCACCCGCGGCGCGATCTCCTGGTACCGGTTGCTGGGGATGTCCGGGAAGATGTGGTGCTCGATCTGGTGGCTGAGGTTGCCGGTCATGATGTGCAGGAGCGGGCCGCCCGACAGGTTCGCCGAGCCCAGCATCTGGCGCACGTACCACTGACCGCGCGTCTCGCCGTGGAGCTGCTCCTCGGGGAAGGTCGCGACGCCCTCGGGGAAGTGCCCGCAGAAGATCACGGCGTGCGCCCAGAAGTTGCGCACGGTGTTGGCGACCAGGCTCGCGGCGGCGCTGGCCAGGAAGCCCTGAGGGCCGGACAGCGCCGGGTACAGCACGAAGTCCTTGGCCAGCTGGCGGCGGGCTTTGCGCCAGAGGCGCAGCGCGTCGGCCTTGAACGCCGCCTTGGACTTGGTTCCGTCCTTCATGAGGTCGAACTCGAGGTCGTAGAACGCCACGCCCCACTCGAAGAACGCCGCGAGTAGCTGGTTGTACACCGGCTGCAGCAGGTGGGCAGGGTGCCACTCCTGGTCGGCCGAGACACGCATGATCGAGTACCCGAGGTCACGGTCCTTGCC
>JAQSWF010000225.1 GCA_029266775.1 Pseudonocardia sp.
TGTTCGCGTCGTGCGTCCTGGGGACGTTGGACGTTCCCGATCCACCGGGGCTGGCGGTGGACCTGCGCGACGTCACCGTCGAGCAGCTTCGGGGATTCGACGCGGTCGTGCACCTGGCGGCGCTGTCCAACGACCCGCTGGGTTCTCTCGCGCCTCAGATCACCTACGACATCAACCACCACGCCGCGACCCGGCTCGCCCGGCTGGCCCGCGACGCCGGGGTGCGGCGGTTCGTCTACGCGTCGACGTGCTCGGTGTACGGGGCCCAGTCCGGCAACGAGCTCGTCGACGAGGATGCGCCGCTGCGGCCGGTGACCCCGTATGCGGAGTCCAAGGTGCGTGTGGAGGACGACCTGGTGGCGCTGGCCGACGCCGACTTCGTGCCGGTGTCGATGCGCAATGCGACCGCGTTCGGGTTCTCGCCGCGGCTGCGCGCCGACATCGTGCTGAACAACCTCGTGGGTCACGCGCTGCTGTCGAACACGGTGAAGGTGCTCTCCGACGGCACGCCTTGGCGGCCGTTGGCGCATGCCGAGGACATCGCGCAGGCGGTGGTCGCGGCGTTGGTGGCGCCGGCGGACGTCGTGCGGGGGCGGGCGTACAACATCGGGACGGAGCGCAACAACCGGACGGTGGCGGAGATCGCCGAGGCCGTGGTGGAGGCGGTGCCCGGTGCCGAGCTGCTGATCACCGGAGAGGCGGGCAACGATCCGCGCTCGTACCGGGTCGACTTCTCGAGGGCCCGCAAGGAGCTCGGGTTCGAGGCGCAGTGGTCGATCCCGGAGGGCGCCCAGCAGCTTGCCCAGGAGTGCCGGGCCCGGGGCTTGACGCAGGAAGCGTTCGATCGGCGGTTCACCCGGCTGGCGGTGCTGAGCGCGCGCGCGGAGGCTGGAGAGCTGGACCCGACCATGCGCCCCGTTCGCGCTGGCTGACCCCGACCGAGACGGGGTTACGGTGGCGGCATGTGCCGCAACATCCGACCCCTCCACAACTTCGCGCCGCCGGCCACTGAGGCCGAAGTCCACGACGCGGCGCTGCAGTACGTCCGCAAGCTCAGCGGATCCACCCGGCCGTCGCAGGTGAACGCCGAGGCGTTCGACCGAGCGGTGAACGCGGTCGCCCACGCCACCCGGCACCTGCTGGACGAGCTCGTGACCACCGCGCCGCCCAAGGACCGTGAGGTCGAGGCTGCCAAGGCGCGGGCCCGAGCGGCGGAGCGCTACGCTCGCTGACCGCCGCCGTCGGTGTCGGCGGCTGGACGTGAGTACGGCGGTTGTCAGCCGTGACGTGAACGTGAGCGCTGTCCATCCTTGATCGAACAGCGCTCCTGTCCACCTCACGGCGCCGCTGACGCTAGACCGGGTCGATCCGCAGCACCCGGTCGTCGTCTCCGTTCGACGTACTCACGAACAGCGCCCCTTCCGGGCCCTGCCGCACAGCCCGCAGCCGGCCGACCGTGTCGTCGAGCGGCTGGGGGACGCCGACCCCGGTCACCGCACCGTCGTCACCGAGCGTCATCAGCATGAGCTTGGTGCCTCTCAGCGCGGCGACCGCGAGCGTGCCGTCGAGATCGCCCCATTGCGGACCGGAGACGAACGCCGTACCGCAGATCGCCTCGACCGGGCTGCCCGAGCTCCACGCGGCCGTCACGGCGTCCGGGTAGCGGTCGAGGTCGGTCATGGGGACGGACTCGTCGTAGCCACCGACCGTGCCGCCCTGCGCCGGATCCCATCCGTAGTTCGCGCCGGGGCGCAGCTGGTTCACCTCGTCGTCCGTGCGCGGGCCGTGCTCTGCGGAGTAGACCGCACCGTCGCCGGGCCGGACCGCGACGCCCTGCACATTGCGGTGCCCGAAGGTGTAGACGAGCCGGCGGGCCGGATCGTCGTCGTCGGCGAAAGGGTTGCCGGGAGCCGGTCCGCCGGTGGCCAGATCTACTCGCAGCACCTTGCCGCCGAGGGAGCCGAGGTCCTGCGGGAGGGCGCCGCGGGCGGTGTCGCCGGTGCCGACGAGCAGCGCACCGTCGGCCGCGAGCGTGGGCCGGCAGCCGGAGTGGCGGCCGGACGGGTTCACGGGCAGGCCGCCGACCAGCGGATCGACGACGCGGTCTGCGCGCGTGCCGTCTGCCGACAGCGTCCACGTGACGAGCCGTACGTCGATCGCCCGCCCGCCCTCGGTGTGGGTCTGGCAGGTGGTGAAGCGGCGGGTCTGCGCGAAGTCGGGGTGCACGACCATGCCCATCAAGCCGCCCTCACCCTGGACAAGCACGTCCTCCATGTCGGCCTCGACCGGGGTGACGGTCGCGCCCTCCGTCGTGCCGGACAGCACCGCGATCTGGCCGTCGCGCTGGGTGACGAGCATCCGCCCGTCGGGCAGGAAGCCCATGTCCCAGACGTGGTTCAACCCGCCGGCGACCGTGGTGACGCGCAGCTCCGGCGTTCCGGAGCGGGACGGCGGCGCTGCGCCGGTCGGCGCGGCGGGCGCGTTGCCCGCCCCACCGGCCGCGACCGACCCGGCGTCGGGCGCGCTGCACGCCGTCGCGAGGAGCATCGCGAGCGCGGCGAGCACTACTCGACCCTGCACACGGCCATGCTGTCGTCGGCCGGGTGAGAGCGAGGTGTGGCCCGCCTTGCTTCGCTGCGGCGTTGCTCTGCAGGACATGCGTCAGGCGCCGAAGGCGGTCAGGAAGCGGTCGCGGAACGACTCCATCGGCCACACCGGAGCGCTCGGGCTCGGCCGCACACCGTCCTGCCAGCCCCACGCGCCGATGCGATCGAGGAGCGCCCGGTCTCGGGTCATGATCGTGATCGGGACGTCGCGGCCCGCGTTCTCGCCGGTGATGAAGGCAGGGGGCTGATGGTCGCCGAGGAGGACGAACACCAGGTTTTCGTCGCCGTAGGTGTCAACGTAGGACAGGACGGTGGACAGCGAGTACGCGACGGACTGCCGGTAGCCGTCGCGCATGCGTGCGGAGTCGCCCGTCACCTCGTGTTCGGGCACGCTCTGCCCCGCCGCCGGGCCGTCGAAGACCGAGCCGTCGCCGACGTCGTCCCAGTCCCGGAGCCGCGGGATCTCCGCCCACGGCCAGTGGCTGGTCACCAGCGGGATCTCCGCCATCAGGGGGCCGCGATCGGGCCGGCCGCGCTCTGCGCGTTCGAAGGCGGAGAGCGTGTACTGGTCGGGGGTCTGGAAGCCGTTGTAGATCGTGGACTTGTTGCCCAGGTTCGTGGCGTCGTAGACCCGGTCGAAACCGAAGAACGTCCCGGCGGGCCAGGGACCTCCAGTGGACGGCATCACCGCGACGGTTTGCCAGCCGGCGCGCCGGAACGCGCTCGTCAAAGTCACTCGGTCGCTCGCGACGAGCTTCTCGTAGCTGTGCTGATTCGTGACGCGCAGGCCGGAGAGAAGCGTCGCGTGCGCCAGCCAGCTGCCACCGCCGGTCACGGAGGAGGTGAGAAAGGCGGAGCGGAACCCGAAACCGTCGGCTGCGACACGGCCGGCGCCGTCGTCGAGGACCTTCTCGACCGTCGGAGCGAACTCCGGGTCCTCCACGGCGCTACGCCCGTAGCTCTCCACGTAGGTGAAGATCACGTCCTTGCCTCGCAGGGCCGCGAGCAGGTCGCCGTCGGCAACGTCGTCGAAGGCGTCGACGGCCGCCTGTTCGTCGAACACGCGCTGATCTCGCAGGCTCGTCGACACCTGCTGGGCCGTCTCGTACACGGCAAGCGAGCTCGTCGCCGCGATCGGCCCAGCGGGCGCGAGCTGCGCTCCGAGCGCGAAACACAGCACCCAGACGACGGCCAGCAGCCCGATCGTGCGGGCGGCGGCGGGGCGGTGCCGGATGGCGACGCTGGCGGTGCGACGCACGGCCAGCCCGGTGAGGACGACCAGCGCGATCGCGTGGACTACGGCGGCGCCTGCCACCCCGAGCGCGCCGGCCCGGCCCATCGACCCCTCGAGGAGGGTCACGCCTGCGCCGAGCTGGGACCAGTCGAAGACCGGGTCGAACAGCCTGCCGAGGACGTTCAGGAAGCCGATCTGCAACACCCGCAGCACCGTCAGCAGCCCGAGGAGCACGCCAAGGGTCACCGCCACGACCGTGCGCGCGCGCCGCGGTAGGACGAGCAGGAGAGCGCCGCCGAGCAGCGCCTCGACGGGAATCAGCACCAGCCCGAGCGGCGTGAGCTTCGTCGGATCTCCGGCCTGCACCGCGAGAGCGAGAAGAACCAGGGTCGCTGCCGCAACCGTGCCGAGCGCGGCGACGGCGGCGCGCAGGCGTGGGCGGCGCGGTGCTGTGCTCTCCTGCTCCGCTGCCTCGATGACCGCCGACACGCCGGACATCCTGCTCACCGCGAAGTCGGGGCCGGCGGGCGGGTTCCCCCATCGGTCTCACGGCCACACGGCGTGCTCGGGCGGGGGAATGTGCCCTCCCGGGAGAACGGCCTGCGCTGCGCGGCAGTTCCTGGTCACGTCGGTCACGTCGGTCACCGTCAGTACTCGCACGGCTGATCCACAGCTAGTCTCGAGGCCGAACCTCGCATATTGCGACTTCCGGACGAGTAAGTCGTAACCCGACCTGACAGACGGCGGCGTCGAGAAGGAGGTCGCAATGGCGTGGGTCGTGCTCGTCGTGTCCGGTCTGTTGGAGACGGTCTGGGCGGCGGCGCTCGCACGCTCCGAAGGATTCGCCCGGCTCGTTCCGACCGTGGTCTTCGGGGTGGCGCTCGTGCTCAGCATGGCCGGACTGGCGTATGCGCTCCGCACTGTTCCCCTCGGCACCGGATACGCGGTGTGGGTCGCGATCGGCGCCACCGGCGCTGCCCTCTACGGGATGGTCGCGCTGGGCGAGCCCGCGACCGTCGCCCGGCTGCTCTGCCTGCTCGCGATCGTGGCCGGGGTTGGGCTCAAGCTGCTGCACTGATCGAGCCTGGATGTGCCGACTCGCGCGCCGGTTTGTAGCGACTCGCGCGCCGGTTTGTAGCGACTCGCGCGCCGGTTTGTAGCGACTCGCGCGCCGGTTTGTAGCGAC
>JAQSWF010000022.1 GCA_029266775.1 Pseudonocardia sp.
TGGACGCGTCCGCCGCGCCGGTGGCGTTCGTCGCCGGATACGGGGTCGCCGATGTCGCCGGCTCGCCCTCGGCGGTGCTCTGGGGTGGCGGCGCCGCGCTCGCGACCGGGGCCGTCGTGGCCGTCGTCCGGCTGGCGTGCGGCACCCGACCGGCGGCGGCGCTGGCCGGGCTGCTCGGGGTTGCGGTTGCGGTGCTGGTGGCGCTCTACACCGGTCGGGCCGTCGACTTCTTCTTGCTGCAGATCGCGGCGAACGCGGCGAGCGCACTGGCGTGGACGGTGTCGATCGTCATCCGGTGGCCGTTGCTCGGTCTGGTGGTCGGGACGGCGTTGGGCCAGCGCACCCGCTGGCGGCGCGATCCGGACCTGCTGCGCGGCTATCGCCTGGCGAGCTGGATCTGGGTCGGGCAGTACGTCACACGTCTCGCGGTGTTCATCCCCCTGTACCTGGTCGGCGCCGTGTACGCGCTCGGGGCCGCCCGGCTGGTGCTGACCTGGCCGCTCGTGCTGCTGTGCCTCGCCGTGTCATGGGCGGTGTTGCGACGCGCGCTGCCCCCCGGTCATCCGGGCCTGCTGCACCCCAGGGTGGACTCCGGCGCGGGCGAGGGTCCCCCGTACAGTGGCTCCGGTCACCCCGAATGATCAACTGGAGCGATCTGTAAGGACCTCGACGTTCCATCGCTGTAGTCCCCGCACAGCCGAGAACGTACGGGTGAGGAGCCATGCCCCAGCAGCCGCCGTCGCAGAACCCTGATCGCCACCCTGCGCAGCAGGATCCGCAGCCCCGCGTCGCCGGGCGGGTCCAGGAGTCACCGCGGCCGACGGCCGGACGACCGACTCCCTCCGCCCGGCCCGGTCCGGTGCCCGGGCACGGCCCGCCGCCGGGCCGCGGTCCGCGTGACGGTCACGGGCCTGCCCACGCGGCGATCCGGGGTCCCGGCCCGTCCCCCACCCACCGCGTGCCGCAGAACCCGGTCGGTGCCGCTGCGTCGCCCGAGCCGCCTACGGAGGCGTTTCCCGCGGCTCCGGCCGCCACGGCGCACGTCGGACCGGCCCGGGCCGCCGGTGCAGCGACAGCCGCTGTGGCGACGCCCGCCGCGACGTCCAGGGAGAGCCTCAAGGACCGCGACCTCACCGTCAACAAGGTCATCGCCGGCGCCGGTGCCGCGGCCACGAGCGCGGTGCTCGGGTCGTTCTTCGGGGCGATGGGCACCATCGGTGGCGCGGCGATCGGCTCGGTGGTCAGCATGCTGACCACGTCCTTCTTCGAGCATTCGCTGGACCGGACGCGGGACACCGTCAAGGCCCGGGTCAAGCTGCCCGGCGGGCGCACGGTGCAGGTCGAGGGCCCGGTGGAGGTGCCGCCGCCGGTGGCGCCGGAGGGTGAGTCCGGTCAGGCGACGGTCTACGTCACGCCGGGCGACCAGCCGACCGAGGTGCTCTCCGTGGTGTCCGCAGCGGACGCACCCGCCCGCTCACGGTGGTCACGGCGCCGGGTGTTCGTGCTGGCCGGCTTCACCGTGCTGGTGTTCGGGATCGCCATGCTCGCCGTCACCGGCATCGAGCTGATCAAGGGTTCTCCCCTGAACTCCTCGGGCACCTCAGGGAGTGGGACATCCGTCGGGCGCGTCCTCACCTCAGGTGGCGGGGCGACCGACGCGCCTGCGGACGCCGGGGACGAGTCCGCGACGGAGTCGGCGGTCGAGTCGGAGGCGCCGGCGGACGAAGACGGTGCCGACCCGACCGCGGAGGAGCAGCCCGCCCCGGCTCAGCGGGACGGCGCAGACGACGCCGAGCCGTCGCCCACCCCGTCACGTGGCCCGGCCGCGACGCCCACGCCAGAGAGCGGGGCGGACGGAAACCTGCAGTCCGGCGGCGGCGCAGCAGACGGCGCTGCCCCCGAGGCCGGTTGATCGCGTAGCTCATCTCGCACTTCGGAGCCATAGTGCTGTGTGCGGGCCCCCGAGAACCGCGTGATGGCTCCGAAGGGCGGTGCGGGCGGGGGGCGTCAAACCCCGACGGGCCGGTCTCTTGCGTCCGCCGAGGAGGCCCGCAACCCCAGCGACCTCAGCTCCAGCGCCGCGAGACCGGCCATGGCGTCGGGTTCTGCCCGGCGCCAGGCACCGGCCGGATCAGGAGTGACATCGAGCAGTCGGTGTGCCGGTTGCCGGGCCAGTGCGCGCAGGGCGAGCAGCTCGGGGTCCGCCTCGCGCGCCGTGCGTGCCGAGCCGGCGGCCCGCATCCAGCGCACGCGCACCGTGAGCCACACGGCGACGACCGGTACCGCCCCGAGCACGACGACAGCGGCGGCGACACCGGTGGCGGCGGACGCCGCCGTGGCGGCGAGCTCGCGACCGGACGCCGACAGGGACTCGCCCGCGCCGGTGCCGTTCCCCAGTGCGCGGGCGAGGTCGTCGCCGACGAACGGGACGCCCGAGGCGGTGCTCGCCGCGCCGTCGAAGGTGGTGCGGATCGCCTCGCCGGCGCCGGTCAGCCGTGCCGCGGGAGCCTGCAGCGCCAGCACGGCGGCCTGTGCCGCCCGAGCGAGCTCGGTCACGCCGAAGACCCAGACCAGCACCGTGAGGTCCGCCAGCACCTGCAGCGCCGCCCGCGCCGGGCGCTCCGCATAGATCCGCATGCGGCGGCAGCCTAGGGCCGGCCCGCAGCTCCCGGCGGCGGCGCGGGCCGATGACCGTTCGGCGCGCAGGAGGGGCAACTCGCCGAGGCGGATGCGATTGTCCACAGGGCGGGTCGGACGGCGACGCTGCCCATGGCTGCACCAGGTCGATGCCCCAACGCGCCCAAAGGCCGAACATTTCCGGACTGGTAGAAATCGTCCGGTCCTTTTTGCGAGGCGACACTCGAGACCATGACCTGCGAGAACAGGAATTGCACTGATGTCGTGCGAATATGACGTGAGAACGCTCACGCCCCTCTTCATTTGACTACTGCCGGACGCGTATCCGTACCGTTCTTGGTCGGCCGTTCCCCCGAGCGGCCCGAGTGCATCCGGAACCGTCGCGCCCCGTCCTGTCCCGCGGTTCCGGTCCGTCGAGACCGCAGTGGGACAGGACCGGGATATCGCCATTCCGGTGATCCGGCTGATCTACCGGCACGGATCACGGATCGATCACTCTCGACGGCGCGCGAGGAGATACCAGAGATGACCTCTCGACCCCGCATGCCCACGGGCCGTGGCCTGCTGCGCATTGCCGTCGTCGGCGCCGTCGCGGCGGGCACCCCGGTCGCGCTCGCCGGCACCGCTTCCGCGGCCCCCGACTCGGCCTGGGACAAGCTCGCCCAGTGCGAGAGCGGCGGAAACTGGAGCATCAACACCGGCAACGGCTACTACGGCGGAATCCAGTTCAACCCCACCACGTGGCGGGCCTACGGCGGCACCGGTATGCCGCACCAGGCCAGCAAGGCCCAGCAGATCGCAGTCGCCGAGCGCACTCTCGCCGCGCAAGGCTGGAACGCCTGGCCTGCCTGCTCGCGGAAGATGGGTCTGCGCGGGCATGCCGCCGAGCCCGGCAGGACCGCCCCGGCCGCGCGGCCGGCTGCACAGGCGAAGCCGGCGGCCACGGCACCGGCACGCGGAGGTGCCTACACCGTCAAGAGCGGTGACACGCTCGCCCGCATCGCGAAGGCGCACGGCACCACGTGGCAGAAGGTGTTCGCGGCGAACCGCGACACGCTGTCCAACCCGAACGTGCTCAGGGTCGGCGCGACGCTCGCTGTCTGAGCCGAGCGGTCAATTTCCGACGGTGGGCGGTCGTCAATAGCGGCCGCCCACCGTTCGTCGCGGTAATCGACCGGTCATCCGTGACGTCAGGTCGAATTCACCCATTCATCCGTGCCGTCCGCGAAGAGCTGGTGCTTCCATACCGGAAGCGACTTCTTCACCTCGTCGACCAGCGCGGCGCAGGTCTGGAAAGCCGCACGACGATGCTCGGCGGCGACCGCGCACGCCAGCGCGACCTCATCGACGGACAGAGCGCCGACCCGGTGGCTGATCGCCACGGCCCGCACCCCGGCGGACCGCGCGGCGACGTCGGCGGCCACCTCGGCCACGACCGCCGCGGCGGTCGGGTGCGCGCTGTACTCCAGGCCGAGCACCGCGCGGCCGCCGTCGTGGTCCCGCACCACGCCGGCGAACGTCACCACGGCACCCGCGGCCGCATCGTCGACCAGTGCGGCATGCTCGGCGACGTCGAGCGGCTCCGTGCCGACGGCGGCCCGGCGGACGACCGCGCTCGTGGTCATCAGTGATCACCGCCCCGAAGCTGGTCCACCGCGTGGTCTAGCACGCCCGCGAGCACGCCGAGCCCGTCCCGGACGCCACCGGTCGAGCCGGGCAGGTTGACCACCAGCGTGCGGCCCGCCACCCCGGACAGGCCGCGCGACAGGACGGCGGTCGGCACCGTCGGCGCGCCGGCGGCGCGGATCGCGTCGGCCAGGCCCGGCACCTCGTAGTCGAGCAGGGCCCGGGTCGCCTCGGGTGTCGCGTCGGTCGGCGCGATTCCGGTCCCGCCCGTGGTGAGCACCACGTCAATGCCGGCACCGACGGCCTCGCGCAGGGCGTCTCCCACCGGCTCGCCATCCGGTACGACGACCGCCTGCGGGCACTCGTATCCGCGCTCGCGCAGCCACGCCACGATGATGGGCCCGCTGCGGTCGGCGTACACGCCCGTCGCGGCCCGGTTCGAGGCGGTGATCACCCGGCCGCGGCGCGTCCCGCTCACGTCCGCTCCGCGTCCGGTCGGATCCACGTCCCGGTCTTCCCGCCCTCCTTGCGCTCCACGCGCACGGCGTCGAGCACGGCCGCGGGGTCGACGGCCTTGACCATGTCGTGCAGGGTCAGCCCGGCCACCGCGACGGCGGTGAGGGCCTCCATCTCGACGCCGGTGCGGTCGGTCGTGCGTACCGTCGCCCGGATCCGCACCTGCGCGGTGTCGAGCTCCAGGTCGACGGTGACGCCGCTCAACGCGATCGGATGGCACAACGGCACGAGGTCCGGCGTCCGCTTGGCGCCCATGATCCCGGCGATCCGGGCGGTGGCCAGCGCGTCACCCTTGGGCAGGCCGTCGCGCCGCAGGAGGTCGACGACCGCGGCGGTGGTGCGCAGGACGCCTGTCGCGACGGCGGTCCGGGCCGACGGCTCCTTGCCGGACACGTCGACCATGCGGGCCGCACCGGTCCGGTCGACGTGGCTCAGCTCCACGTCGATGAATCTACGGTCCGCAGCGCAGCGGCCGCCGGGCGGTCGGGCACCTGCGGTAACGGAAGGGTACGGTGCGACAAGCGGTGTGACCTCAGTCACACGACGTAACTCGGAAGAGCGCCAGGTCACCCGCTGTGACCAGCGCGAACGTGATCATCGCGAGACGGCGGCGATATCGTCCGGTCTCGACACGATTGCGCTCCGCTTCCACTTCTTGTGTTGATCGTCGTAGCGTGCCCGCGATCGCACGGACCCCGGTCCCGCGGTCCCGGAACCGCAGCGCTCCCGTCCTGTCCGGTGGTTCCGGCCCCCGACCCCGACCAGGCGCGCGGGACAGGAGCAGGACCTGGCGCAGCCGATGTGGGCAGCGCCGCCGCCCCCTCCCCGGGCGGTCGGTCCGCGGGCGCCGCGTCGGAGGCCAGCCATGGGGCGCTACCGCGGCCGTCATCGCGCACCCGCTCGGTTCGAGCTGAGGGTCACCGGACAGGCCTTGGCCCGGACCGCCGTCGCCGGTGCCGTCCTGGGCACACCGCTCGTCGTGGCGCCCGCCGCGCACGCCGCAGACTCCACCTGGGACCGCCTCGCGCATTGCGAGAGCAGCGGCAACTGGGCGATCAATACGGGCAACGGCTACAGCGGCGGCCTGCAGTTCTCGCCGCGTACGTGGAAGGCGTTCGGCGGAATCGGGCTCGCGCACCACGCCTCGCGGGAGCAGCAGATCGCCGTCGCCGAGCGGGTGCTCGCCAAGCAGGGCTGGGGCGCCTGGCCCGCCTGCTCCCGCAAGCTGGGCCTGCGGGGCAAGCCGGCTCCGTCGTCGGTCAAGGCCGCGCCGCAGGCCACCCCCTCCGGCGGCGCGAAGGCCGCACCGCAGGCCACACCCTCGGGCGGCGCGAAGGCCGCGAAGGCCGCGACGGGCGGCCGCACGGTCGTCGTCGAGCCCGGGGACACGCTGGCCCGCATCGCCACCGAGAACGGCGTCACCGGCGGCTGGCAGGCCGTCCGCGCCGCCAACCCCGATGTGCGCAACCCGCACAAGATCTCGGTCGGCGAGCGGATCGACCTGCCCTGACCGGTCCTACCTGTTCACCTCGGTGACCGGGTGCACGTACGGCACCTTGTCCAGGGGGAACTCCAGGTCACCGAAGGGCGACAGGTTGCCCTGGACGTCCGCGGTGAGTTCGGTGACGGGGTGCTCGCCGTCGGGCAGCTCGGGCCAGGCCGGATCACGTCGATCTTCGGGAATGGACTTGGCCACGATCTCCTCCGAGGTGTGTCGACGGGTGCCTCACCGCGCGTGTCTGGTCGATTATCGCGCATGACGCAACTTCCGGGCAGCGGAGCGGCTCACCGCTCCCCGTGCGCGACGACGGGTAGGCCGGGAAAGCGTGCGGCTACCGTGGAGGTGATGTCCACCCCGCTGGTCGACTGGCTGCGCGCCCAGGACGACGACACGTTGGCCGACCTGCTCCGGCTGCGCCCCGACCTGGCCGTGCCACCCCCGGCCGACCTGACCGTGCTGGCCACACGCGCCGGCATCCGGGCGTCGGTGCACCGGGCCTGCGACGATCTCGACACCGTGACGCTCGCGGTGGTCGAGGCGCTCGTCGTCGCCGATTCCGACGTCGAGCCGGTCCCGGTGGCGGAGCTGCTCCGCCTGCTCGGCCCCGACCTCCCGGCCGGGGCACTGGACGCGTCGCTCACCGCGCTGCGGTCCCGCGCGCTGATCTGGGACGCAGGAGCAGGCATCTGCATGGTGCCCGCCGTTCGCGACGTCGTGTCCCGCTACCCCGGAGGCCTCGGCCGCCGCGCAGCCGGCGCCGCGGCCTCGACGGGGCTGCCTCAGCTGCTCGCCGCCGTCGAGCCCGACGAGCGGCGGGTCCTCGACACACTCGCGGCCGGCCCTCCGGTCGGCCGCAGCCGAGCCGGCCCGGACCCGACGAGCCCCGTCGCGCGGCTGCTGTCCCGCGGCCTGCTCGTGCGCGTCGACGCCGACACCGTCGAGCTGCCCCGCCAGGTCGGGCTCGCACTGCGCGGCGACCGTCCGATGGGTGCTCTCCCCGTCGACCCGCCGGACCTCGCCACCGTCGAGCGCGGCATCGACCTCGTCGACGGCACCGCGGCCGATGCCGTTCTACGCGCCCTTCGCCAGGTTGAACAGCTTCTCGCCGTCTGGGGGGCGAACCCGCCGCCCGTGCTGCGCTCGGGCGGCCTGGGCGTGCGGGACCTGCGCCGCGTGGCGCGAGAGGTCGACGCGGACGAGCCGACGGCGGCGCTGCTCGTCGAGGTCGCGGTCGCCGCCGACCTCGTGGCCGAGAGCGACGGCATCGGCCCCGAGTGGGTCCCCACCACCGCCTGCGATGGCTGGGCCGCGAGCCTTCCCGAGCACCGGTGGGCCGTGCTCGCCCGGACCTGGCTCGACCTGCCCCGGCTGCCCGGCCTCGTCGGTACCCGCGACGACGCCGGAAGGCCGGTCTCTGCGCTGTCCGACGGAGTCCGGCGCCCGATGGCGTCCCGGGACCGACGTCGGGTACTGGCCGGGCTCGGTGAGCTGGCGGAGGGAACGGCCGTGGGTACGCCGGCGGCCCTTGCCGACCTGCTCGCCTGGCGGGCGCCGCGCCGCGGCGGCCGGCTGCGCGACGACGTGGTCCGCTGGACGCTGACCGAGGCGACGGTCTGGGGCATCGTCGCGTTGGACGCCCTGTCGACCCCGGGCCGGGTGCTGATCGGCGATCCCGGCCGGGCTGCCAGCGCCCTGCGCGCGGCGCTGCCCGAGCCCGTCGAGTATGTCCTGCTGCAGGCCGACCTGACCGCCGTCGCCCCCGGCCCGCTCGACCCGGAGCTCGAGCGCGAGCTCGACCTGGTCGGCGACGTGGAGTCGGCAGGCGGCGCCACCGTCTACCGGTTCACCGAAGCCAGCGTCCGCCGCGCTCTCGACGCCGGGCGGACGGCCGCCGAGCTGCACCAGCTGTTCGCCAAGCGCTCCGCGACGCCGGTGCCGCAGGGCCTGACGTACCTCGTCGACGACGTCGCGCGCCGGCACGGGCGGCTCCGCGGCGGGGCGGCGATGTCGTTCCTGCGTTCGGACGACGCGGTGCTGGTCGCCGAGGTGCTCGCCTCGACCGTGGCAGACACCCTCGAGCTGCGCCGTATCGCCCCGACCGTCGCAGTGTCCCCGCTCCCACTGGCCGAGCTCATGCACGGCCTGCGCACAGCCGGCTTCAGCCCGGCGGCCGAAGACACCGGCGGCGCCGTCGTCGACCTCAGCGATCGCGGACGGCGGACCTCGCCACGGCGGCGCACCGGCGACCGGGCCTACCCGGGCACCGAGCCGGACGCCGAGCAGCTGCAGGGGCTGGTGGCGCGGATGCGTGCCGGCGACGCGCTGGCCGGGGTCCGCCGGGCATCCAGCGGTACCCCGAACGGCGCGACCCTGGATACGCTGCGCGCGGCGGCCCGGGACCGGCGCAGCGTCTGGATCGGCTTCGTCGACGCCCACGGCGTGGCCGGGGAGCAGGTGTTGGAACCCCTCAGCGTCGGTGGCGGCGTGGTTGAAGGCCGCGACGGCGTGGACGGCGCTCTGCACCGCGTCCCACTCCACCGGATCACGTCCATCGCCCTCGTCGAGGGCTGATAACCGGCGGTTACCTGGCGTCGGCGGTCATCCGGTGGCGCATGGCGTGCTCGACGAGCGCGATCAGCGCCTGCTTGACGGACTCGCGCTCGCGGGCGTCGCAGGTGACCATGGGTATCGACGGGTCGATCGACATCGCCTCGCGGACGTCGTCGGGCCGGTGCAGGAGCCGGCCGTCGAAGCAGTTGAGGCCCACGACGTAGGGCAGGCCGCGGTCTTCGAAGAAGTCGACCGCGGCGAACGAGTCGGCAAGCCTGCGGGTGTCGACGAGAACGACGGCGCCGATGGCGCCGCGCACGAGGTCGTCCCACATGAACCAGAAGCGGTGCTGCCCCGGGGTGCCGAACAGATAGAGGATCAGGTCGGAATCCAGCGACACGCGGCCGAAGTCCATGGCCACCGTGGTGGTGCTCTTGTCCGGGGTCGCCGACAGGTCGTCGTGGTCCTGGCTGGCCTCGGTCATGACGGCCTCGGTGGTCAGCGGCATGATCTCCGAGACCGACCCGACGAAGGTGGTCTTGCCGACGCCGAAGCCGCCCGCGACCACGATCTTGGCCGAGATCGTCGCCGCGGTCGCGATCCTGTGCGGCGGTCTCCCACCGGCCCGCAAGCCCGGGGGCTCGGCACGGCCCCCGGCAGGCAGGTAACTAGAGCCGACGGAGTCCACTCAACACCCTTTCCATCAATGCCAGGTCCGGCGTGTTGCCGGCACTGCTTGCGTTCTGGTGCACGGTCACCACACCGAGCCCGGCCATGTCACCCAGCAGCACGCGGGCCACCCCCAGCGGAACCGACAGGAGCGCGGCCACCTCGGCCACGGAGCGCGTCTGCTCGCACAGCTCGGCGACCGCCCGGTGCTCGACCGGCAGGGTCGTGACCTGCGCCCGGCCTCGCGCGCTTGTCGACACCAGCGTTTCGATCGCGAGGTCGAACCCGGACTTCGTTCGACCCCGCGTCCACGTGTACGGCCGGACGGCCGCAGCCGTCGACCCCTGGTCGTCGAGGTCGTCCCCGTCGGCCGGATCCCCCTCCCGGTCCACGGGCGCGGTGGCCGGACGCACCGGGGTCGGCGAGGGCGGGCGTGCTCCGCTGCGCGGATCGGGGTCGGGCGTACCCCGCCGCCGTCCGAAGAGTCCGCGGCGCGCCGGCCGGCCGGAGTCCAGCCCGAAACCGTTCATCACGTCGGCGAACGTCGGCTCCTGCCGACGCTCACCGTCGGGACCGGTGGCCACGGGACCTCACCTCGCCTTTGCGGAACGCCTGGGGAACCGGCTGCTCGGTGGCGACGCAGCCGAACGGATCAGTGGCCGCCGAAGGAGCCCTGCAGCTCCGACCGCAGCTCGGGGGTGAGCAGCTGGCCGACGCGGTCGACGAGCAGCGTCATCTCGTAGCCGATCAGGCCGATGTCGCAGCTCGGCGAGGCCAGCACCGACAGGCACGAGCCGTCGCTGATCGACATGAGCAGGACGATTCCCCGTTCCATCTCGACCACGGTCTGGACCACGCCGCCGGCGTCGAAGCACCGCGCGGCGCCCTGCGTGAGGCTTATCAGGCCGGACGCGACCGCGGCGAGCTGGTCCGCGCGGTCTCGGGGGAGCCGGTCCGAGCTCGTGAGCAGCAGGCCGTCCGCGGAGACAACGATGGCGTGCGCCACCCCCGGCACCCGCTCGGCGAAATTCGAGACCAGCCAGCCGAACCGGCTCGGCTGTGTCTGCGATGCGGTCACACCCCCACCTTCCTGTCTCCCGCCGGGCCCTCGCCCACGGGTGCTGCGTGGACCGGGCACGCGAGCTCGGTCATCGGGACTCCTCGTCGTGGTCGCCGCCCGTCGGGGCGGCTCCGTTCTCCCCGTCGACATCCGGTTCGGAACCGGAGCCTGCGGGATCGCGGCGCAGCCGGACCTCCCGGCCCTGCCGCACCCCCTGCTGGTAGCTGGCAAGCCGGGCGCGCGTGGTCTCCGCGCTCCGTGATGACCCGGCCGGGGCTGCCAGCACCGCAGATCCTGCACTGCCCGGCACGAGGCGCGCACGCGGGCGTCGCTTCGGCAGCCCGGCGGCGGTCAGCTCGTCCGCGCGGTCCGCCGCCACGCCACTCGCCGCGCGCCAGCCCTCGTCCGCGACGCTCGCGAAATCTTCGTCCGCGGGCTGGAGGGCCTCGGCGCGAGTTTCGGCGCGAGTTTCGGCGTGAGTTTCGGCGCGAGCCTCGACGTGGGACTCGGCATGAGCCTCGACGCGGGGCTCGACGGAAGGCTCGTCCCGCGGCGCGGACTCCGGCGGTGCGGTCCAGACGGACTTGGCCGGCACCTGCTCGACGGGGGCTGCGCCGGCCGCGTCCGCCTCGGCCTCCTGCCGCTCTCCGAGCTCCCAGTCGACGGGCACGGGACGGTTCTCCGCGAACCACGCCGAGGCGATCTCCTCGAAGATCGGCGTGGTCTCGTTGGGGTCGATGAGGCTGCCACGGCGGATGTCGGCGACGGAGCGCCGCGCCCGGGGGAGCGACTCGATGCCGGCGGGGACGATCGGGCTGAACAGCGCCTCCCCGTCGTCGTCAGCGACGTCCGCCTCTTCTCGCTGCTCACCGTCCAGGGCGGGCAGGGGAGTGGTGTGCGGGGTGAGACCGGCGTCTGCGCCCTCGTCCGTGTGCACCTGACCGGTGCCGTTCTGGCCCGTTCCGCCCTGCCCCTGGTCGGCGACCTTGTAGGGAACGGGCGGGACCGGCTGCCCGCGGTACGCGCCGTTGGGCCGAACCGGCTCGCCGGCACCGCCGTCGGCGACGCCTTCGAGGGCCCCGCCGCCGGCGCGGTCCTGCGGGATGTGCTCGGTCGGGGCATCGTCGACGGCCTGCTCGCCGGCCCCGCCGGTCGTGTCGACCTCGTCGTCGTCCCGCTCCTCCTCGGCCTGCTTGGCCTCGGTCTCCGCGTCCTCGGTGGTGCCCTCGCCGGTGGGCTCGTCGGCGTGGGCGATCGCAACCCGGCCGGTCGGTTCGTCCGCCGTCGAGTCAGGGACGTCGTCGGCCGTCCGGGCCGCGTCCGCTGCGTTCGCCCGGGACGGCTCGCCCTCGTCCGCCGCGTCGCCGTGCGGGTCGGCGGCGTCGAGCGCAGCACCGTCCGACTCGGCGGCGTCCGCCTCGGTGATCGCCGGGTGTGCGTCGTCGGCCGCCTCCGGCGTCGGAACCGGTGGGGTCTCGGGGACCGGAGCGGTCAGGGCCTGGTCGTCCGCCGGTTCCCCCGCCGTCCCGGCCTCGTCGGCCCCCGGAGCATGCACGGGGGCTGCCGCGACAGCGGGCCGCAGCGACGAGCCCGGAGTGCGGGTCGGAAGGCCGTTGACGGCTGGCGCACCGGTGCGCTGCGCCGCGTCCTCCCGGCCGGTCGACACGACAGCCGAGCCGGGACGCAGCATGCGGGCGGGGCGTTGCGCCGCGATCCCGTTCGGCCCGACGGCGGGCTGCGCCACGGGCGGCATCGTCGCCCAACCGTCCCCGCCCGCGGTCGTCACGAGGTGCGCGGGCAGGGTCACCGACGCCGTCAGGCCCCCACCGGGGCCGCCCATCGGCGCCCCGCCGAGGTTCAGGGCGATGCCGTGCCGGGCCGCGAGCCGGCCGACCACGAACAGCCCCATGCGCCGCGACGTCGACACGTCGACGGTGGAGGGGGTGGTCAGCCGCCGGTTCGCGTCGTCCAGCTCGAGCTCGTTCATGCCGACGCCCCGGTCCGCGACCTCGATCGTGATCGAGCCGTCCGGGTTGCGCATGCTGCTCATGACGACCTGCGAGTCCGGCGGCGAGAAGTTCGTCGCGTTGTCGAGGAGCTCGGCGAGCAGGTGCACGATGTCGCTGGTCGCCCGGCCCACCACCGTCGAAGGCGGAGGCGCCTGCACCACGACCCGCTGGTACTGCTCGATCTCGGACACCGCGGCCCGCAGCACGTCGACGAGCGGCACGGCGGCGACGTTCCGCTTCGCCAGGTCCGTCCCGGCCAGCACGAGCAGGTTCTCGCTGTTGCGCCGCATACGGGTGGCGAGATGGTCCAGCTGGAACAGGTTCGACAGCTGGTCCGGGTCCTGCTCGTTGCTCTCCAGCTGCTCGATGAGCTGCAGCTGCCGTTCCACCAGCGCCTGACTGCGCCGCGAGAGGTTGACGAACATGCTGCTGACGTTCGACTGCAACGCGGCCTGGTCGGCCGCCAGCCGCAGCGCCTGTCCGTGCACCGCGTCGAAGGCGCGCGCCACCTGCCCGACCTCGTCCCGGGTGCGCAGCGGCACCGGCTCGGCCGTGACATCCGGCGTACCACCCGAGCGCATGCTCTCCACCGCCTGCGGCAGCCGCCGTTGCGCGACGTCCAGCGCCGAGCTCCGCAGGACCCGCAGCGACCGCGTCAGCGTGCGGGCCACCAGCACGATGATCGTGGCCGCGAGCAGGAGGCCGAGCATCAGGATGACCGAGTTGACGCCGGCGAGGTTGCTCGACCGGTCTTCGGCCGCCCTCCCTGCGTCGACGAGGCCGGTGGTCACCGCCGCCGTCGCGGCGTCGACCTGCTCGGCCGTCCGCCTGGTGACGTCGTCCCACGCCTCGGCCGTCACCGAGATCGGACCCGGGTCGGGCGCCGCGAGGATGGCGGACTTCGCGGCCTCCCGCTCGGCGTTCGCGCCGGAGGTGATGAAGTTGACCGGCTCGAGCGACGGGGGCAGCGCGACCTGGTACTCGGTGAAGGCGGAGACGAAGTCCCTGTCCGTCCTGCTGATCACGGCCCGGTCTTCCGCCGTGACCGTGCCGGTGCGCAGCGCCGCGCCGAGGACGGTGTGCTGCAGCGCCAGCGCCTCCGACGCGGACGTGACGGCCGTGAGTGCGTCGGCCATGCCGGCGGTCTCGGGGGTGCGGACCTGGCGCAGCAGCGCGCGGTCCAGGACGTCCGTCCGCTCCACCACGGCGCTGTAGCGCTGGACCGCCTCCGCGGTCGTGAGCGGCGCGGAGCCGGTGACGTCCGCGCGCAGCACGGACAGCTGGGCGAAACCGCCCTCAGCCTGGTCGAGCGCGGAGCGGGTGGCGTCGTCGAGACCGTCGGCGGCCGCGGTCGCGGTGCGGATCTGCTCGACGGCGCCGTCCGTCCGGGCGATGACCTCCTGCAGCGGGCCCCGGTCGCCGAGACGCCGCTCGGCCACGAAGAGCGTGGCCCGATCCCGCTCGTCACGCAGCGCCGACGCGGTGGCGTCCGCCTGACCGCGAACCTCCAGCAGGCGGTTCGCCGCGCCGAGGTCCGAGGCCGTCTCCGCCTGGTCTGCCACCCGCAGGACGCCGAGCACGATCGCGAGCAGCGCGGGGACGAGCCCGACCGCCACGAGCTTCCACGCCAGTGACCAGTTGCGCGGACTGAATCGGTCCCACCGCGATGGCCTGGTCTCGGTGCTGGTCACGCCGACGTCCCCCAGACGTTTGCCGATGACGATTCGTCGCACTCTGGCATGACCGGCCGACGCTGCGCGAACGGCCGGAGCCGAGGTGCGGTCCAGCCGCGGTCAGTGACGGCGGCCGGAGCGTGTGGTGTGGGCACGGGGAGCCTTCTCGTGGGAACGGGCCGGCCGGTCGGCCGACCCGACGCGCGACCCGTGCGGGCCTCGACACGCCGTTCGGGGACGGGCGCGGCCGGGGGGACCCGGTATGATCGACGCGGCATGCGTGCGTTCTCGGTGCTCGGAGTGTAGCTCTGGACGCAGGAGCGCTTGCTCGCGGCGTGCACTTGTCGGTCCCCTCGGGGACGCCTCGGTGGCGCGCACCTCCCGCGCCGGCACCGTTCCGACCACCACCGGCCACCCGTCAGAAAAGGATTGCGCCGTGCCCGACGGGCCCCTGATCGTCCAGTCCGACAAGACCCTGCTGCTCGAGGTGGACCACCCCGCGGCGGCAGAGGCGCGCGCGGCCATCGCACCGTTCGCCGAGCTCGAGCGCGCACCCGAGCACGTCCACACCTACCGCGTGACCCCGCTCGCGCTCTGGAACGCCCGCGCGGCCGGCCACGACGCCGAGCAGGTCGTCGATGCGCTCGTCCGGTTCTCCCGCTACGCCGTCCCGCAGCCGCTGCTGGTGGACGTCGTCGACACGATGGGCCGCTACGGGCGCCTGCAGCTCACCCAGTCCCCGGCGCACGGTCTCGTGCTCGTCGCGCTGGACAGGGCGGTGCTCGAGGAGGTGCTGCGCCAGAGGAAGATCGCCCCGCTGCTGGGCGCGCGAATCGACGACGACACGATCGTCGTCCACGCGTCCGAGCGCGGCCACCTCAAGCAGGCCCTCCTCAAGATCGGGTGGCCTGCCGAGGACCTCGCCGGCTACGTGGACGGCGAGGCGCACCCGATCGACCTGCGGGAAGACGGCTGGACGTTGCGCGACTACCAGCGCCAGGCCGTCGACGGGTTCTGGGACGGCGGGTCGGGCGTCGTCGTGCTCCCCTGCGGGGCCGGCAAGACGCTCGTCGGGGCGGCCGCGATGGCCCGTGCCGGGGCGACGACGTTGATCCTCGTGACGAACACGGTCGCGGGGCGGCAGTGGAAGCGGGAGCTGCTCGCCCGTACGACCCTGACGGACGAGGAGATCGGCGAGTACTCCGGCGAGCGCAAGGAGATCCGTCCGGTCACGATCGCGACCTATCAGGTCATGACGCGCAAGTCGAAGGGCGAGTACCGGCACCTGGAGCTATTCGACTCCCGTGACTGGGGCCTGGTGATCTACGACGAGGTGCACCTGCTGCCCGCGCCCGTATTCCGGATGACCGCTGAGCTGCAGTCCCGCCGCCGCCTGGGGCTGACGGCAACGCTCGTGCGCGAAGACGGCCGGGAGGGCGACGTGTTCTCGCTCATCGGCCCCAAGCGCTACGACGCGCCCTGGCGCGACATCGAGCAGCAGGGCTGGATCGCCCCCGCGGAGTGCGTCGAGGTGCGGGTGACGCTGACCGACGCCGAGCGCATGGGCTACGCGGTGTCAGACGCGGAGGAGCGTTACCGGGTCGCGTCCACCGCGCGGACGAAGCTGAACGTGGTGCGGGCGATCCTGGACCGCCATCCCGGCGAGCCGACGCTCGTGATCGGCGCCTACCTGGAGCAGCTCGACGAGCTGGGCGAGGTGCTCGCGTGCCCGGTGATCCAGGGATCGACGAAGAACCGCGAGCGGGAGGCGCTGTACGACGCCTTCCGCCGTGGCGAGGTGCCGCGCCTGGTCGTCAGCAAGGTCGCCAACTTCTCCGTGGACCTGCCCGAGGCCAGCGTCGCCGTCCAGGTGTCCGGGACGTTCGGGTCGCGCCAGGAGGAGGCGCAGCGCCTCGGCCGGCTGCTGCGCCCCAAGGGTGACGGGCGCCAGGCGTGGTTCTACTCCGTGGTCGCCCGCGACACGATCGACACCGACTACGCCGCGCACCGGCAGCGGTTCCTCGCCGAGCAGGGCTACGCCTACCGCATCGTCGACGCGGACGACCTGCTCGGCCCCGCGCTCCCGGACGTCGGTTGACCGCTGGCGCGCCTGATCGAGGTGCGCGAACCGCGTGCGCGCGAGGACGATGGGTGGCGACACCCGACGAGGGGCTGACGCATGTCTCGTGGATCAACGCCGCAGCGGAGCAAGGCGGAGATCCACAAGTGGAGTGACCAAGGTGTCCGCAGGTGGAGTGCCTAGCCGTGTGGACCTGGACCGCTTGGATCGCCCTCGCGCTGGCGGCGTGGCTCGTCGTCGCCGTGCTCGTCGGGCTGTTGATCGGGCGGGTCGTCCGCCAGCGGGACCGGCAGGTGCCGCGGGACGAGCAGCAGGGTGACGAGCAGGGGGCCGACGTCAACCCCCGTGAGCACCCTCGTGACGAAGCCGGTGGCGCTCCTCGGCATAGCGATGGGTCTCCCACCCGACCAGCGCGCAGAGCACCGCGGCAAGCACCGTGAGGGTGACCAGCGCGGGCAGGAGCGCGACGACCGGGATCAGCGCGAGCAGCAGCACGGCGGTGCCGAGGCGCACCCAACTCACCTTGCTGGTCAGGTAGGCCTTGAACGCGACGTGGGCGATCAGGTAGAGCGCGGCGCCACCGTACAGAGCCGCGAGCGGCAGCCCGTAGATCGGGTCGGCCAGCGTGTGGCCCTCGTCGCCGCCGACGTAGCCGAGCACCTTCTTCAGTCCCAGCGACATCATGATCACGCCCACGACCATCGGCAGGTGCAGGAACGAGTAGCCGCCGCGGGCGAGCGCGATCTGACGCGCGCCGTGCGCCGCCGCCAGCGCCCGCTCGGTGAGGATCGACGTGACGTCGAAGTAGGCCCACCACATCGCCCCGGTCACGGCCAATCCGAGCACGGAGGCGACCACGATTGACCACGAGACCGGCAACGCAGCGACGCCGATGCCGATCGAGACGATCGACTCGCCCAGCGCCACGATGATGATCAAACCGTGCCGCTCGGCGAAGTGGCTCGGCGACCGCAGCCGCCAACTGGTGCCCGCGAGCGTGGTGCCGAAGTAGTCGCCGACGAGCGCGGCCAGCCACAGCAGCGTTTGCGCGGTGCCGCTGGTCTGTGATGCGGCGAGCAGGAGCACCGTCCCGGCGAGCACCGACGGGATCCAGCGGATCACCTGGCCGCGCAGCTGCGGGTCGTCGCCGCTCACCACCCAGAACAGGGCGAGGTGCACCGCGCGGACGCAGAAGTAGGCGACGGCGAACACGGCCGGGCCGTACAGCCCGCCGGGCATGTCGTCGAAGGCCTCCGGAATGGTGATGGCGGCGACGAACACCGCCGCCATCGCGGCGAACATTCCAAGGCGCACGATGCCCTCGTCGGCTCGCACGACGTTGCCGAGCCAGGCGTAGGCGACCCAGCACCACCACATCACGACGAGGATGAGGGTGCCGCGCAGCAGCGACGTGGGCGTCACGTCGTCGGCCATCCAGTCGGTCACGCGGGTGAGCGCGAAGACGAAGACCAGATCGAAGAAGAGCTCCAGCGGGGTGACGGCCGCCCGCTCGCCGACGGCCTCGATGCGTCCCCGCCGCGGTGTCGTCATGCGCCGGATGCTGCCAGCCCACCCCGCCCCGACCAACCCCCGCGAGTCGGCAAGATTTGGCGCGCGAGTCGGCACGTTCTGGCGCGCGAATGGAAGGCCCTGGTAGCCCCGAGAGGGATCGGGGGGACATCTCCGGGCGGGAGTCAGGGGTTGTCCCGATGGCAGGCGTGGGATGCGTCGGCAGGCTCGATGCCATGGAACAGCTTCCGCACAGCACCCCGGCCGGTGCTCTTCCGTCGGCCGCCGCTCCGCCCTCGCCGCCGCGTTTCGCGCTGCGCCGCAGCCGCACCGACCGCATGCTTGCCGGCGTCTGCGGCGGCCTCGCCGAGGCCATGGGCGCTGACGCCGCCCTGCTCCGCGTCCTGGTCGTCGCGCTGACGCTGATCACCGGCGGTGCCGCCGCCATTGTGTACGTGGCGGCCTGGGTGCTCGCACCTGAGGACGAGCGACCCGCCGTCTGAGGTCGACCGGAGCGCTTCCACCGGTCACGCCCGTCAGGGACGCAGCCCCGGGCGCGACGAGCCACAGTCCGTCGACTCGCGCGCCGCAACGTGAACTCGGGCCGCGACGTGACAGGGGGCGGCACCCGGGTGGGTGCCGCCCCGTCAGGACGTGCCGAGCGGTGGACTCAGAAGTCCATGCCGCCCATGTCGGGGGCGCCGCCGCCGGCCGGGGCCGGGTTCTTCTCCGGCTTGTCGGCGATGACGGCCTCGGTGGTGAGGAACAGGGCCGCGATCGAGGCTGCGTTCTGCAGCGCCGAGCGGGTGACCTTCACCGGGTCGTTGATGCCACGGGCCAGCAGGTCCTCGTACACGCCGGTTGCGGCGTTGAGGCCGGTTCCGAGCGGGCTGTTGCGGACCTTGTCGGCAACAACACCGGGCTCGAGGCCCGCGTTGATGGCGATCTGCTTGGCCGGAGCCTCCAGGGCGACGCGGACGATGTTGGCGCCAGTGGCCTCATCGCCTTCCAGGGTCAGCGCATCGATGGCCGACTCGGACTGCAGCAGAGCCACGCCGCCACCGGCGACGATGCCTTCTTCGACAGCAGCCTTGGCGTTGCGCACGGCATCTTCGATGCGGTGCTTGCGCTCCTTGAGCTCGACCTCGGTGGCAGCACCGGCCTTGATGACAGCAACGCCACCGGCCAGCTTGGCCAGACGCTCCTGCAGCTTCTCACGGTCGTAGTCGGAGTCGCTGTTCTCGATCTCGGCGCGGATCTGAGCAACACGACCGGCGATGGCGTCGGAATCTCCCGCGCCCTCGACGATGGTGGTCTCGTCCTTGGTGACAACGACCTTGCGGGCGGTGCCGAGCAGCTCGATGCCGGCGCCCTCGAGGGACAGTCCGACCTCTTCGCTGATGACCTCGCCACCGGAAAGGATGGCGATGTCGGCCAGCATGGCCTT
>JAQSWF010000023.1 GCA_029266775.1 Pseudonocardia sp.
GCACCCCACCCCGTCCGCGTCCTGCCGCGCGAGTCGCTACAAATTGGCGCGCGAGTCGCTACAAATTGGCGCGCGAGTCGCTACAAATTGGCGCGCGAGTCGCTACAAACGGGCGCGCGAGTCGACCGTCTCGTCAGCGCGAGTCGGCACGTCCAGGCGCGCGAACGACCATCTCGCGCCGCCGACACGCCGGTACGTACCGACTCGCCCGAAGCGCCGAGCCCAAGGGCCAGCCCGACAGCGACCACCGCGACGCCTGCCCATACGGACGGCGCCGGGACCTGGCCGCCCAACAGCACCCCGCCCACGGCCGCCGCCACCGGAGCAACACCGGTGAACAGGCCCGCGCGGGCCGCGCCGATCCGAGCCACCGCGCTGTACCAGAGCACGAACGCCAACGCGGTGACGACGACGGCGAGGTGCACGGCGGCGAGCAGGTCGGCAGCATCGAGGATGCCGAGCGCGCCCGGGCCGTCGACGGCCACGCCCAGCACCACCAGCGCGACGGCCGCGAGCCAGACCGTGTGCAGCGACACCGCCCACGGCCCCAGCCGCCCCAGCACGGGCACCGCCAGCAGCGTGAACGCGACCTCACACACGAGCACGAGCACCGCCCAGCCGAGCCCCGCGGCGTCGGTCCTGCCCCCGCCGCTGACGAGAACCGCGCCCGCCGAGACGACGATCGCCCCACCGACGACCGCGCCGGACGGCCGCGTGCGGGCGGCGAGCGGTCCTGCGATCGCGAGGACGAGTGGCACCGCCGCCACCGCTACCCCGATCACCGCCGGTTCCGCGTGGGCGACCCCGCGCACGATCCCGACGTTGAACAGCACGAGCCCCGTCGCCGCCACCCCGCCGAGCCACGGCCAGTCACGCCCGCGCGGGCGGGGCAACCTGCGTCCGGTTGCCCGCGCGAGGACGAGCAGGACGATCGCGGCCAGCGCGTAGCGCAGACCCTGCAGGGTGAACAACGGCGCGTCGATGATCGTTGTCGAGACTGCCACCGAGCTTCCGACGCAGCACATTGCGGCGGCAGCAAGCACGGGACCGGAGCGGAAGAACGTCACGGCGACACCGTGCGTCACACTTGGCCCGTGAGCCAGGACCAAGTCCGGGCTGCGAACATGGACCAAGACGCGTTCGGAGCCGACTTCCTCCAGCTTCATCAGGCAGATGCGCCCCCGCACGGCCTCGCGAGCTGGCTCACTGCCGCCCTGCGCGCCGCGGTCACCGATGGGCGGCTGCCCGCGGAAGCACGACTGCCCGCCACCCGCGTCCTTGCCGATCAGCTGGGAGTGTCGCGCGGGGTGGTCGTCGAGGCATACCAGCGGCTCGGCGACGAAGGGCTGCTCGCGGGGCGCCGCGGCGGAGGGACCACCGTCCTCGCCACAGCACCGTCACCGGCCCCTGTCGCCGTCGAGACGGCGGCACCGCACGCCGCAATCGACCTGCGCCCCGGCGTGCCGGACCTCTCGGCCTTCCCGCGGCAGGCCTGGCTGAAGGCCGAGCGCACCGCGCTGGCCCGTACCCCGGACGCCGCCCTGGGTTACGGCGACCCGCGCGGCACCCTCGAGCTGCGCACCGCTCTCGCGCAGTGGCTCGCCCGCTCGCGCGGCGTGCGCGCCGACCCGTCGACGATCGTCGTCGCGGGCGGCGTGGCGCAGGGTCTCGCGCTGCTCGCCCAGGTCGTCACGGGCCGGGGCATCCGGACGATTGCCTACGAGGACCCCGGGTCACGGGGGACGCGCGACCAGGTGCAGCGCTGGGGGCTCGAGCCCGTTCCGGTGCCGGTGGACGGCGCCGGGCTGGACGTCGCGGCGCTGGCCGCGGCCGGGCTGGAAACCGTCCTGGTCACGCCCGCCCACCAGTATCCGACTGGCGTCGTCCTCGCCCCTCAGCGTCGGCGCGCCCTGCTCGACTGGGCGCGGTCGGGCGGGCTGGTGATCGAGGACGACTACGACGCCGAACACCGTTACGACCGCGCGCCGGTCGCCGCCCTGGCTGCGCTCGCGCCCGAGCACGTCGCGTATGTGGGCAGCGTGTCGAAGACCCTCGCGCCCGCGCTGCGGCTCGGCTGGGTGGTCGCGCCGCCGGCCGTGCGCGACGAGCTCGTGGTGCGCAAGCAGTGGTCGGACATCACCAGCCCGGCTCTCGGGCAGCTCGCCCTGGCCGAGCTCATCGCGTCGGGCGCCTTCGAGCAGCATCTGCGGCGGGTGCGGGCGCGCCAGCGCGTCCGGCGCGACGCCCTGCTCGCCGCGCTGCGCGCGCACCTGCCGGAGGCCCGGGTCCACGGCGTCGCCGCCGGGCTGCACCTGCTCGTCGGCCTCCCCGAGGGCATCGACGACGGGCTGGTCGCCGAGACTGCCCTCGCGGCCGGGGTGGCCGTGCAGCCGCTGTCGTACCACCGGCTCCGCCCCGGCCCGCCCGGCCTGGTGGTGGGCTACGCCGCGGTCACGCCCGACCGGCTGCACGAGGCGGTTCGCGTGCTGGTGAACGCCGTCCGGACGGCAGCGGAGGAGGCTGGGCTCAGCCCGCAGCTGCCGCAGCGCCGATGACCGCCGCACCGACCGCCGCACCGCCGGCGAGAGCGCGACCGGGCGACGGCAGCTGCCGCCACGCCACGAGGGTCGTCCCCGCGTCGACGAGATCGCAGAGTGCCCCGGCCGCCACCCAAGTGCGCTCGGCGGCCCGCCCCTGGCTCGTCGCGACGAGAACACCTGCGCCCAGCGCGACGTCGCGAACCCCGGCGGCCCGGCCCAACACGGTGCCCGCCGGCGCGCTCGCCGTGGACCCGACCCACGGTCGGACCGCCAGCCGCGGGTTGACCAGCGCGCCCACCCCGAGGGCGACGCGCAGGGCCGCGACTGCACGGCTCGCCGGACCCAGCAGATCGCGCAACGCTCCTCCTTCGCCTCGTTGGACTGCGTACTACCCGCCGCCCCGCCGACCACGCGTGCGGTCGGCGCCCGCGAGCACCGTCTTCACCACCGACAGCCCCCGCTCCAGCTCGCCCCGGTCGTGCCCGGCATACCCCAGTGCGACGCCGAAGGTCGTCGGCGCCGCGGCGTGGTGGCGCTCCAGCCCGTCGAGCGCGACGTCGCCCTCCGCCGCTGCCGTCAGCACAGCGCGCTCCGCGAAGATGTCGGGCAACGGGACGACGATGTGCGCTCCGGCCGCGTCGCCTCGGACCGTCAGGCCGATGGCCTCGACGGTCTCGATCGTCACGCGCCGACGGTCGGCCAATTCGCGGCGCAGCCGACGCAGGTGCCGCGCGAGGTCGCCGTTGGCGGCGAGGGCGGCGAAGATCCGCTGCCCGGCGGGCGCAGGACGCGTTCCCGTCCGCGCCCGCAGCGCGAGTACCGCCGCGCGGACGTCCGGTGGCGCCACCAGCCAGCCGGTGCCGAGGGTCGGCGTGAGGATCTTGCTCGCCGTCCCCATGTGGACGACGACGTCCGGGGCGAGCGCGGCCAGCAGAGGCAGCGGCGCGACGTCGTAGCGCAGTTCTCCGTCGTAGTCGTCCTCCAGCACGATAAAGCCTTCGGCGCGCGCCCGTGCGACCAGCGCGACCCTGCGCTCCGCCGACAGCCGAGCGCCCAGCGGGTACTGGTGCGCCGGGGTGCAGAACACCGCGGCCACTCCGTCGGGCAGCGCGTCGACGACGAGACCGTCGCGGTCCACCGGAGCGGGCAGCACCGTCAGCCCGGCCGCCCGGAAGGCCTCGCCGGCGCGCTGGTAGCCCGGTTCCTCCACCGCGACCGGCGCGCCGGCGGGCAAGGAGCGCGCAAGCTCGGCGACGGCAGCAGTGGTGCCCGAGCTGGCGAGCACCGCCGCGGGCTCGACGGGCAGGCCGCGATGGCGCAGCAGGTGCGCGACGACGGCGGCACGGAAGGCCGGCAGCCCGACCGGGTCCGGCGCGACGTCCGGGGGCTCGTCGGCGGCAGCCCGCCAGGCTCGCCTCCAGGCGCCGCGGTCGAGGACCGCGAGGCACGGGACGCCCGGCCGCAGGTCGATCGACGTCGGAGCGGCGGGAGCGACAGCGGACCGGGCCGCCGGGACGGCACCGGCCGACGGAACCGCAACGACGAATGTGCCCGCGCCGCGCCGACCCGCCACCCATCCCTCCGCGAGGAGCTGGTCGAACGCCGCCGACGTCACCGTCCGGCTGACTCCCAACGCCGTCGCCAGCGCCCGCGTCGAGGGCAGCCGATCACCGGCGTTCAGGCTGCCGGTCAGCGTGGCCGCTCTGAGCGCGTCGGCGAGCTGTGTCGCCAGCGGGGCCGCGGCGGCGCGGTCGAGCACCAGCGGAGGAATATCCATAAGTGGCCTTCTAAGAACGCGCGCAAATGGCCCTCGCAGGATGCCACATCTGCCGGGAATCCTGATCGGGTGCAACCGTTGTCTCCCACCCGACGCAGCACGATCCGGCGCAACGCGCAGCGTGCTCGCAGCGCACGATCGGAGCTGTACGCCGCGCTCGACGCGGGCCTCGCGTGTCACCTCGGCGTTGTCCTCGACGGCGCGCCGGTGGTGCTGCCCACCGCCTACGGCCGCGTGGACGACACGCTCTACCTGCACGGTTCGACCGGTGCGCGGATCCTGCGAGCCGCGGTCGAGGCACCGGTGTGCGTGACCGTCACCCACGTCGACGGCGTCGTCATCGCCCGCTCGGTGTTCCACCACTCGATGAACTACCGCAGCGCGGTGGTGCACGGTCACGCTCGCCTCGTGACCGACGACGCCGAGCGGCGGGTCGGCCTGCGCGCCGTCACCGAGCACGTGGCGCCTGGTTCCTGGGAGCACGCCCGGCAACCCACCCGCAAGGAGCTGGCCGCGACCGCCGTGCTGGCCCTCGACCTGGCCGAAGCCAGCCTGAAGGTCCGCACCGGTCCACCGGTCGACGACGACGAGGACGTCGCGGCCGGCGGCCGGTGGGCCGGCGTGGTGCCCGTGCGGACGGAGTTCGGGCAACCCGAGCCCTGCCCGCTGCTCCCCTCAGACACCGCAACGCCGCCCCACGTCACCACCCGCAGCCCCCACGAGTCGACACGAATTGACGCATGACTTGCACGTGGTTGGCGGAGTCGGTTCAGCCAAGGATGAGCAACTCGTGGGCCACCTCGTAGCGACTCGCGCGCCAGAACGTAGCGACTCGCGCGCCACCTCGTAGCGACTCGCGCGCCACCTCGTAGCGACTCGCGCGGGGGGACGGGGCGGCTCGCGGGGTGACTACCCTCGTTGCACGTGACCGTCGCTCCCCCCTACCCCCGGGCCGAGCGCCTGGACGTCGTCGACCACCTGCACGGGCACGCCGTCGCCGACCCCTACCGCTGGCTCGAGGACCCCGACGACCCGCGCACCCGCGCGTGGTCGGCCGCCCAGGACGTGCTCGCTCGCGCCCACCTCGATGCCCTCCCCGGACGCGAGCGACTGGCCGCGACGCTGCACGAGCTGACGTCGGCCGGCTCGGTCGGAGCGCCGGTGTGGCGGGCCGGGCGCCGGTTCGCCACCCGCCGCGAACCCGGCCAGGAGCACGCGATCCTCCTCGTCACCGAGCCGGACGGGACGGAGCGGGTGCTGATCGACCCCGCCGCGCTCGACCCCACCGGCCTCACCACCCTCGACGCCTGGGTCCCGGACCTCGAGGGCCGTCGCCTGGCCTACCAACTCTCGTCCGGCGGCGACGAGCACTCGGTCCTGCACGTCCTCGACGTCACCACCGGCGCGGACATCGAGCCGCCCATCGACCGATGCCGCTACTCCGCTGTGGCCTGGCTACCCGGCGGCGAGGAGTTCGTGTTCGTGCGGATGGTCGCGCCGGAGGAGGCACCCGACGGCGAACAGCCGTTCCACCGCCGAATCTGGCGGCACCGCGTCGGCGCCCCGACCGACGACGAGCTCGTCGACGGCCCCGGCCTCTACACCGACCACACTTACTACGGAGTCCGGATCTCCCGCGACGGCCGCTGGCTGCTCGTCACCGGCAACGTCGGTACCGCCCGTCGCGACAGCGTCTGGATCGCCGAGCTCGGCCCCCGCACCCCGGCCCTGACCCCGGTACTCACCCAGGCCGACGACGTCCAGTGCGTCCCATGGGTCGACCGCGACGGACGCCTCTACCTGCTCACCACCGAGGGGGCACCGCGGTGGCGCCTCGCCGTCACCGAGCCGACCCGTCCCGGCCGTGCGCACTGGCGCGAGCTGGTCGCGGAGGATCCGGAGGCGGTGCTGGAGGGGGTCCGCTGGCTGCAGCCGGTCGGCACCACAGACTTGGCCGACGGCCTGCTGGTGCTCGCCCGCAGCCGCCACGCCGTCGCCGAGCTGGCCCTCCACGGACTCGACGGCACCCCGCGCCGCACCGTCCCACTGCCTGGGCCGGGCTCGTTGACGGGTCTGACCACCGCCGACCGCGGCACCCCCGAGCGCAACGGTCGACTCTGGATCGGCTGGACCGACCTGGTCACCCCCGCCCACGTCCGCCGGTTCGACCTCGACGCCGGTGAGACGGTGCTGGAGGCCTCCGCTCCCGGTGCCGTCACGATCCCGCCCGTTCACACGGAGCAGCGCACGTTCACCTCCGCCGACGGCACGACGATCCGCATGTTCGTCGTGACGCCGCGCGATGCACCCGGGCCAGGTCCGGTGCTGCTCACGGGCTACGGCGGCTTCGGCATCAGCCGCGAACCCGCCTACTCCGCGCAGGCCCTCGCCTGGGTCTCGGCGGGCGGCGCCTACGCGCTGGTCTCACTGCGCGGCGGCGGCGAGGAGGGCGACGCGTGGCACCGGGCGGGCCATCGCGGGCGCAAGCAGAACGTCTTCGACGACTTCCACGCCGCCGCGCTCGCTCTCGTCGACGCCGGCACCACGACGCCGGACCAGCTGGCCATCCTCGGTGGCTCCAACGGCGGGCTGCTGGTCGGTGCGGCGCTGACCCAACGTCCCGGCCTCTACCGGGCGGCGGTCTGCTCCGCACCGCTGCTCGACATGGTCCGCTACGAGCTGTTCTCCCTGGGGCGCACCTGGATCGACGAGTACGGCACGGCCGACGACGCGGAGGAGCTGGGCTGGCTCCTGTCCTACTCCCCCTATCACCACGTGCGCGACGGAGTCGAGTATCCGGCCGTGCTGTTCACCGTCTTCGACTCCGACACCCGCGTCGACCCGCTGCACGCTCGCAAGATGTGCGCGGCCCTGCAGCAGGCCACCGCGGGCGGCCCGCTGACCCGCCCCGTGCTGCTGCGCCGCGAGACCGACGTGGGTCACGGCGCTCGCTCCGTCAGCCGCTCGGTCGCGCTCGGCGTCGACCAGCTGTCGTTCCTCGCCGCACGCACGGGGCTGGCGCTATGACGACGCCCGCCCTTGAGCCCCGCGCACCCGCGCCACCGCCCTCGGTCAGCGACCTCGCCGGCCAAGTCGCGGACCCTGTGTGCGCCAACGAGCCGGACTCGTGGTGCGAACGCTTCTTGCAGTGGACCGATAACGACTTTCTCGCGCGCTCGGCCGACGCGATCATCGACAAGACGTTCACGATCACGGTGATCGTCCTGCTGGCGCTGATCACGCGCTACCTGCTCCATCGGGCAATCACGCGGCTCGTCGAGGGCGTCACCAACTCACGCGTGTCGCGGCTGGTCCGTCCCCGGCCGCGCCAGCAGATCACCGAGAGCGCGCTACCGGTCTCGCCGCGTCGCGCGCAACGGGCCCGCACGATCGGGTCGGTGCTCCGCTCGGCCAGCTCGGCACTGGTGGGCGCGGTCGCCGTGGTGATGATCCTCGCCGAGTTCGGCGTGGCGCTCGGCCCGATCCTCGCCTCGGCCGGCATCGTCGGCATTGCGCTCGGCTTCGGCGCCCAGAACCTCGTCCGCGACTTCCTCTCCGGCATATTCATCCTGCTCGAGGACCAGTACGGCGTCGGCGACATCGTCGACCTGGGCTCGGCCAGCGGCACCGTCGAGGCGGTCGGGATGCGCATCACCACGGTCCGGGACGGCAACGGCACCGTCTGGTACGTCCGCAACGGGGAGATCCTGCGGGTCGGGAACAAGACTCAGGGCTTCGCCATCGCCATCGCCGATCTGCCGCTCGCTCACACCGCGGACATCGCGCGGGCGACCGAGATCGCCGGCCGGGTCGCCGAGGCGGTCGCGGAGGACCCCGAGGTCGCCGCGCACCTGATCGAGCCACCCGAGGTCGTCGGGATCGAGAAGGTCGGAGCCGAGGGCGTGACGTTCCGGGTCCAGGCCCGCACCAGTCCCGGCCAGCAGTTCGGCGTGCAGCGTGCGCTGATCACCGCGCTGGCCGCGGCGTTCGACGAGGCTGATGTGCCGCGGCCCCTGGCGTTCCCCACGCCGCCGCCGCGCCCGACGCCGTGAGGGGACAATGGGACTCGTGAGCGTCCCCCGGAACTTCTACGACGACGTCGGCGGTGCGCCCGTCTTCCACAAGATCGTCTCGCGGTTCTACAAGGAGGTCCGCGCGGACCCGGTGCTGCGCCCGCTGTACCCCGAGGAGGATCTCGGACCGGCCGAAGACCGGCTGCGCATGTTCCTCGAGCAATACTGGGGTGGCCCGCGCACCTACTCGGACCTCCGCGGGCATCCCCGGCTGCGGATGCGGCACTTCCCGTTCCGGATCGGCCCCGGCGAGCGCGACGCGTGGCTGCGGTGCATGCGGATCGCCGTGGACGAGGCGGACCTCGATCCCGAGCACCGTGCGCAACTGTGGGAGTACCTGGAGTACGCGGCCGCGAGCATGGTCAACTCGCCGATCTGACAGCGGCGGCGGCCTGGCACGATGCGCGCGTGCAGTGGTGGCGGGACGCCGTCTTCTACCGGGTCTACGTGCCCAGCTTCACCGACTCCGACGGCGACGGCCTCGGCGACCTGCCCGGCATCCGGAACCGCCTCGGCTACCTCGAGCTGCTCGGTGTGGACGCCCTCTGCCTCAGCCCGATCTGCCCGTCCCCCATGGCCGACCACGGCTACGACGTCACCGACCCGCGCGACGTCGACCGCCGGTGGGGCAGCCTGCCCGCGTTCGACGCGCTCCTGACCGACGCACACGCCCACGGCCTGCGCCTGGTTGTCGACCTCGTCCCCCGCCACACCTCCGAGGGCCACAACTGGTTCCGCGCGGCCTTGGCCTCGGCCCCGGGCAGCTCCGAGCGAGCGCGCTACCACTTCCGGCCCGGGCGGGGCGACGGCGGCGCCGCCCCGCCCAACGACTGGCCCAGCGTGTTCGGCGGCCCCGCGTGGACGCGCGAGCCCGTCTCCGACGACGCCGACGGGGACGACGGGCGCCGCGAGTGGTACCTGCACCTGTTCTCCTCCGCGCAGCCGGACCTGGACTGGACCCACGGGGAGGTCCGGGCGGATCTGGAGACGACGCTGCGGTTCTGGTTGGAGCGCGGCGTGGACGGCGTGCGCATCGACGTCGCGCACGGGCTGTGCCCTCCTGCCGACCTGCCGGACCTCGCGGGCGACCCGCGTCTCGATCAGGACGCCGTGCACGACGTACACCGCACCATCCGGGCCATCCTCGATGGCTACACGGGGCGGATGGCCGTCGGCGGCGTCGCGGTGGCCGCGCCGGAGCGCCTCGCCCGCTACGTGCGCCCGGACGAGCTGCACCTCGCCGTCGACGTCGTGCTGGCGCACGCGCCGTTCGACGCGGACGGGGTACGGAAGGTGATCGAAGGGTGTCTGACCGCAGTCGGCGCCGTCGGTGCCCCGGCAACCTGGATGCTGGCCGACCACGACGTGGTGCGTCCTGTCTCGCGGCACGGCGGGGGCCCGGCGGGCCTGGCGCGGGCGCGGGCGATGGCCTTGGTGCAGCTGGCCCTGCCCGGTGCCGCGTTCCTCTACAACGGCGACGAGCTGGGCCTTCCCGACGGCGCGGTCCCGGTGGAGGCGCGGCGCGACCTCGTCTGGACCCACCCCGAGGACAGCCGCGACGGCTCGCGCGTCCCGCTGCCCTGGGATGACACCCTGCCCGGGCTCGGCTTCACCGCCGGATCATCCTGGCTGCCCATCCCCGACGCCTACGCAGCGCTGTGCGCGGCCACGCAGCTCGAAGACACCGACTCGACCCTGTCGCTGTACCGCCAGGCACTCGAGCTGCGGCGTACCCACGCCGGCTTCCGGGGCGGGAAGCCGGAGTGGTTCGACGGCCCGTCCGGCTGTTTCGCGTTCCGGCGCGCCGGCACCTCGCTGGTCTGCGTGCTCAACGCGTCTTCGGCTCCGGTCCCGCTGCCTGCCGGCGACATCCTGCTGGTCAGCGGCCCGCTGGAGTACGGCCTGCTGCCACCCGACACGGCTGCCTGGCTCAGCTGATCGCCGGGCCCGACGCCAGCAGCGGGAGCGTCGTGATCCGGCGGCGCACGACAGCGCCGTAGCGGGCGTCCAACCGCAGCCACGACGGGGTGGCCGCGACGCGCACGACCTCGGGGGATCCGTCCGGCGCCACGTCCGAGGCCCCGAGGAACCCCATCCCGGACAGGGCAAACAGACAGCGCAACGGCACCTTCACCGGCCGCCCGGACTCCGGTCGACCGAGGGAAGTGTCCTTCGCCGCGCTGACGGTGAGCACCGTCTGGTCCAGCAACGACGCGGGCGGGCCGAGCGGCCCGGCGTTCTCCCGGGCCAGCGCGAGCCCGCGCTCGGCGAGCGCCTCCAGCTCCGCGGCCGGGACCGTGTCGACAGCGGCCCACCCGTCGTCGGGCGGCAGCAGTCCCTGCCACACGCCGCCGACCCCGAGGTCGACGGTCTGCGCCCGGTCGACGCTCAACGCGGTGAGCAGCACTGTCGCCGGCACGGTGACGTCGTTCGGCGCCAGCGAGGCGGGCACGGACCGCGTCGCCAGCACGTCGAACGGAGTGGTCGCCCACGCGGTCACACGCGTCCCGCCCCCCACGCGCAGGCGGACCACCGCTGTCGGGTCCAGCCGCACCACGCGCCCCACGAACGCGGCGAGGTCCCCGCGGTCGTCGGCATCGGGCACCCGCAGCCGCGTCGAGGACGAGCTCACGCGGTCCACCGCCCCAGGAACTCCCGCTCGACCGGCGTGAGCCGGCGGGGTCGCCGGGCGGCGAAGTCGTAGGTCGCCATGCGCGTCCAGGCGCACACCGCGATGGCGTCGTCGACTCCGGGGCCGTCGTGCATCTCGTAGGAGATGCGGAATGACGCCGCGCGCAGCTCGTCGACCCGCATCGCCACCCGCAGCCCGTCCGCGCGGTATGGCAGCTGCTGGCGGTAGTCGACCTGCAGGCCCGCGACGAGCAGACCCGCGCGCAACCCGTCGGCGCCCGCCTCGGCCGCCGCGGTGAAGACCATCGCGATGCGGGCCTCCTCGAGCAACGTCACGACGACGGCGTGGTTGACGTGCCCGTAGACGTCCTGGTCGGTCCACCGCACCGGGACCTGCGCGACGAAACGGGCCACGTCACCGGGCCGTGATCATCGGGCTAGGCCGCGCAGCTGCCGCGACACCACCGACAGCGTCGCGAGGTCCAGCCGACTCCCGTCCAGGATCTGGTCCAGTGCCGGCCGGGCACGCAGCAGCCGCGAGGCGTTCGCCCGTTCCCACTGGGCGATCGTCCGCTCCACCGGCGTACCGGGCGTCGACTCGCGCAGTGCGTCCAGCGTGATCGCCCGCAGCGAGCCGTACAGGTCGTCGCGCAGCGCGAGCCGGGCCAGCGAGTGCCAGCGGTCGCCGCGTTCCAGCGCGCTCACCGCGGTGAGCCCCAGGTTGATCCCCAGGTGCTCGGACAGCGCGAAGTACAGCCGGGCGACCTCGACGGGATCGCGCGGCTCCCGGTCACGGTCGGCCAGCTCCACCAGATCCACGATGTCGAGCAGGCTGTACGCCGCCAGCAGGGAGGCCGCCTCCAGCGCCAGCCCCGGCGGCACCCCCGCGGCCTCGAGATCGGCTGCGTCGTCCTCCAGCTCGGCCAGCTCTCCCCCGACCAGGAGCTCGGGGAGCTGCGCCCGTAGCTGCCGCACCGGCTCCGCGAACCGCGCGATGGTCGCGCCGACGGCGAGCGGCTGGGGCCGGTTCGTCAGGAACCAGCGGGTGGCGCGGTCCAGCAGCCGCCGCGACACCAGCACAACCTGGTCCGACACCGCCGTCGGGATCGTCGGCGCCGCGAGCCGGGACCAGAGCTCGGGCAGGTCGAACACGGACGTGGTGACGGCGAAGCCGCGCATCGTGTCGTCCGGGCTCGCGCCGAGCTCGTCCTCCATGCGGAAGGCGTAGGTCAACCCGGCTGCATCCACCATCTCGTTGATCAGCAAGGTCGTGAGGATCTCCCGGCGCAGGGGATGCTCACCGATGTCGTCGGGGAACCGGTCGCGCAGCGCCCGGGGGAAGTACTCGGGCAGCCGTCGCCGGAACGCCGGAGTGTCGGGCACGTCCGAGGCGAGCACCCGCGGGTGCAGGTCCAGCTTGGCGTGGGCGAGCAGGGTCGCGAGCTCCGGGCTGCACAAGCCCTTGCCGGCGGCCTCGAGCGCCTCGAATCCGGCGTCGTCGGGCAACACCTCGAGCTGTCGGTCGATGCCGCGCCGCTGCTCCAGGTCGGCGACGAACCGCCGGTGCACGCGGATCATGCCCGGCGCCTGCGCCCGCGCGACGCCCAGCACGGCGTTCTGGGCGCGGTTGTCGTCGAGCACCAGCCCTGCCACGTCGTCGGTCATCTCGGCGAGCAGCTCGTTACGCGCGTCGCGGTCCAGCCGTCCCTCGGTGACCAGGCGGTCCACCAAGATCTTGATGTTCACCTCGTGGTCGCTGCAGTCGACGCCGGCGGAATTGTCGATCGCGTCCGTGTTGATCTTTCCGCCGGCCCCGGCGAACTCGACACGCCCGCGCTGAGTGAGCCCCAGGTTGCCGCCTTCCCCGACGACCGTGGCCCGCAGAGCGCCGCCGTTGACGCGGACGGCGTCGTTGGCCTTGTCGCCCGCGTCGACCTGCGACTCGTCCGTGGCCTTGACGTAGGTGCCGATGCCGCCGTTCCAGAGCAGATCGACCGGGGCCATCAGGATCGCGCGGATCAGCTCGGGCGGGCTGAGCTGCGTCACGTCGTCGTCGAGGCCCAGCGCGGCGCGGATCTCCGGCCCGATCGGCACCGCCTTGGCCGTCCGCGGCCAGACCCCGCCGCCGGCGCTGATCGCCGTCCGGTCGTAGTCGTCCCACGACGAGCGCGGCAGCGCGAAGAGCCGCTGCCGTTCGGCGAACCCGCGCGCGGCGTCCGGGGTCGGGTCGACGAACACGTGGCGGTGGTCGAACGCCGCGACCAGCCGGATGTGGCGCGACAGCAGCATCCCGTTACCGAACACGTCGCCGGACATATCGCCGATGCCGACGACGGTGATGTCTTCGCTTTGGGTGTCGACGCCCAGCTCGCGGAAGTGCCTCTTGACGCTCTCCCAGGCGCCCCGGGCGGTGATGCCCATCGCCTTGTGGTCGTAGCCGAGCGAGCCGCCGGAGGCGAACGCGTCGCCGAGCCAGAACCCGTACGACCGCGCGACGTCGTTGGCGAGGTCGGAGAACCGCGCCGTCCCCTTGTCGGCCGCCACCACCAGGTAGCTGTCGTCTCCGTCGTGCCGCACCACGTCGGGCGGCGGGACGCTCTCGCCGTCCACGAGGTTGTCGGTGACGTCGAGCAGCCCGGAGACGAAGAGGCGGTAGCACGCCTCCACCTCGTCCGATCCGGGCTCGGGCCGGCGTACGACGAAACCGCCCTTCGCGCCGACCGGGACGATCACCGCGTTCTTCACCGCCTGGGCCTTGACCAGCCCGAGGATCTCGGTCCGGAAGTCCTGCGGCCGGTCCGACCATCGCAACCCGCCGCGCGCGACATGCCCGTAGCGCAGGTGCACGCCCTCGACCCGCGGGGAGTAGACGAAGATCTCGAACTTGGGGCGCGGGGCGGGCATGTCGGGAACGGCGGCCGGGTCGAGCTTGAGGGACAGGAAGGGCCGGTCGCGGTAGTAGTTGGTGCGCAGCGTCGCGGTGATCATGCCGAGGAATCCGCGCAAGATCCGGTCGGCATCCAGACCGGTGACGGCGTCGATCAACGCGCGCACCGCCGTCAGCGCCTCGTCCGCGGCCTTGTCCCGCACCGCCGCGTCCACGGTCGGATCGAACCGGGCGGCGAACAGCGCTACCAACGCGCGGGCGGCGTCGGGATGCGCGAGCAGCGTGTCGGCGAGGTAGGCAACCCCGTACGGGTTGCCGAGTTGGCGGGCGTAGCGCGCGTAGGCCCGCAGCACGGCAGCCTCGCGCCACGACAGCCCGGCGCGCAGCACGAGGGCGCTGAAGCCGTCGGTCTCCGCCTCGCCCCGCCAGGCCGCGCCGAACGCCGCGCAGAACGCCGCGGCGACCTCGGCGTGCGGCCGGTCCGCCACGGCCGCCTGGGTGGCGGCGTCCAGGCGCAGGCCGAAGTCGTAGGTCCAGCAGCGCAGGCCGTCTGGACGGACGATCTCCGACGGTCGCTCGTCCAGCACCTCCAGCCCGAGGCGCTGCAGCAGCGGCAGGACCGCCGTCAGCGTCGCCGGCGCCCCGGCCAGGTAGAGGGTGAACCGCTTCTCCTGCGTGCTGGACGCGGCGAAGAGCCGCACGCTGAAGTCGCCGGGCCCGCTCAGGGCGGCGATCGCGCGCAGGTCCACGAGCGCCTGCGCCGGGTCGACCGCCGCCTTGTACGCCTCCGGGACGCCGTCGAGCAGCCCGGTCACGTCATGGCTACCCGGCAGCGACGCCAGCCGGTCGTCCCACGTGCGAATTGCTTCGGCGAGCTCGTCCTGGAGCTCGCCGGTGTCGGGCAGCGGGCGGTCCGGGCCCGTCGGGTCGGTGTGGACGGTGAAGTGCACGAGCGCCAGCGCCGAATCCGTGAGCCGCACCGTGAAGTCGGCCGCGGTGCCGTGCAGGCGGGCCTTCAGCAGGTCGGCCATCGCGATCCGGGCCGCGGTCGAGTAGCGGTCGCGCGGCACGTAGACCAGGCAGGAGACGAACCGGCGGTACGGGTCGGGACGAAGGAACACCCGTACCGCGCGGCGTCCGGCGACGGCGAGCACGCCCACGGCGGTGTCGTGCAACTGCTGCTCGGTGCTGCTGAACAGCTCCTCGCTCGGCAGCGCGGAGATCACCTCGAGCATCTGCTGCCCCGAGTAGGAGGCCAGCGGGAAGCCGGCGCGCTGGATCGCTCCGCGGACCCGGCGCTCCACCACGGGGATGTCGAGCACGTTCTCGTACAGCCCGGCCACCGTCAGCGTGCCGAGGAAGCGGTGCTCGCCGACCACCGCGCCGCTGGTGTCCCCCACACGCACGGAGATGTAGTACGGCTGCACCGACCGGAGCACCCGGCTGGGCGTGCTGGCCCGGGTGATCACGAACCGGTTCCGCGGGGTCGTCTCGGCCGAGGTCGGCACGGGCTCGGGGTCCAGGGTCTCGGGGTCCAGCGTGTCCGCCTCCGCACTCTCGCGCAGCAGGCCGAGACCGCTTCCCTCCGGGACGAGCCGGCCCTGCCGCGCCGTGAGGTAGCGGTGGCCGAGGAACCTGAAGTGATTGTCTGCGAGCCAGCGTAGGAGGTTCGCGACGTCTCGTGCGGGGGTGGGGTCGACAGCCTCGGCCGCGCTGCCCTTCGACTCCGCCGGGGCGCCGAGCAAGCCGTCGGCCAGCAGGCGGTCCGCGAGGCGGATCGCCTCGTGGACCATCGCGGGAGCGTCCTGGACAACCTCACGGACGACACCGAGCACGTCGGCCAGCTCGGCCTCAAGACGGGCGGGAGCCGGACCGGCCAGGTCGACGTGGATCCACGACTCGGCGATCGTGCCGGCGGGCGGCTCGGCCGGGTCGGCGTCGGGAAGCACCTCGCGCAGCTCCCCATCAGGCGTCCGAGCGACGACCACGATGGGGTGGATCACGCGCCGGACCTCACCGCCCGCGCGACCCACCGCCGCGAGCACCGACTCGACGAGGAACGGCATATCGTCGGTGACGATCTCCACCACCGCGCCGCCGCGTACACCTGCGAGGGCCTCTTCGTCGTCCATCGGCCGGATGCGGATGAGCTCCTGGCCGGCGACGCGGCGCACAGCCATCCGGTGGTGAGACCGCGCCGCCGCCACCAGGGTGGCCCGCTGCGCCCCCGTATGATCGAGATCCGGGGTGTGGCGCGCGTAGAGCGCCTCCAGCGCGGACGACACGTCTGACGTCGCGCCGTCCGCCGCTGCAGGGTTGTCGCTCTCGCTCGGCGTTTCCGCGGCGGTGGTCTGCCCACGGTTCCGATCGATCACGTGCCGTCTCCCGCTGCTCGCTGCTGCCGTCGTACCGGCCGACCCGCAGCCTAGTGCGAGCGGTCGCCCGCCGGCTCGTCCTGCCGGCACCGTTGGGCCGTGCCGACGGTGCCGGCCGCGACTGCCGGCTCAGTCGCGGGTGAGCTTGCGGTGTGTCACGCGGTGCGGCCGGGCGGCCTCGGCACCGAGCCGCTCCACCTTGTTCTTCTCGTACGCCTCGAAGTTGCCCTCGAACCAGAACCAGTCGGCCGGGTTCTCGTCCGTGCCCTCCCACGCAAGGATGTGGGTGACGACCCGGTCCAGGAACCAGCGGTCGTGCGAGATGACGACGGCGCATCCGGGGAACTGGTCCAGCGCGTTCTCGAGCGAGCCGAGCGTCTCGACGTCGAGGTCGTTCGTCGGCTCGTCGAGCAGGATCAAGTTACCGCCCTGCTTGAGGGTGAGCGCGAGGTTGAGCCGGTTGCGCTCGCCGCCCGAGAGCACGCCGGCCGGCTTCTGCTGGTCAGGGCCCTTGAAGCCGAACGCCGCGACATAGGCGCGCGATGGCATCTCCACCTGGCCGACGCGAATGTGGTCCAGCCCGTCCGAGACGACCTGCCACACGCTCTTGTTCGGCGCGATACCCGCGCGCTCCTGGTCGACGTAGGACAGCTGGACCGTCTCGCCGACGCGCACCATGCCCGAGTCCGGCTCCTCCAACCCGACGATGGTCTTGAACAGCGTCGTCTTGCCGACGCCGTTCGGCCCGATGACCCCCACGATGCCGTTGCGCGGCAACGAGAACGAGAGGTCCTTGATCAGCACCCGACCGTCGAAACCCTTGTCCAGATGATCGACCTCGACCACGACGTTTCCCAGGCGAGGGCCCGGCGGTATCTGGATCTCCTCGAAGTCGAGCTTGCGGTGCCGCTCGGCCTCCAGGGCCATCTCCTCGTAGCGCTGCAAGCGGGCGCGACTCTTCGCCTGCCGCGCCTTGGCGCCGGATCGTACCCACGCCAGCTCCTCGACCAGCCGCTTCTGCAGCTTCGCGTCCTTGCGGCCCTGCACCGCAACCCGCTCGGCCTTCTTCTCGAGGTAGGTCGAGTAGTTGCCCTCGTACGGGTAGGTACGGCCGCGGTCTATCTCGAGAATCCACTGGGCCACGTTGTCCAGGAAGTAGCGGTCGTGGGTGACGGCGAGGACCGCGCCGGCGTAGCCGGCCAGGTGCTGTTCGAGCCAGAGCACGCTCTCGGCGTCGAGGTGGTTCGTCGGCTCGTCGAGCAGCAGGAGATCCGGCTTGCTGAGCAGCAGCTTGCATAGCGCCACCCGCCGCCGCTCCCCGCCGGACAGGTTCGTCACCGGCAGGTCCGGCGGCGGACAGCGCAGCGCGTCCATCGCCTGGTCGAGCTGGGAGTCGATGTCCCAGGCATCTGCGTGGTCGAGGATCTCCTGCAGCTCCCCGAACTCCTCCATGAGCTCGTCCGAGTAGTCCGTCGCCATCTGCTCGGCGATCGCGTTGTACCGGTCCAGCTGGGCCTTGATCGCGCCGAGCCCCTCCTCGACGTTGCCTAGGACCGTCTTGTCCTCGTTCAGCGCAGGCTCCTGCTGGAGGATGCCGACGCTGGCCCCGGGCTGCAGGTACGCGTCGCCGTTGTTGGGTTGCTCCAGACCGGCCATGATCCGCAGGACCGTCGACTTTCCTGCCCCGTTCGGACCGACAACGCCGATCTTCGCACCGGGCAGGAAGTTCAACGTCACGTCGTCGAGAATGACCTTGTCGCCGTGGGCCTTTCGGACCCTCTGCATGCTGTAGATGAACTCTGCCACGGAGTCGATGGTAGTTGCGACCTGCTCACGCCTGGCCGCCCGGTATCGCGCCCACCAGCCGCGGAGCCGTGCCCTCGCCGTCTCGGGCGGCGTCCGCGCCGACTTCGGTCCGATCGCTCGTGTCGACCATTCGGCCCTGCCCGCCGTCGCTGTCGTCGCCCGTCGAGGCAGCCTGCTCCGGCGAAGCGGCTTTCCGGTTCCGGGTGACAGTGGCGGTGCAGTGCGACAGGTCGGCGGCCACCGTCTGCGCGTCGAGCGTGACGCTCGACCGGCGCTGCCCCTCGTGCTCGTACTCGCGGGTGTAGAGCCGACCGGTGACCACCACAGGGTCGCCCTTCACGAGCGAGGCCATGGCGTTCTGCGCCAGCCGGCGCCAGCATCTGACGTCGACGTACAGCCGGTCGCCGTCGATCCAGCCACCCGTGGCGCGGTCGTAACGCCGCTCGCTGGAGCCGACACGGAAGTTCGCGACGAGCGTTCCGTCGGCAAGCCGCCGCGGGTTGATGGGCGTGACCACGTTGCCGACGACGGTGACATGAGTTTCGTACATCGCGATCTCCTCGCTCCCGATGGTGGTGACCACTCGAGCGTCGCGGCGAACGAATGGGTGCACCAGGGGCGTCGGAAATCTGTGGATGGGCGAGGCACGATGTGGACAACTGACACCCGCCGAGCTACCGACACGCCGAACCGTCGGCACGACCCGAGACGATGGATACGGGGGGTGCAGAGTCCTGCCAATGAAGTGCGCCCTGTTGTCGACCTACCTGGTCACGCCGGGGAGCGAGGCCGGAGCGCTGGCCGGAGCACCGCCCGCGGCAGCGTTTCTCCGGCGCCCGAGCATCGTTAGCCGGACGCCGAGGACGGTCGTGGAGCGAACAGCAGCGGGCCGGCTGCGCCACCGACCTCCGGGGCGTGGGTCAGCGGGAGCCGCGTGGGCGAGATCGACCCAACGTTCAGGTTTTACCTCACGGAGACGCTCGACGCACCACCCACCGGCGGCCACCCGTACCGGCACCACAGAAAAAAGGGGGGTGGGGACGGTGTGTTTTGACCGTTCCCACCCCCCTTGTTTGGGGTTTGTATGTCGGCGGTGACCTACTCTCCCACACCCTACCGGGTGCAGTA
>JAQSWF010000226.1 GCA_029266775.1 Pseudonocardia sp.
CGCGGCCCAGACCGCCACCGCGGGGCCGTGTGCCACGCCGCGCCCGTTGCCGAAGACCCCGGCGGCCGTGGCGCCGATCGTGGTGGCGGCTCCCGCTGCGTCCATCACGCGCAGCCCGGCCTCCTCGACGGCACCGGGTCGAGCGGGGACGCCTGCGGCCACGAAGAAGCAGAGGAGGTCCGGGGCCACGCCGCCGAGAGGTTCGAGCGCCTGCGCCAGCGCGACCTCCCCGGCGCCCTCGAGGTCCGGTCCGATCGCGAGACCGTCGCCGAAGCGGCAGGCCGGGCGGGCCGCGACGACCGGTGGCATGCCTCGGACAAGCCTCGCCGTGGGCTCAGCCGACACGCCAGGTCCCCCTCTGCGCCGCGCGACGCCCGCGGCCGGACTGCCGCAGGGCACGCGGAGGTAAATACCCGCGACCCGGCCGCGGGAACCCCGCTCAGGACGCAGCGGGCGACGGGGGCGACGACGCGAGCACGGACCGGGCCGCGCGCAGCAGGAGGTGCATCCCGGCGTCGACGGAGCGGTCGCGCACGTCGGCGCGGTTCCCGGGCAGCCGCAGGTCGCGTGCCAGGACGATGCCAGACGACGTCGTCACACACAGGCACACGAAGCCCACCGGCTTGGTCGGCGTGCCCCCGTCCGGACCCGCGACGCCGGTGATCCCGATCCCGAGTTCCGCCTCGAGCGCGGCTCGCGCCCCGTCGGCCATGGCCCGCGCGACCTCCGGTGACACCGCACCGTGGGCGTCGATCAGGCCAGCCGGCACGCCGAGCAGCCGCACCTTCGCCTCGTTCGAGTAGCTCACCACGCCCCCCGCGACGTACAAGGACGACCCCGGCCGGTCGGTCAGCCGGCCAGCCAGCAGCCCGCCGGTGCACGACTCCGCGGTCCCGACCGTGAGGTCGGCGGCGAGGAGGGCGCCAGCGAGGAGCTCGTCGGTGCTCGTCCCGTCTGCGCTGACCAGACGGTCGGCGTGCCGTTCGGCCAGCTGGCCCGCGAGCCATGTCGCGGCGTCCTCCGCGCCGGGCCGGGGTCGCAGGTCCACCTCGAGCTCGGAGCGGCGCAGGCAGGTGGTGACCTCGACGCCGCCGATGTCCCGGCTCTCCTCGAGCGCGCGCAGCGTCGCTGCAATCTCCGCCTCGGACAGGCCGTAGTAGCGCAGCAGCCGCACTGCCGCGGGCGGGACGGCAGCCAGCAGCGTGCGCATCGGCGCGGTCTCGAGCGCCGCGGGCCACAGTGCGCGCAGCTCGCGCGGCGGGCCCGGGAGGACGACGACCAGCGGACCCGCGTCGGTGGGCACGACGAGCCCGGGCGCGGTTCCGGCCGGGTTGAGAGCGACGGCACCGCGCGGCACCAGCGCCTGCTTGCGCACGGCGGCGTCCAGCGCGGATGGGTCGCGCCCCGCGCGCGGGAAAGCCGCGACGATGCCGGCGATGCGTTCGCGCATCGCCTCGTCGAGGACGAGGTCGACGCCGGCGAACTCGGCGACCACCTCCCCGGTCAGGTCGTCCGCGGTCGGCCCCAGACCGCCGCTGGTGACGATCAGCGCGCTGCCTGCGGTCGCGGCATACCGCAGCGCAGCCTCCAGGTCACCCGGCCGGTCGCCGACCAGCTGCAGGTGCGCGACCTCGAACCCCCGCGCGGTCAGCTCCCGCGCCAGCCACGGACCGTTGGCGTCCGCGATCACCCCCGTGACGAGCTCGCTGCCGGTCAGCAGTACCGCCGCCCGTGGCCGCGTGCTGCTGCCCGCCGCTTCGTCGCCCGCCATCACGTGCGAGACGGTATCCCGGCGCCCGCAGCGACCCCTACGCTGATCGCCGTGCGAACGCGCGTGGTGCTTGCCGAGGACAACGCCCTCCTCCGGCACGGTCTCGCGCGCCTCGTGGACGCGGCTCCCGACCTCGAGCTGGTGGCCTCTGCGGCGGACCTGCCCGGGTTGCGCATCGCGATCGAGACGGAGTCGCCGGACGTCGTCGTCACCGACATTCGCATGCCGCCCACTCACACCGATGAAGGCATCGCGATCGCCACCGCGCTGCGCACCCAGCACCCGGAGATGGGGGTGCTGCTGCTGAGCCAGTACGCCGAGGCCACCTATGCGCTGTCGCTGCTGGCCGAAGGGACGGCGCGCCGCGGCTATCTGCTCAAGGAGCGCGTGGCGGACGGCGACGAGCTCACCGAGGCGATCCGCCGCGTCGCGGACGGTGGTTCGGTGATCGACCCCACCGTCGTCGAGGGCCTGGTGGCGGCCAACCGCGCGAAGCCCTCCGAGCTGGACGCCCTGACCCCACGCGAGCTGCAGGTGCTGGGCGAGATGGCCCAGGGCAAGAGCAACATCGCGATCGCGTCGACCCTCGTGCTCTCCGAGCGCGCGATCGAGAAGCACACCAACTCAATCTTCAGCAAGCTCGGGCTCTCCGAGGAACGCGACCTCAACCGCCGTGTGAGCGCCGTGCTGGTGTACTTGCACAACCGCTGACGGCGAATCGTCAGCCAGGCGGCCTCGGCGTGGGCGAGCCGCAGGGCACGGTCCTGACCCATACTCCGCGCATGTCGCTCACCGGGGGTAACTGTCGAGACTGAACAGGCGCGGACGGCACCGGCACGGCGTGACCCGGCCATCGGGGCGCTGCTCGGCGCGGTGATCGGAGCCGTTGTGTGTTGGCTGATGCAGCGGGCGCTCGGTGACGACGCGTTGATCACGATCAGCTACGGGCGGACGCTCGCGGAGTCCGGTACGTGGGGCGTGTTCCCGGGCATCACCGCGAACACCCAGACCAGCCCGCTCAACGCCTGGCTGCTGGCTGCCGGGATGGTGGTGGTCGACCGGCCGTTGCTGGTGGCGTTCGGGTTCGCGGTCCTCTGCCTGGCCACGTGCGGGTGGCTCGCGGTCGCGCTCGCGCGTCGTGTCGACGTTCCGCCCTCGGGCGGGTGGCTGGCCGTGTCCGTGGTCGCCACCTCGCCCGTGCTCGCCGCGACGGTCGGCCTCGAGGCCTACCTGGGCGCCGCGGTCCTGGTGGCGCTCGCCCTCGCGGCGCTCGGTGGGCGCGCGGCGGCCACCGGGGTGCTCTGCGGTCTGGCGGTTCTGACCCGGCCCGACCTGGCGGTGCCGGCTGCCGTCCTCGCCCTCGGGCTGCTCGCGGCACCGACCGTGCCGCGCCGACGGCTCCCGGCGCTCGGCGTCGTCGTCGGGCTGGCTGCGCTGGTCGCGCTGCCCTGGCACGTCTGGTCGTGGTTCACCCTCGGCGGGGCGGTCCCGGACACGACGTGGGTGCGCACCGACGACCGCTCCGGGCCGACGATCCTGCCCGCGGTGCTGTTCTGGCTGCGGACGTTCCCCGCCGCGGCCGCCGGCAGCGCGCTCCCCGTTGTGCTTGCCCTCGGCGCGGCCGTCGTGGCGGCCCGGCGGCCGCGTCAGCGCTGGGCGGTCGCGGTGCTCGTGCTCGTGGCAGCCGGTTGGGCGCACGTCGTGGCGCTCGAGGCGGTCGATGCGCAGGGTGCCGGCTGGTACTACGGGCCGGTCGTCGCGTGCTCGGCGGCCGCGCTCGGTCTTGCGGTCGCCGCGGTGGGTGGGCCGGTACTCGCCCGGGTGAGCGTCGGTGGTGTCGCGCTGCTGGCCGCCGCCGGCGTCGCGACGTCCGGGGCTCTGCCGTGGACGTCCGCACCACTGGTCGCGAACATGGCGCTGACGTCCCAGTACGCCGCGGTGGCGCACCAGCTGCCCGCGCTGACCGGGGGCGAGCCGATTGCCGGGCCCGGTGAGCTCGGCGCGCTGGCGTTTTACGGGGCGCCGGTCGCGACGCTGGACTTCCTCAGCGAGCCGGCCCGGACCGACGAGGTGATGCGCGGGCGCGCCGCCGAGGGCGGCCTGCGCGCGGTCCTCATGCGGTGGAACGAGGTCCACCGCAGGACCGCGCCGCGGATCAGCACCCGCTGGAGCCTCGACTTCGTCGACCCGGCCGCGGCGACCGGGCGGGTGGTCGGCGTGTGGCCGGTCGAGAGCCCGATGGGTGGCCGCAACACGCTGGTGCTGACCGATCGGGGCTGACCGGACTGCGTCAGTCATCGGTTCATCTCTCGCGGATCGGTGCGGTTCCCGCAGCGCAAGCACGTCCACGTTCGCGGTGTCACCAAGCGTCGCTCCGGATACCGCCGCGTCCGTTACAAGCGAGCCCGGCCGGGGAACACACCTCCGCCCCACCAGTCGACGGAGAGGTGATATGTATGGCTACGGGCGAGACCGGATTCGGTGACGTCGCGTTCGACCTGATCTCGGTGCAGTACCACGCGCTGAAGGCCGGCCACGACTACGGCCAGTACGTGCGGGACGCCAAGAACGGCGGCTACGACGACGTCGCGCAGTTCTTCGAGCAGGTCATGGAGGAGGACTCCCGGCGGGCCGCGCGGTGCCACGAGCTTCTCGTGAAGCTGTCGAACAAGGAGCCGATGGGCTCGAACTGACGGCAGCCGCTGTCGGGCGCGCCGCAGCGGCGCCCGACAGCCCCGCCGACGCTCGCGGCGTGCGGTTGCCCGGGCCCGGGTGGACTGCTTCGCTAATTCTTTTTCTGGGCGGACCTGCCGACCCGCGGCGACGAGCTCCACCACTTCGGCTGGAACGCCTGCAGCAGTGCGCTCAAGCACGAGGGCCACGACATCGACGGCCTCGAGCGGCGCTACCTGCTGCTCCCCGGCCTGCGCAGCAGCAACGTCCATGTCTACGACACGCAGCCCGACCCCCGTTCGCCGCGGCTGCACAGAACGGTCGACGCGAAGGAGCTGGCCGCGAACGCCGGCTACTCACGTCCGCACACCCTGCACTGCGGTCCGGACGGCATCTTCCTGTCCTGCCTCGGCGGTGCGAACGGGGCCGACGGGCCGGGCGGGATCGCGCTGCTCGACCACTCCACGTTCGAGGTGCTGCGCGCGTGGGAG
>JAQSWF010000227.1 GCA_029266775.1 Pseudonocardia sp.
AAGGTTGTCGATGTCGTCGGGCTCTACCACCACCCGCCCGAGGCCGCGGTCGTGTTGTGCGTGGACGAGAAGTCCGGCATGCAGGCCCTCGACCGCGCCTGAATATGCCCTCTAGGGTATGTACAAGCGAGATCGTGACGTGGGTGCTGAGCGGGTCGCTGGTACACCAGGACTCCACCGGGCACGCGGGCGTCATCTACTCCGGCCTGGCTCAGCGGATGAGCGCGGGCACCGGCATCCTGCACTCCGAGAAGAACGATTCTGTCCGATGCTGTGTCGATGGCGCGCTCGCAAGCTCGCGCGCTGGGCGCCTGCAGGGCGAGCGGCACACCGAGCCGGTGCACTTCGTGCAGATGTGGGTGGTGCCGGACGAGAGCGGCGTCGAGCCCGCCTACGAGCAGCGCGAGATCGACGCCGAGCTGCTGCCGGGTGCCCTCGTCCCGGTCGCGTCGGGGATGAAAGGGCATGGCGAGAGCGCCATCCGCATCCGCAACCGACACGCCGCGCTGCACGCCGCCCGCCTCGAGCCCGGAGGCAATGTGCGTGGAGGCAGTGTGCGGCTGCCCGACGCGCCGTACGTGCACCTGTTCACCGCGCGTGGGGAGGTGGAGCTCGAGGGCGCCGGTCCGCTGGCGGCCGGGGACGCGGTCCGGCTGACCGGGGTCGGCGGGCAGCGCGTGATCGCGACCGGGTCGGCAGAGGTGCTGGTGTGGGAGATGCACGCCGGCCTCGCCGGCTAGACCCCCAGCTGCGGACATGCCCGAGGCGGACTCAGGCTCAGGCCGTGCGGACCTCGACGTTGACGTCGAACGTCCCGAACGACTGCGTCATGGACCACCACAGCAGGACGAACGCTTCCAGCCCCCGCGCAGCGGTCAACCCGCCCAGGTCGACGACTTGGTCAGGGCCCCAGCCAAGCTGACCGAGCAGGCCCGCCACGGCCTGCTTCGCCGACGGCTCGTCGCCGGCCATGAACACCACGTGGTCGCCCGGGGGTGCGGCCGGGGTCGACCATCACGCCCGCGTTGATCGTGTTCAGCGACTTGACCACGTGCGCCGCGGGGAACGCGCGCTGCAGCACCTCGGCGAGCTGTCGGGGTTCGCGACGGCCAGCGCGGGCCCCGCCGCGGTGACGTGAGCGGGTTCGACGCGTCCAGGACGACGAGCCCGTCGCGGCCGCCCACGCCGGCGGCCGTCAGTGCGTCCGCCGACGCCACGCCCGCGGTGGCGTTGACCAGTGGCTCTGCATGTGCGCCGGCGTCGGCCATCGTCGCCAGACGCACCCCCGGATGCTGCTCCTGCCACTGCGCGTAGGGCGGCGTGCCCTGCCGGTCCGGCTGCGTGCGCGCAAGCGTCTCCGCCCGGTCCCGCGTCCCGACCACCACGTCGTACCCGAGCTCGGCCAGCCGCCCGGCCAACGTGCGGCCCACGGTCCCGGTGCCGAGAACACTGATCCTCATCGAACTCCCCGTCCTTCGCGATCGAGTATCGGCCGGCCGCCGACTTCACTCTGACCGGGGCTGGACGGCCAGCCGAACCGAGCTCACTGCCGCGGACATCACCCGAATCGCGCAATGACGGCGGTTCGCCTACGCCATTCGCTTCATCTCTGCAACGACAGGGCATGTTCACTGGCGCTCGCGCGGCATGATCGTCACTCTGTTGGCCATGCCGCGGTGGCTCTGGGCTCTGATCATCATTTTGATCATCCTTGTCTTCATCGTCCCCAACCCTGTGGAGACGGGCGAGTTCCTGGGCAACGCCTTCGACGCGTTGATCGCCTTTTTCAAGGCCATCGCGGACTCAATCAACTCGCTGTAGGAGATCACCGCCGGAACCACGACGACCCGACAGCGCCGTGCTCGCTCGGCGGCGCGCTGCTGGCGGGACCCGTACCGTGACGGCGTGACGGCCGGTGGGGTCGCGGTCCATGCCGAGCCGCTGGCGCACGTCGTGCGCAACGGGGTCGTCGAGTCCGTGCACCACGGCCACCTGCTCGCCGCCGACGCCGACGGTGTCGCCGTGGTCGCGCTGGGCGACCCGGACGTCACCTTCTTCCCGCGCTCGTCGCTCAAGCCGCTGCAGGCGGTCGGGATGCTGCGCGCCGGGCTCGATCTGTCCGACGAGCTGCTCGCCCTCGCGGCGGCCAGCCACTCCGGCGAGTCGGCGCACCTGCAGGGCGTGGTGCGGATGCTGGCCGGCGCCGGGCTCGTCGAAGACGACCTGCGGAACACACCGGGTCTGCCGCTGGATCCCGACGTCGCTGCCCGATGGCGGGTCGAGAACCGGCCGCGGACACACCTCGCCCAGAACTGCTCGGGCAAGCACGGCGCGATGCTCGCCACGTGTGTCGCAGCCGGCTGGGACATCGCGGGGTACCGCGACCCCTCGCATCCCTTGCAGCGCGCGCTCGCCGCGACCGTCGTCGAGCTGACCGGCGTGCCCGTGGCGCACGTGGCGGTCGACGGCTGCGGTGCCCCGCTGTTCTCCTCGACCCCCGCCGGGTTGGCCCGCGCCCTCGGCCGGATCGCCGCGGCCCCGGCGGGCACCGCCGAGGGCACGGTTGCGGCGGCGATGCGGGCCCATCCCTGGTGGGTCGCCGGAACCCGCCGGACCGTCACCCGCCTCTGCGCGGCCGTGCCGGGGCTGATGGCCAAGGACGGCGCCGAGGGGGTGTTCGTCGCCGCGCTTCCGGACGGGCGCGCGGTGGTGCTCAAGGTCCTCGACGGCTCGGCGCGGCCGGTGGCGGCCGTCGTCGTCGCGGCACTGCGGGCGCTCGGCGTCGACACCCCCGCGCTCGACGCTGCCGCCGTCGACGCCGCGCCGGCGACGGGCAGCCGCGTCGAGCCCGTCGTCCGCCTCCCCGCCGCCGGATGACCGTGCGGCTTGAGGAGGATCGGCACGTGCAGACGATGTCCAGCCCGGCTCCGGCGCGATCCCGCGGGCGGATCGGATGGGCGGCGCTGGCACCGGCCGCGGTCTACCTGGCAGTGCGCGTGGTCGGGGTCACCGTCCTCGGCCTGATGGCCGCGGCGCGGGGCACCACCCTGCTCGGGGAGCTGCGCAGCTGGGACGGCGCGTGGATGCTCGCCATCGCGGCGCGCGGGTACGAGGGCGTCCCGCCGACACTCGTCGACGCGTTCGGGCGGCACACGCCCGAGACGGCCTATGCCTTCTTCCCCGGTTATCCGGCTGTCGTCGCCACCGTCGGTCTGCTGACCGGGGGCAACCTGGTGGCCGCGGCACTGATCGTCTCCGTCGTCGCCGGGGTGGTCGCCGCCTACGGGTTGATGCGCCTGGTCGAAGCGCTACCGCCGGACCTGGTATCGGACCGACCGCGCCGCGTGGGGCTCGTGCTGGTCGCGCTGTTCGCGGCGGCCCCCATGGGCGTGGTGCTGAACATGACCTACACCGAGGCGCTGTTCTGCGCCCTGGCCGTCTGGGCACTCACAGCCGTGCTGCGCCGGCAGTGGTTGCTCGCCGGGGCGTGTGCGGGGGCGGCCGGTCTCGTCCGCCCGACCGCCAGCTCGCTGGTGCTGGCCGTCGGGCTCGCGGGACTGGTCGCCGCCGTCCGCGAGCGCACGCTGCGGCCCGCGCTCGCGGCGCTGCTCGCGGCGTCCGGGTTGCTGGGCTACCTGGGCTGGGTGGGGTGGCAGACCGGCTCGCCCACCGGATGGTTCGCCGTGCAGCGCCGAGGCTGGGGGTCGCACTTCGACGGCGGAGCGTCGCTCACGGCCTTCGTCGCGCGCACCGTGCAAGGAGGTCACGAGCTGTACGACGTGGCCGTGCTGCTCGCGCTCGTGGCGTCCGTGGTCCTGCTCGGCGTCGCGATCCGGATGCGGCTGCCGTGGCCGCTGCTGGTCTACACCGCCGCCGTGCTGGTCACCGTGTGGGCCAGCGACGGCCAGATCCACTCACGGATCCGCATGCTGGTGCCGGCGTTCCCGCTGCTGGTGCCCGTCGCCGTGGGCTTGGCCCGCCGCCGCACCGGCACCGCGGCCGCGGTCCTCGCTGCAGCCACCGTGGCGTCGGCGTGGTTCGGCGGCTACTCGCTGACGATCTGGCTCTATGCCATCTGAAGTGCTCCGGCGTTGATCCAGAAGGCACGCGTTAGGGTCGTGTGGTGACGGCAGGTGGGGACCGCGGAGGGCGGATCGGGCGGTACGTGCGGATGGTCGCGCAGCCCGGAAAGGGCTCGGTGCTCGCGGGGCTGCTGCTGCGCGTGGCCGAGGGTCTGCGCGAGAGTCCCGGCTGCGAGCTGTACGTCGTCAACCTCTCCGCGGATGAGCGTGACACCGTCTGGGTGACCGAGATCTGGGCCGACGAGGAGTCGTCGGACCGCGCGCTGTCGTCGGACCTCGGCGAGGTGGGTATCGGCGAGGTGATGCAGCTGCTGACCGGGCCACCCGAGCTGGTTGACCTCACCCCGCTCGGCGGCCCCGGCCTGCCCGGACCCTGATCCGCTACCGCTCGCGCTGCTGCTCAGCGGGCGCCCGCCGGGAGGCCCGCAACGAACCGGGGTGCGCCTTCGCGGTCGGATCCCGGCGCGTCTTGATCAAGCTGGCGATCGTCACGACCGCCAGCACCACGATGATCACGCCAAGGCTGAGCGGCGTGGGGATCTCGGGCACCGACTCGTTGATGTCGACATGCAGCCAATGCAGGATCAGCTTCACGCCGATGAACCCCAGGATGATCGACAAGCCGGTCGAGAGGTAGACCAGCCGGTCCAGCAGGCCCTTGACGAGGAAGAACAGCGCGCGCAGGCCGAGAAGCGCGAAGGCGTTCGCGGCGAAGACGATGTAGGGCTCCTCCGTGACGCCGAAGACCGCGGGGATGGAGTCGAGCGCGAACAGCAGGTCGATGCCGCCGATCGCCACCAGGACGACGAACAGGGGTGTGACCACCCTGCGCGGATCTTCGTCGCGGTGCCGGAACAGCTGGATCGCGGTGTAGATCAGCAGTAGCCCGAAGATCAGGAACATGAACGAGAACAGCGACAGCAACGTCGCGCCCAGCGCGATGAAGATCGCGCGCATGATCAGCGCGAGGACGATGCCGAAGGTCAGGACCTTGTGCTGGTGCTCCTCGGGCACCGCGAACGTCGTCATGATGATCACGAAGACGAACAGGTTGTCGACCGAGAGGCTCTTCTCGACGATGTAACCGGCGAGGTACTCGGTGCCGTACTCGCTGCCGTGGGCCCACCACATCCACGCGCCGAACACCAGCGCGATCACGATGTAGAAGATCGACCAGGCAGTGGCCTCGCGGTAGCCCACCCGGTGCGGCCGCACCGCCGCCAGAGTCAGATCGAGGGCGAGTAGCCCGACGATCACTCCAATTGTCACGGCCCAGGTCAGCCCCGTGAACTCGAGCACCGTGGTCGTCCTCCTCGTCCCGCGTCGCGACCCGAGCCCGGTGACACCCGGCCGCGATCACCGTGTCCAGAACTACCCGACTGGGCAGACCACACGGCGCTGTACCCGGTGCCGTCGCCCGTCGGTAAAGACTACTCAAAGCCGCTCGGCGAACGCCGCTCATGATTGGCGTGGCGGAGACTGGACGCTCGCGCTTCGGGGTAGACATGCCGCGGTCACCAGCTGTGGTGACGACGACCCCGAGGAGGACAAGTGGCACTGGACGACGAGGACATGACGACGAGCGGCGGCTACGACGCCGAGGGGCCGGCCGACTCCGGTGCCGGCGGCGGCACTCCCGGCGTTCAGGACGGCGGCGCCGACGGCGGCGCCGACAGCGGCGCAAGCGAGGGCCCGGCCGA
>JAQSWF010000228.1 GCA_029266775.1 Pseudonocardia sp.
GTGCATGTTGCCCGCGCCGTGCTCGAGTTCTCAGACGGCCGCTACCCCGCCATGGACGAGCCGTGCACGGCGGCGGCGACGCTCGCGCGCGAAAGAGGCTGGCCGAGCTCACCGTGGCTGGCGGCCGCCCGGACCCTGCAGGCGTTCCGGGCGCTGCAGCTCACCGAGACCGAGCGGGCCCTGTCCTCGGTCGCGGCGGCCGACCGGGCGCACTCCGCCCTCCTGCCGGCGGGGATGGCCCTGCTGCTGCGGGCTGTAGAGGCCGCGGCACGCGGCGACGCCGGCGACGCCGTGGCCGCGGCGGTGGCCCTTCGCCGGGCCCGGCACACCCTCGGGCTCGACGCTGTCCCCCGCATCGTCGTGGGCCTCGCCGCCGTGGTCGAGCACGAGCTCGCCGTGCGTGCGGGAGCCAGCGGTGGCGTTATTCTCGACCTGCTCGCCTCAGTGGACGACCGGCTGGACGGCACCGCGGAGCTCGCGCTCCTGCAGGCCAGGTCACTGGTCGGGACACCGGCCGACGACGACGACGTCGTCCTCCGGCTGGCCCCGATCAGGGACGGTGCGGCCGTCGCCCTGCTTCCGTCGACCGCGGTCGACGCGGAACTGATCTGCGCAGCGCTCGCGATCCGGGCAGGCGATCGAACCGTCGCTCGCGGCGCCGTGGAGAAGGCGCTGGAACGTGCGGCCGACATCGAGCTGGTGCGGCCGTTTGCCCGCGCCGGCCACGGGGTGCGGGCCTTCCTCGTCGAGCAGGCGGGCAGCTTCGGCCCGTACGACGAGTTCGTCAGCCGGGCCCTCGTCGCGACTAAAGCCGGCGCCGACGAGCGCGGTGCAACACCGCTCACCGTGCGGGAGCGTTCGGTCCTCGCCCGGCTTCCCACGCCGCGCTCGCTCGACGAGGTGGCTCGGGACCTGGGTGTTTCGGCCAACACAGTCAACACCCACGTCCGTGCGATCTACATCAAGTTCGGGGTCACCAGCCGCCGCCAGGCCGTCATGGTTGCCCGGAGCCGAGGGCTGTTGTGGAGGCCGTCTCAGGACGGGATCTCGTGGATGGAGAGCACCCGCAGGCCGAGGTCCTGGATGGTGCTCAGCACGTCGTCGAGGCCGGCACCGCCGCCGGGCGGGTCGTGGAGAACCGTCTCGACCGGTGGCTCGACGACCGACATCGGGAGGAAAGCCTGGCGCGCCCTGCTCGAGAGCCGGCCGGCGATCCTGATCTCGTACCGCCGTCCCTCCGAGGCGGGCACGACGGCCGCGGGTGTCACCTGCGGCACCTGATGAGTCATCGAGGCTCCTCGAGCGCGAGTCCGTCCCCCGGATTCCGACGACGCCCCGCCGTCGCCGCGTCCTTCGTCACCTCCAACGGGTGATGTCGGCGCGTGCGGCCGTCCCTAGCGTCGCCCGGGTTCGACACGGGTTCACGCTGCCGGACGGCATGGGCCTCCGCACAACACGACCAGGAAGATGGGACGAGCATGGCGACACTGACCGTCTGGAAGTTCCCCACTGCGAGCGGCGCCGCCGGTGCGGAGCGCATCCTCGAGGGGCTCACGAAGCAGGAGCTCATCAAGGTTCACGACGCGGCGATCGTGTCGTGGCCGACGGGGGCGAAAAAGCCCAGGACGCAACAGATGAACAGCTTGGTCGGCGTCGGAGCGCTCGGCGGCATGTTCTGGGGCATGCTGTTCGGCCTGCTGTTCTTCATCCCGCTGGTCGGCGCGGCGATCGGGGCGGGCATGGGCGCGCTGACCGGGGCGCTCAGCGACGTCGGCATCGACGACGACTTCATCAAGTCGGTGCGCAGCGAGATCGAGCCCGGCACCTCGGCGCTGTTCATGATGACCAGCGACGCCGTGGTCGACAAGGTGAAGGACGCCTTCGCCGGAACATCCCCGACGCTGATCCACACCAACCTGTCGCGCGAGCAGGAGAAGGCTCTCCTGGAGGCCTTCGGCGAGTAGGCGGACGCGAGGTCCTCGAGCCGGCCGGACATGCTCCGGCCGGCTCGATTGTGGTCGGAGCTGCTCAGACCATGCCACGCCGCTGCGCGATCGCGACGGCCTGACGGCGGCTGCGCGCCCCCAGCTTGCCGTAGATCGCCCGGACGTGGGTCTTGACGGTGTTCGGTGACACGGTCAGGTCCCCGGCAATCTCGTCGAGGGATCGCTGGGAGCAGAGCCGGCGCAGCACGATCGACTCCCGGTCGGTGAGCGCCGCGGCGGCCCGATCGGTCGCGCCGAGTTCGGGGCAGGTGTGCTCGAGCCGCAACTGCGCCGCCGGCCCGGCGAGCATGCGCTGCGCTGCGCCCAGCCACGGTGACTCGCCCAAGCCGTGATCGGACGCCAGCTCGACGGCCGCGGCCGCCCGCGCGGCCATCCCCCGGTGATCGCCCTCCGCGGCGTCGAGGCCGGCGAGCCCGACCAGGACCTGCACCCGCACCGCGGGATACCCGCATGCCCGTGCCGCCGCATCGGCCCGGTCGAGGTCGCGCCGTGCGGACCGCGTGTCACGGGTGCGGGCGGCCGCAGATCCTCGCGCAGCCGTCAGCCACACCTCTTCGACACCGTCGGCTTCCCCGCCGTCCGCCGTCTGCGTTCCGCCGTCGGCGGGGCTGACCTGCAGTTCGGCGGGCAGGGGCCCGCCGGTCAGGAGTGCGCGCTGCGCATCCACGAGCACGCGCAGCCGCATCGTCAGCCCGTCGGCGGGTGTGAGCGAGGCCCGGCCCCGATCCACGGCCGCCGCTGTGAGACGTCCGACGGTCAGGTTCGCGAGCGCGGAGATCAGCGACAGCCGGGGCTCCGACGCGACGTGCGGCTCGCCGAGCGCACGCAGGGCCGCCTGCACCTCGTCGTGCTTACCCGCGCCCAGCAGCACGGTTCCGTTGCGCGACAGGAACTCTTTCATACAGGGCGGGTCACCGCTGCGGCTGGCGTAGGCGGCGGCGGTGGCGAGCGCACCTCGTGCCTCGTACCAGCCCGCGGCGACGACCCGCAGCGCCCGGGCCGTGTGGGGGTGCTCGCGATCCAGGTCCGCCTCGAGGTAGGCCCGCAGCAGCGGGTGGATCCGGTACTCCTTGTCGCGCCCGCCGAACCAGGTGACGAGCGAGGTGGCGCGCTCGACCCAGCGCAGGACGTCGCTGGCGTCGGCGCGCCCGGTCAGCGCGCCAGCGAGCGACGGCGACAACCGGTCGCAGATGCTCACCCGGCGCAGGACATCGCAGACGTCTGCGGTCAGCCTGTCGAGCACCTCGCTGGCGAGGTAGTCGGTGAGCGAGCGGTCGGTGACGTGGAGCTCGTCGAGGAATCGTCGTACCCCGTCCGCGCCCCGCCGGTCACGCAGTCCGACTGCGATGAGACGCAGTGCTGCGGCCCACCCCTCGGTGCGGGCGAGCATCACCGCGACCTGCTCGGTCGCGACGTCGAGGCCGGCATCGCGCAGGAGCTCCGCGGCCTCGGCCGGACGGAAACGCAGATGCTCGGCCCGGATCTCCGCCAGCTGGCCCTCGGCACGCAGCCGCGCGATGTGCACGGGCGGATCGCAGCGCGCCGACAACACCAGTCGCAGGCAGTTCGGGCGGTGGCGGATCAGGCGGCAATCGCGCGCAGCGGTGCCGGTGCGGTCAGCAGGTGCACGTCGTCGAGAACCAGGACGAGCGTGCCCGACAGCGCGTCGAGCGCGTCGACCACCTCGGCGAGCAGGTCCAGCTCGCCCAGCCTCCGGCCCGCCCTGTCCGGTCTCTGCCAACCCGGTGCGTCGCAGGCGTCGAGGGACGCGAGGATCGCTGACCAGAACGTGCGCGGGTCGTTGTCGTCGGTCGTCAGCGAGACCCAGGCCACGGTCCGGATCCCGGCAGCCTCGCGGTCCACGCGACGCGACCAGTCCGACAGCAGCACGGTCTTGCCGTAGCCCCCGCCGGGGCACTCAGAAGCGTGACGGGGCTCCCGACGCAGGCGTCGAGCAGAATCAGCAGCCGCTGTCGGTCGACCGTCGTCGCCATCGGCGCGGGCGCGCGCACGCGCGCGTGGGACACCTGTGCCCACATCGGTGCTCACCCCCCGGCGGCTGCGCCAGGCGCGCACGGTACTCGCGTGTGTGGCGAGCGTGAAGATCTGCAGCAACTGTTCATGATGCCGACACCGGCACCTCACCTGTGACAGGTGACGCGGTCCCCCGACACGACGAGACGGTGCCGGCCTGACCGCACAGGCAAGTCAAAACGGCGCTGCCGACCGGACCCGCCCCCGGCGGCCCCGGAGACCGACGGGCAGGCGGGCCCGAGCGTGGCTGCCGGGGAGTCCGCTCCTCCCCGGTGACACGCCGGGCCCGCCTCATCACCTGCAGGTGATGCCCCCGCCGTACGTCGTCACGAACACTGGCCAACCTTTGCGACGAGCAGTACACGCAGATCGGCAAGTCCCTGCGCGCGGTCACCGGCGAGTAAGACGAGTGGGAGGCAGCGCGCAACTGGGGGTCCTCATGGCCTGCTGACCGACGTGATCGCTGAACAGGGGAGGTCGGGGTGACCACGGCGCGCCCGGCTCCCCCGGCCGTGGCATGGGACTGGTCTCACGCGCTGCTCGGCGTGGTCTACGCGGTGCCCGCCGCCGGGCTGGCGATGGTCGATCCGGCACAGGGCCTCGCGGCAGCCGTCGGCATGATTCCGGCGGCGGCCGCGGGGCTCGCGGGTCCACGCCGGGCGCGCCTCGCGACCGCGGTCGTCGGCGCTCTTGCCGGGGTGTCCATGCTGGTCGGGTCGCTCCTGACCCAGGTGCCGATCCTCGCGGTGCCGGCGATCTTCCTCCTGTGCGTCGGCGCGGCCGTCGTCGCCATCGGCGCGGGCGCGCGCACGCGCGCGTGGGACACCTGTGCCCACATCGGTGCTCACCCCCCGGCGGC
>JAQSWF010000229.1 GCA_029266775.1 Pseudonocardia sp.
GCGCGGTACGCCGCGGGCAGCGTGGGGTGCTGGTGGTCGAGCACGGCGAGCTCGTAGGCCGGATCGCCGGCACGACGCAGCCTCACGTACCAGTCCGCCTCGAACGTGACCTCGAACCCGAACAGCCGGGTGTAGAAGTCGCGCATCTCGGCCACGCGGTCGGTGCAGATGACGGGGTAGAAGCTGGTCAGCACGGCGGCCTTCCTTTCGCATACCATCGGTATGCAGAACCGCATTGGCGTACCGAGGTATGTCAAGGAGGTCACCGCGGACGCCACGTCGAGGGAGGGGACATGACCGCAGGCGGGGTGCGCGCCCAGCAGCGCGAGCGGAGCCGCGCGAGGCTGGTGGACGAGGGCGCGCGGCTGTTCGCCGCGCACGGCTACGCGGCGGTCGGTCTGGCGGAGATCGTGCGCGCCGCGGGAGTGACCAAGGGCGCGCTGTACCACCACTTCGACAGCAAGGCCGACCTGTTCCGCGCGGTGCTGCAGCGCGTGCAGGAGGAGGTGGCCGAGCGCGTGGCGGCGGCGGCCGACGCCGAGCCGGATCCCTGGTCGCAGCTGACCGCGGGCTGCCGGGCGTTTCTCGAGGCGAGCACGGCCCCGGAGGTCCAGCAGATCATGCTGGTCGACGGGCCCGCGGTGCTCGGATGGGCGCAGTGGCGGGCCGTCGACGAGGCGGCGTCGGGCCGGCTCCTGGCCGAGGCGCTGACCGCGTTGATCGCTGCCGGGATCGTCGTCCCGCAGCCGGTGGCGCCGCTGACGAGGCTGCTCTCCGGAGCCATGAACGAGGCGGCGCTCTGGCTGGCACGCTCGCCCGACCCGGGTCGCGACCTCCGCGACACGTGGACGGCGCTGGCGAGGCTCCTGGCGGCCCTGCGCGTCTGATCAAGCCGCCGGTCGATCGACCCGGCGTCGTCCGTGCAGCGATGCGCGTCGTAGGTGACAGCTCCGGCCCTCCGCGGCCTCGTCGCGCGGGCTGGGACACTGGGCGTCGTGACCGCTGCCACCGACCTCCGGATTCCCGCCGACCTCAAGCCCGCCGACGGGCGCTTCGGCTGCGGGCCGTCGAAGGTCCGCCCGGCGCAGCTCGCGGCGCTGGCCGGGCCGGGAGCGGCGCTGATGGGCACGTCCCACCGGCAGAAGCCGGTGAAGTCGCTGGTGGCCCGGGTTCGCGCCGGCCTCACCGAGCTCTTCTCGCTGCCCGAGGGCTACCAGGTGGTGCTCGGGAACGGCGGCTCCACGGCGTTCTGGGACGCCGCGACGTTCTGCCTGGTGCGGGAGCGCGCGCTGCACCTGACCTACGGCGAGTTCTCCGCCAAGTTCGCCGAGTCCACCCGCGGCGCCCCGTTCCTGGCCGACCCCGTCGTCGTGACGGCCGAGCCCGGCTCGGCGCCCGCGCCGCAGGCCGATCCCGGGTGCGATGTCCTGGCGTGGGCGCACAACGAGACGTCGACCGGGGTGATGGTGCCCGTCCACCGGCCCGAGGGCGCGACCGGAGACCAGCTGGTGGTTATCGATGCCACGTCCGGGGCCGGCGGTCTTCCCGTCGACCTGCGCAACGCCGACGCCTACTACTTCGCGCCGCAGAAGAGCTTCGCCTCCGACGGGGGCCTGTTCATCGCCCTGCTGAGCCCGACGGCGCTCGAGCGCGTCGCCGAGCTCGAGGCATCGAACCGGTGGATCCCGCCGTTCCTCTCGCTGGCCACCGCCGTCGACAACTCGGCGAAGGACCAGACCTACAACACTCCCGCGGTCGCGACCCTCTTCCTGCTCGCCGAGCAGATCGACTGGATGCTCGGCCTCGGCGGGCTGCCCGGCTGCACGGCGCGCACGGCGGACTCGGCGCACCGGCTCTACACGTGGGCCGAGAAGTCCCCGTTCGCCACGCCGTTCGTGCGCGAGCCCGAGCACCGCTCCCAGGTCGTGGGCACGATCGACGTCGACGACGCGGTCGACGCCGCCGCGGTGGCGAAGGTGCTGCGGGCGAACGGGATCGTCGACACCGAGCCCTACCGCAAGCTGGGCCGTAACCAGCTGCGTGTCGGTATGTTCCCCGCGGTCGACCCAGACGACGTGTCGGCGCTGACGTCGTGCGTCGACTGGGTGGTCGACCGCTTGTCCTGACTTCCCCGCCGCCGGTCGACCGGCATCGTGTCGTGACCGGATCACAGCGGGCGGACGTCACCTGTCCGGCAAGATCACCAGCACGCGGCGCGTATCGGTGCGGCCGGAGGCCCGGCGCGCCTCCGCCGCAGGTTGCGATTTGGCAACTACCGTGTCGCGAATTGCATGACGAGCGGGGGAGGCGGCCCATGCGGGCGTTACGGGTCGTCGGGCTCGCCGAGGGCGGCGATGTCGTCCTCGAAGACCCGGTCCGCCTCGAGCGCTACACGGTGCCGGCCGACGAGCGGCTGCGCGCTGCGGCCCGCGGGGACCTCTCCCGGCTCGGCCAGATCGCGACCGAGTTGGAGAGCCAGTTGCGGCCACGTGAGATCCAGGCCCGAATCCGAGCGGGCGCGTCGGTGGAGCAGGTGGCCACTGCCGCGGGTGTGCCGGTGCAGAAGATCGAGCGCTTCGCCTACCCGGTGCTCCTCGAGCGCTCCCGCACCGCGGACGTCGCGCAGCGCGCCCACCCGGTGCGCGCGGACGGGCCGGACAACCGCACCCTCGGCGAGGTCGTCGGCCACACCTTCGGCTTGCGCGGCCAGACGTACGACGATGCCCGCTGGGACTCATGGAAGGGCGAAGACGGCAAGTGGGTCGTCGCGCTGAGCTGGCGAGCGGGGCGCTCGGACAACCGCGCGCACTGGACGTTCCAACCCGGGGCGCACGGTGGCACGGTCACCGCCCTCGACGAGCACGCCAGCGACCTCATCGAGGGCCTGCCCGCCCGACCTCTGCGCACCGTCGGCCCGGTGATCGACATGACGCGGCAGGAAGAGGAGGCGCCGCCACCCTCGCCGGTCGAGGAATGGCGAGCCGCGGCCTCCGACAGCTACCGCGACCGCACGCCGACCGGTCCCGACCCGGGCCGTCCCGCTCCCGAGCGTGGCGCCCGGCCCGCTCCCGAGCCGCGGCGGCCTGCGCAGCGCACTGCGGACAGTCCGGTACCGGCAGAGCCATCGCCTGGCACGCAACGAGACGCCGCACCACGGCCGGACCGGAGCGCCGCCGAGCTCGCCTCCCCCGCAGTTCCGGCGTCGACCGCCCACCCGGCCGACCCCGCCCCGCACCAGCCGGTCGTCGACGACACGGCGGACGACGAGGCGACATCCGCGGCGGCGAACCGGCGCACGAAGAAGGGCAAGCCGGTCATGCCGTCGTGGGACGAGGTCCTGCTGGGGGTCCGCGGGCCGCGCTGACGCGTCACGGGCGGGCCACTCAACCGCACTTCGGAGCCATAACGCGGTTCGCGAGCGCTGAGGCTCAGCCCAGCATCCCCAGCAGCAGCACGATCCATGCCGCGGCGAGGCCCGCGGCCGCACCCAGCGCCGGCCACCGCCAGAACGGCACGTTCCGCGCCAACCACAGCGACGGCAGGGCCCCGACGGTGACCAGCACGTTCGCCGGCACCCAGAGCAGCCCGAACCCCTCGGCGAAGGCGGTGGCGAGCACCACGTCCGCGACCGCGACGAACACCGCGAAGAAGGCGGCTGCCACCAGACCGGTCGCCCAGGGCGTGGGTCCGGGCGGCTCGGCCGTCCGGACCAGCGGGGGGCGCAGGTCCGCCGCGCGGATCGACTCCACCCTGCCCGAGACCGGGTCGACGAACTCGACCGGCCTGCCCATGGCCTGCGCCACCCGCGCCGCGAGCTGGCGGCCCCGACGGCCGAGCTGATCCAGCTCGTGCGGATCGCCCGACCCGCGCACGGCCTCGGCGACTGCAGCCCACTCCCGCAGGTCGGCACGCAGATCGTCGGTCAGGCCGGCGCGCGGTCGTTCGCCCGACGCCTCGCTCTGCTGCACGACACCCCCGGGTGCGCCCGTTCCCGCCCGGCAACTCAGCGTACGGACCTCCTCGCCTCGTGAAAGGCGACGGCCCCCGCCGTTGCCACATTGAGAGAGTCGACACCCGACGCCATCGGGATCCGGACGCGCACGTCCGCGACGGCCAAGGCGGCCGGAGTCAACCCGGGCCCTTCCGCACCGAGCAGCAGCGCAGTACGGACCCCGGCCAGCCCGGCCTCGGCGAGCGGCACCGCGTCGGGTGCCGGGGTCAGCGCGACGACCCGCAACCCGACCGCCCGCAGCGCGTCCAGCGACTGCGGCCACTGCCCCGGCAGCTCGGCGAACGGAACGCGCAGCACGTGCCCCATCGACACCCGCACGCTGCGCCGGTAGAGCGGGTCCGCGCATCGTGGCCCGAGCAGCACCCCGTCGACACCCAGCGCCGCGGCGTTGCGGAAGAGCGATCCGAGGTTCTCGTGGTCGTTGACGCCCTCGGTGACGGCGAGCAGCTGTGCGCCGCGGGCCAGCGCGATCGGGTCGATCGGCGCTGCACGGTCGGCGACGGCGAGCACGCCGCGGTTGAGATGGAAGCCGACGGCCCGCGCCATCGTGTCGGCCTCGGCGCTGTAGGCCGGGACGTCCAGCCCGGCGAGGTCGGACGCCAGCTCGTCCAGCCGGCGCGGCACGCCGAGCAGGGACCGGACCGGATACGCCGACGCGATCAGCCTGCGGACCACCACGACGCCCTCGGCGATCACCAGCCCGCGGCCGCCGGGGCGGTCGGGGCGCCGGTCCGCGGTGGTGAGGTCGCGGTAATCCGTCAGCCGGGGGTCGGTGGGATCGTCGACCGGCACGCGGGTAACCACGGGACGGCATCGTGTCAGCGCCGCCCACTCTTGTGCTCCGCAGGAGGCCTGCGGCACCGGTTACCT
>JAQSWF010000024.1 GCA_029266775.1 Pseudonocardia sp.
ATCCTGCGGCCGGGTCGGCTCGACGTGAAGATCAAGATCGAGCGGCCGGACGCCGAGGCGGCGCAGGACATCTTCTCGAAGTACCTCACCAACACCCTGCCGATCCATGTCGACGACCTCGCCGAGTTCGGTGGAGACCGCAAGTCGTGCGTCGACGCGATGATCCAGCGGGTGGTCGAGCGGATGTACGGCGAGACCGAGGAGAACCGCTTCCTCGAGGTTACCTACGCCAACGGCGACAAGGAGACGCTGTACTTCAAGGACTTCAACTCGGGCGCGATGATCCAGAACATCGTAGACCGGTCGAAGAAGGCTGCGATCAAGTCGGTGCTCGAGACGGGCCAGCCGGGCCTGCGGGTGCAGCACCTGCTCGACGCGATCGTCGACGAGTTCGCCGAGAACGAAGACCTGCCGAACACGACGAACCCGGACGACTGGGCGCGGATCTCGGGCAAGAAGGGCGAGCGGATCGTCTACATCCGGACGCTGGTGACCGGGAAGAACGCCGAGTCGGGACGGGCGATCGACACCGCGTCGAACACCGGCCAGTACCTGTAGCACCCGCGACGGCAGCCCGGCTCCTCCGTGGAGCCGGGCTACCGGTCGTTCTGCGTCGCCCCGACCGAGCGAAAGCGGCGTTGGCAAGGTCTAGCTTCGCGAACGCCGCTTTCGCTCGGTAGGAGGCGGCAGCCGGAGTGTCTGATCCGTTCACGACCGGGCGCCTGGTGCGCCTCTACCGTGCTCGTCATGATTACCGACGCGAAACTGGACGCCATCGGCATCGTGGTCGCCGACATGGGCCGTGCGCTCGCGTTCTACCGGCTGCTGGGACTGGACGTGCCGCCGGGCGCCGAGGACGCGCCGCACGCCGAGCTGACGCTACCGGGCGGGTTGCGCCTGCTGTTGGACACGGAAGCAACGATCGCGAGCTTCCACCCGGACTGGAAGCCGGGTACCGGCGGACGCGTGAGCCTGGCGTTCGCGTTCCCGGAGCCCGCCGCCGTCGACGCCGCCTACGCACAGCTCACGGCGGCGGGTTACCACGGCGAGCTCACGCCATTCGACGCCTTCTGGGGGCAGCGCTACGCGACCGTCCACGACCCGGACGGCACGGGCGTCGACCTGTTCGCCCCCCTCGCCACCTGACCCGGGGCCAGCCCGGCCAGCGCGCGAACCTCGCGCGACAGGTGCGGCTGGTCGGCGTACCCGGCGCTGGCGGCCACCTCGGCCAGGTCGACGCCGGCGCGCAGCAGCGCGAGGGCGCGGCGGAACCGCAGCACCCGCCGCAGCAGGGCGGGTCCGTAGCCGAAGGCGGCGACACACCGGCGGTGCAGCGAGCGGGTGGTCCAGCCGAGCGCGTCCGCGGTGTCGGCGGCCGACGACCCACCGGCGAGCCGGTGTGCGGCGACCCGGACGCCCGCTTCGGGCGGGGTGCCCGGGAGCCACCCGGAGATGGTGAGGAGCACCCGCGCGGGCGGGGCTCCCGACTCCAGCAGCGCGGCGCCCCGCCGCGCGGCCTCCGGCGCCAGGTCGCCCAGCGGCACACGGGCGTCGCGGACCGTGGCGGCCGGAGTGGCGAGCAGAGCAGGCAGCACCCCGGGCCGGAACCGCACGCCCACGGACGGCAGCCCGGCGGGACGGCTGTAGGGGTGCGGCGCGGTGTCCGGGCCCGCGACGAGCACGGCCGAGCCCGTCGTGAACAGATCCATGCAGCCGTCCGGCAGCACGTCGACCTGCTCCGGTGCGGGCGGCGCATCGGAGATCCAGACGCACTCGGCGAGCGCGCGCAGCTCCGGCGGCACCGGGTGCTCGCGGTAGCTCACGCACCGACCGTAGCCGGGACACCCGACAGCCCTCATTGAGCGAACGCGGCGTTCGCTCCGTCAGACGTACCCGACGCCGCGTTCGCTCCGTCCGAGGGCGTTCAGGAGGCGCGGAGCACGCCCTCGATCTCGAGCGCGACCTGCACCTTGTCGCTCACGACAACCCCGCCGCCGTCGAGCGGCATCGCGATGTCGACGCCGAAGTCGCTGCGGTTGATCGCCGTCGACGCGGAGAAGCCGGCGCGGGTGCCGCCGTAGGCGTCGGGACCGAAGCCGTTCACCTCCAGCGCGAACGTGACCGGGCGCGTGACCCCCTTGATGGTGAGTTCGCCGTCGAGCGCCAACCCGTCGTCGTCGGGGCGAATCGCCGTGCTGCGGAACTCCCACGTGGGGTACCTCTCGGCCTCGAAGAAGTCCGCGGTGCGGAGGTGCCCGTCGCGCTGCCCGTTGCCTGTGTCGATCGACGAGGCGTCCACGGTGGTGGTCACGCTCGAATCGGTGAGTTCCGGAGCGGTCACGATCACGCCGCCGAAGGTGGCGAAGCGACCGCGTACCTTGCTCACCATCATGTGGCGCACGGTGAAGGAGACGTCGGAGTGCACGGGGTCGATGTCCCACGTGCCGGCCACGTAGCCGGGGATCTGGGTGGTGGTCGCGGCGGTCATGGGTACCTCCAGGTAGTTGAGCTCTCATTTGTTGAGCGCGATACCACCATGAACGCGTTGAGTTCTCAACTATTCCGAGGAGGTGTCGGATGACGGATGTGACGGATGGCACACGCTGGCTCGACGACGACGAGCAGTGCACCTGGCGCGCGTTCCTCGCGGTGCAGCGGCTGCTGTTCGACCGGCTGGAGCGCCAGCTCCAGCGCGACTCCGGCCTGCCGATGACGTACTACGAAATCCTCGTGCGGCTCTCCGAGGCGCCCGACCACACGCTGCGGATGAGCCAGCTCGCCGACTCGGCGCTGTCGTCGCGCAGCCGCCTGTCGCACGCCGTCGCGCGACTCGAGGCCGAGGGATGGGTGCGGCGGCGCGCCTGCGCCGAGGACCGCCGCGGCTCGTTCGCCCAGCTCACCGAGGAGGGAATGGCCAAGCTCCGTGCGGCGGCGCCCGAGCACGTCGAGGCGGTGCGCACCGAGCTGTTCGACGCGCTGACCCCCGCGCAGCTCCACGCGCTGCGCGAGATCAGCGACGCGGTGGTCGCACATCTATGTCGCCCCCGCCCCTGACCGAGGGCCGCCCCGCTCGGGTGCGACTCAGGGGCTCTCGATCGGCTCGCCGCGCTCCGCGAACCACCGCTCGGCGAGCATCCGCCCGTCCGGCACGAACGGCCACGTCCGGTCCGCCAGGCGCGCGCGCAGCGCCACGAGGGGCATCCAACGGCCATCCGCGACCTCTTCGGGCTGGTGGCGGACCGGACCGTCCCAGCGCGCCTCGTAGGCGTACAGGTGGCTGCGCAGGCCCCCGTCGCCCTCGTCGTAGGTCATCACGAACAGCTCGACCAGCGGAACCCCGCTGACGCCCAGCTCCTCGGCGAGCTCGCGCGCCGCGGTCGTCGGCGGATCCTCGCCCGGGGCGACGACCCCGCCCGCCCAGCAGTCGTGCAGGCCCGGCATCACCAACTTCGTCGCCGAGCGTCGGTGCACGTACACGCGGTTGCCGTCCACGCTGCGCAGGAGCACCCCGCCGACCCCGTGCCACAGCGACCGCGCGTAGACCTCTCCGCGCGTCGCGACCCCGGTCACCGCCCCCGCCGCGTCGTACACCGCGACCGGCTCGGCCAGAAGATCGGCAGGTTCCACCCCGCCATGATGTCCGGCCGGCGGCCCAATACGCTTACCGGACCTCCCACTTGTGGATCTCCGCCGTGCTTCGCTGCCGCGTTGACCGGCAGGACACGCGTTAGGCTCGGCCGATGACTCGCACGACGACTCCGGGCTCGACCGCGACGGCGCGCCGGTGACGGCCCGCCGGATCATGGGCACGGAGGTCGAGTACGGCATCTCCGTGCCCGGCGATCCCACTGCGAATCCGGTGATCACATCCACCCAGGTGGTGCTGGCCTACGCCGCAGCCGCCGACATCCCCCGGTCGCGGCGGGCCCGCTGGGACTACGAGGTGGAGTCGCCACTGCGCGACGCGCGCGGGTTCGACCTGTCGGCGCCCACCCTCGCGTCCCCGGGGGAGTCCGAGCTGGACGACCTCGGCGCGGCCAACGTCATCCTCACCAACGGTGCCCGGCTCTACGTCGACCACGCCCATCCCGAGTTCTCCACGCCCGAGGTCCTCTCCCCGCGCGACGTCGTGATCTGGGACAAGGCGGGGGAGCGGGTCATGGAGGAGGCCGCGATGCGCGCCGCGACGGTCCCCGGTGCCCCGCGCATCCAGCTGTACAAGAACAACGTGGACGGCAAGGGTGCCAGCTACGGCTCCCACGAGAACTACCTGATGGCCCGCCAGACGACGTTCCCCGCGATCGTCGCGGGCCTGACGCCGTTCTTCGTCTCCCGGCAGGTGATCTGCGGTGCCGGCCGGGTCGGCCGGGGCGCCTCGGGCGACGAGCCCGGCTACCAGATCGCCCAGCGCAGCGACTACATCGAGGTCGAGGTCGGCCTGGAGACCACGCTGAAGCGTGGCATCATCAACACCCGCGACGAACCGCACGCCGACGCCGACAAGTACCGCCGCCTGCACGTCATCATCGGCGACGCCAACCTGTCGGAGTACTCGACGCTGCTGAAGGTCGGCACCACCGCGCTCGTCCTCGACATGATCGAGAAGGGCGTGCGGTTCGACGAGCTGCGCCTCGCCGAGCCGGTCCGGTCGGTGCACCGGATCAGCCACGACCCCACGCTGAGCACCACTGTCGAGCTGACCGACGGCCGCCGGGTCACCGGCCTCGACCTGCAGCGGGCGTACTTCGAGAAGGCGGCCAAGCACGTCGAGAACACGATGGGCGGCGACGTCGACCCCGACACCACCGAGGTCCTGACCCTGTGGGGCGAGGTCCTGGACGCCCTCGCCCGCGACCCACTCGACTGCGCGGACCGGCTGGACTGGCCGGCGAAGCTGCGCCTGCTCGAGGGCTATCGCGAACGCGACGGCCTCACCTGGGATGCCCCGCGCCTGCAGCTGGTCGACCTGCAGTACACGGATGTGCGACTGGGCAAGGGCCTCTACAACCGGCTGGTTGCCCGCGGATCGATCCGCCGGCTGGTCGACGAAGACGCGGTGCGCGCCGCGATGACCGAGCCGCCCGGCGACACCCGCGCCTATTTCAGGGGACGCTGCCTCGAGCGCTACCCGACGCAGGTCGCCGCCGCGTCGTGGGACTCGGTGATCTTCGACCTGGGCCGCGAGTCGCTGGTTCGCATTCCGACCCTCGAGCCGCTGCGCGGCACCCGCCGCCACGTCGGGCAGCTCATCGACGACTCCCGCACGGCCGAGGAGCTGGTGGAGGCGCTCACCCGCGGGTGAGCAGGTGCGAGCAGGGTGACACTGCGTGCATCCGACGCCAGCAGTGCCACCCTGCTGGCACCTCGTGTCGCCGTCGGATGCTCCGTCGACGCCCAGCCGCGCGCTTTTCGTCGGTCGCCTCGGTAGGGTTTGCCTACCGGATCTCTTCGGGTCGGCCTCGTCGGTCGGGCCGCACCCGAGGGGACAGGCCCGAGGAGGAAAGCGTCATGTCGCAGGAGCAGACCAAGCGTCAGGGCGGTGGCGGCGGGGACGACGACGACGGCACCGGCGCCGAGGCGTCCGGCCAGGAGCGGCGCGAGAAGCTCGGCGAGGACGTCGACACGATCCTCGACGAGATCGACGACGTGCTCGAGGAGAACGCCGAAGACTTCGTCCGCGCCTACGTCCAGAAGGGCGGCCAGTAACCTCCCCTCCGGAGGACGAGACCGGGCGGTATTCGCAGCAGGCGCCGGTCGGAGAGTCGCTTCCGGTCTCGTCCCTCGTCCGGTCCCGGCTTTCGGGCGCCCCACATCAGGGGCGGCCAGTCGCGGGCCGGGCCGACCGCAGCTCATCCCACTGACCTCGATCGAGAGGCACCGCACCCGACCATGTCGCCCTCGGAGCCCCGGCTGCCCTTCCCGCCCTCGCGCGGCGCGGGCGCGCTGTCGCCCGGGTCCACGTCGTTCACGGACTACGTCGCCGCCACGTCCCCGCACCTGCTGCCGGGCCGAATGGCGCACGAGCCCCACGACGCGCCCGCCCCGCACACCGCGCCCCTGACCGCACCCCTGCCGGGCCTCGAGGTGCCGCACGGCACCACGATCGTCGCGCTCACCTTCTCCGGCGGTGTGGTGATCGCCGGCGACCGCCGCGCCACGATGGGCAACATGATCGCCCAGCGCGACATCGAGAAGGTCTTCGTGACCGACAGCTACTCGGCGGTCGGGATTGCCGGATCGGCGGGAATCGCCACCGAGATGGTGCGGCTGTTCTCCGTCGAGCTGGAGCACTACGAGAAGCTCGAGGGCGTCCCGCTGTCGCTGGACGGCAAGGCGAACCGGCTCGCCGGCATGGTCCGGGGCAACCTGGGCGCGGCGCTGCAGGGGTTCGTCGTGGTCCCGCTGTTCGCCGGCTACGACATCGACGCGACAGACCCGGCCACCGCCGGGCGGATCGTGACCTTCGACGCGACCGGCGGGCGGTACGAGGAGAAGCTCGGGTTCCACGCGGTCGGCTCGGGCTCGGTGTTCGCCCGGGGCTCGCTCAAGAAGCTGTACGACCCCGCCGCGGACCTCTCCCGGGCAGTCCGCACGGCCGTCGATGCGCTCTACGACGCCGCCGACGACGACTCCGCCACTGGCGGGCCTGACCTGATCCGCCACATCTACCCGCTGGTGGTCTCGATCACCGCCGAGGGCGCCGTGCGGCACCCGGACGAGGAAATCAGCGAGGTCACCGCCGCTGTCGTGAACGCCCGCGCGGAGCGTCCGGGCGGCTGAGCCCCACCCGCCGCACCCCGCTCCCCCCGACCCCTGGAGCCGCTCCGTGACGATGCCGTTCTACTCCTCCGTCGACCAGCTCCTGCGGGACCGCTCGGAGCTGGCCCGCAAGGGGATCGCCCGTGGGCGCAGCGTCGTGGTCCTCACCTACGCGGGCGGAGTGCTGTTCGTCGCGGAGAACCACTCGCCGTCGCTGCGCAAGGTCTCGGAGATCTACGACCGGATCGGCTTCGCCGCCGTCGGTCGGTACAACGAGTTCGAGACGCTGCGCACGCACGGCATCCGGCTCGCGGACGTGCGCGGCTACCAGTACGACCGCCGAGACGTCACCGGCCGCTGGCTGGCGAACTCCTACGCCCAGATCCTCGGCCCGTCGTTCATCGAGCAGCAGAAGCCGTTCGAGGTCGAGCTGTGCATCGCCGAGGTCGGCGCGGAGCCGGCCGGTGACCAGCTCTATCGCATCACCTACGACGGCTCGATCACCGACGAGCCGCACTTCGTCGTCATGGGCGGGCAGACGGACCCGATCAGCACCGCCCTGCGGTCGTCGTACACCTGGGGCCTTGAGCTGGGCGACGCGGTCGGTGTGGCCGTGAGGGCGCTGCAGTCCGCGCCGCCACCGGGCGCCAGTGGCAACGGTGCGGCCGGCGGTCGGGTGCTCGGCGTCGGGGCGCTGGAGGTCGCCGTGCTGGACCGCACCCACCTCCGCAGAGCGTTCCGGCGCATCGTGGGGGCTGGGCTGCGCGGGTTGCTACCGCCGGACAACCGGGGGGACGAGACGGAGCCCGAGGGCGGCGGCGACGACGCTCCCGCCGCGGGCGGGGCCGTCGACGGCAGCTGACGCGGTTCGCGGTCGTCGAGCTCACATCCCGGAGCGGTGGGTCCACCGCCCGCCGAGCAGCGTGCCCGCGACCGGCATCGTCCGCAGCATCGCGGCGGGGACGTCCGCCGGGTCGAGGTCGGTGACCACCAGGTCCGCGCGTCGGCCCACCCGGAGCGGCCCGTCCGGACCCGCCGACGCGGCGAGCGCGACGGGCAGGGGCAGCTCCTGCTCGGGATGCCACGGGGGGCGCTCGTCGCCGCTGCGGCGCACCGCCGCCGCGACCGTCACCCACGGGTCGAGCGGGGCCACCGGCGCGTCGGAGCCCAGCACGAGGCGCGCGCCGGCGTCGAGCAGCGTGCGGTAGGGGTACGCGCGGTGCGTCCGGCCGGCCCAGAGCCGGTCCGCGACGTCGCGGTCGTCGAGGACGTGCGCGGGCTGCACGCTCGCGACCACCCCCAGCGCAGCGAACCGGGCCGGGTCGTCGACCCGCAGCAGCTGCGCGTGCTCGATGCGCCGTTCCGTGAGACCGGCGTCGACGGCGGCGAAAGCATCGAGGACCAGCTCGTTCGCCCGGTCGCCGATGGCGTGCACCGCTGCGCCGATCCCGTGCTCCGCGGCTCGCCGCAGCAGCGGCACCAGCTCCTCCGGCGGCACGAGCAGCAGCCCGAACGGGTCCGCGCTTCCGGCGAGGCCGGGGTACGGGTCGTGGCAGTACGCCGTCCGGGTGTTCAGCGAGCCGTCGGTGATCACCTTGAGCGGGCCCATCGTCAGCAGGCCGCCCGTGTCCGGGACATGGTCGCCGGTGCGCAGACCGCGGGCGACGGCGTCGTCGAGGCGCTCCGGCCACACGGCGGCGACCACCCGCAGCGCGTTCGCGCCGGCGGCGATCCGCACCGCCCAGGCGTCGATCTGCCAGGGCGCCTCGTAGTCGACGACGCCGACCACACCTCGGGCGGCGGCCGCTGCGCCCGCCTCGGCTGCCCACCGGTCGAGTTGGTGCGTGGGCACCGCGCGCATCTCCGCCATCACCGGTGCCCAGTCCAGCTCGCGGACCAGCCCGGTCGGGTGGTCGGCGAGGCCGTGGCGCGCGGCCGCGGCTGAGTTCAGCCAGCAGCAGTGCAGGTCCGCGGCGACGAGGACGACGGGCACCGGGCCCGTGACGGCGTCCAGCAGGTCCCGGTGCGGGACGTCGGGCCAGAGCGCGTCGCGAAACCCGTAGCCGACCAGCGTGGTGCCCGGTGCGGGTGGCGCGGTCCGCAGGCGGTCGCCGACCAGCGCGGCGGCGTCGGCGGCGGACCGTGCCGGCGCGAGATCGACGCGGTGGCGTGCCAGCGCCCACTGGTCGAAGTGCACGTGCGCGTCCCACAGGCCCGGCAGCAGCGCCCGCCCGTCCAGGTCGACGACCTCGGTGGCGGGCGAGGCGGCCAGGCCCGGGCCGATCGCGGCGACGCGGCCGTCGGCGACGGCGACGTCGGCGATCGTGCCGTCGACGGCGGCCGAGCGCAGCAGCAGCGGCGAAGCCTCGGTCACGGGCATCCCCTCCTCGACCTCATTCTCTTGACCTCGACCGCGGTCGAGGTGGGACCGTCGGCGCATGGCCGTCGAGCTGAACCACACCATCGTCGCCGCCCCCGACAAGTGGGCCGGCGCGCGCTTCCTCAGCGAGGTGCTCGGGCTGCCCGAGCCCGTCGCCTTCGGCCCGTTCGCCGTGGTCACGCTCGCGAACGGGGTGAACCTGGACTACCTGCAGGCCGCCGACGTCGCCCCGCAGCACTACGCGTTCCTCGTCGGCGACGACGAGTTCGACGCCGTCGCGACGCGCCTGCGCGAGCGCGGGCTGCCCATGTGGGCCGACCCCGGTCACCGCCGGCCCGGCGAGAACGCCAACGACGGCGGCCGTGGGCTGTACTTCGACTCGCCGGAGGGCCACAACCTCGAGATCATCACCCGGCCGTACGGGTCGGGCGGCTGATCGACGCGTTACTCGCGGCGCGCGAGTGACACCACTGCATCGGCGACGACAGCGGCGTCACTCTCGGATGGATCACCGGTGCCGCTCGGCCCCAGCGCAACCTCGCGGACGATCACTCACAGCGGCGAGTGGGGTGCTACCGCGGCGCTCAGCCGAGAGCGGCGGCGGAAGAAGGCTGCGGATCAGCCGGGAACGACGGGCAGCTCGTCGGTGTCGGGGAAGGCAGCGTCGCGGCGACGATCCAGCTCGCGCCGCTGCTCCTCCAGCGCCACCTCGACCGCGGCGCGGACGGCTGCGGTCGACACCTGCGGGTCGACAGCGCGAGCCGCGACCAGTGCGCGGGCCGAAACCGAAATGTTGATCATCTGAACGTTCTCCGGAGTGCGGATGTTGAGCCGGTCACAGGTCGGGGGCGCGTCGACCCCCAGCGTCTATCGCAGCGAGGGCAGTGCGGTGTTAGCCGCGGTGACCCCGCTCATCACAACCGGCATTCGCCCCTGCGGCTGGCGCACGTCCTCATCCGACGAACGGACGAGGCCGGCCCTGCCAGTGACGCTCGTCGCGGCGGTACACGGGGATGCTCCCGGCCGCGACGCGGAAGGTGTAACGGCCGCTGGTCTCCACCACTTCCCCATCGGTGGCCAGCATGCCGGGGATCATCAGCTCCACGTCGAGCTCGGGCACCTCCCGCTGCCCGTACACGCGGCTGTGGCCCAGCGCCCCGAGCATCAGCGCCACGGCCACCCGCAGGCGCGAGAACCGCACGTCGGCGCGCAGCCAGCGCACGTCGAGCAGCTGCGAGTCCAGCCGGGGCCGCCACGCCGGGACCGCACCGCGGGGGTAGTACGGGCCGTTGCCGACGAAGAGGAACCACACCGTGCGCCACTGCCCGAGGAACCGAACCCGGACGGGCTCCGCCCGGTGCAGCACCACGACCAGGGCCGCGACGAACGCCGGCCACTTGCCCCACCGCGGCTGCCACTGCTCCCGCAGCCGCACCAGGTCGGGGTAGGAGCCGATGCTCGCGGTGTTGAGGAACGTGCGCGTGCGGACGACGGCGTCTGTGCTCCCGGTCGGCGGATGGACGTCCACCACCCCGAGGTCGACGGCCACGGCCTCGCCGGCGCGCGTCGCGTCGACGACCTCGACCAGGTCGTAGACTCCGACGTCGCGGGCGAAGTGGTTGAGTGTGCCCAGCGGGACCACCACGAGCGGCAGGCCGTGCCGGTGGGCCACCGCCGCCCCGGCCCCCACGGAGCCGTCGCCGCCGGTCACGCCCAGCGCCTTCACGTCGTCGCCGCGGCGGGCCAGCGCGTTCTCCAGCTGCTGCTCGATGGTGCGCCCACGCTGGACGGTGAGGATCTCGGCGCGGGGCAGCGCCCGGGACACGTCGCCGACGGGGTCGTACTCGGGGTCGCCGGAGAACCGGTTGACCAGCATCAGCACGCCCTCACCCTCCGGCAGGGCGGGCACGCTGCCCACCGGGCGGGCCCGCGCCTCGTCGGTGTCGCGCACGGGCCACCACCGGCGGGTCAGGGCGGCCATCCCGGCGCCCAGCGCGGCGCCGGCGACGACGTCCGAGCTCCAGTGCACGCCGACGTGCACCCGCGAGTACGCCACGCTCGCCGCGAGCGGCGCGAGCGCGAGGCCCAGGTTGGGGCTCTCCAGCCCGACTGCGGTCGCGAACGCGGCGGCGGAGGCGGCGTGCCCCGACGGGAACGACGACGACGTGGGCGGGTCGGGCAGGGTCTGGTACGCGGGTAGCTCGGAGGCCGCGGGCCGGCGCCGCGGCAGCAAGGGCTTGCACAGGGTGTTCGCGGTCGCGCTGGCCAGTGCGATGGCGAGCACTCCCCGCCCGGCGGCCTTGCGGGTAACGCCGCGGCGGAGGCCCAGGCTGGCCGCGACGGCGAACCAGAGGACGCTGTGGTTCGCCGCGGTGGACACCGCCTTCATCGCGGTGTCGAACGGGCTGGGAGGCAGCGCGGCGACTCCCCGGGTGATCCGCCGGTCCATCTCGTTGACGGGATCGGCCATCTCCTCGAGCCGACGTCTCACTTGCTCGACCCTAGCTGCGGTGCCCACGGCGCAGGCGCGAGGGCGCGAGCGGATCAACACCCGCTCGCACCGCGTCACGGCGTCAGTGATCCGGAGCCCGCGGACGGCGCGACGAGCGCACGAGACACCCGCCTGCCGCACCGGTTACGGAGGGAAACCACCCGTTCGTTGTGCTGCCCTGCGGCCCTGCCCAGCGCATAGGCTGGAGGCCATGCAGCGGCGGATCTTCGGTCTCGAGACCGAGTTCGGGGTCACGTGCACCTTTCACGGGCAGCGGCGCCTCTCCCCGGACGAGGTGGCCCGCTACCTGTTCCGCCGCGTGGTGTCGTGGGGTCGGTCGTCGAACGTCTTCCTCCGCAACGGGGCCCGGCTCTACCTGGACGTCGGCAGCCACCCCGAGTACGCCACCGCCGAGTGCGACGCGCTGGCTCAGCTCGTCGCGCACGACAAGGCCGGCGAGCGGATCCTGGAAGACTTGCTCATCGACGCCGAACGCCGGCTGATCGACGAGGGCATCGGCGGCGACATCTACCTGTTCAAGAACAACACGGACTCCGCGGGCAACTCCTACGGCTGCCACGAGAACTACCTGGTCGCCAGGGCAGGGGAGTTCTCCCGCATCGCGGACGTGCTGCTGCCGTTCCTGGTCACCCGCCAGCTGATCTGCGGCGCCGGCAAGGTGCTGCAGACCCCCCGCGGTGCCGTCTACTGCCTGAGCCAGCGGGCCGAGCACATCTGGGAGGGGGTCTCCAGCGCCACCACCCGCTCCCGGCCGATCATCAACACCCGCGACGAGCCGCACGCCGACGCCGAGCGCTACCGGCGGCTGCACGTGATCGTCGGCGACTCCAACATGAGCGAGGTCACCACGCTGCTCAAGGTGGGCTCGGCGCACCTCGTGCTGGAGATGATCGAAGCCGGTGTCCAGTTCCGCGATTTCACCCTGGACAACCCGATCCGCGCGATCCGCGAGATCAGTCACGACCTCACCGGACGGCGCACCGTCCGCCTGGCCGGCGGGCGGGAGGCCAGCGCGCTGGACATCCAGCGCGAGTACCACGCCCGCGCCGTCGAGCACGCCGCCGCCCGTGGCTCCGCGCTGCCCGACCGCACCGCTGCCCGGGTGCTCGACCTGTGGGGTCGCGCGCTGGATGCCGTCGAGACCCAGAACCTCTCGCTGATCGACCGGGAGATCGACTGGGCCATCAAGCACCGCCTGGTGGAGCGCTACCGCCAGCGCAACGACCTGGACCTGGCCAGCTCCCGGGTCGCCCAGCTGGACCTCGCCTACCACGACATCCGCCGCGGCCGCGGCCTGTTCGACCTGCTGCAGCGCAAGGGCATGGTCGAGCGGGTCACCGACGACGGCGAGATCGAGGCCGCGAAGGACACCCCGCCGCAGACAACACGGGCCAAGCTGCGCGGGGACTTCATCGCCGCCGCGCAGGCCGCCGGCCGCGACTTCACCGTCGACTGGGTGCACCTCAAGCTGAACGACCAGGCCCAGCGCACGGTGCTGTGCAAGGACCCGTTCCGGGCTGTCGACGAGCGTGTGGACCGGCTGATCGCCTCGCTGTAGGCGAGCGTCGACCGGTGCCCGGACTACTCACCCAGGTAGCGGGCCCGCAGCGCCGCCAGCTCGTCCTGCACCGTCGGCGAGGTGACGCTCTCGTCGTTGCGGCCCGGCTCGATGCCCATCGACCGCAGGAGGGCCGTCGCAGGCACCGCCGGGTCGCCGGTGTCGCCAAGCACCGGATGCAGCCCGCTCTCGGCGAGGTGGTGGAACACCAGGTTGACCACCGTCCACGGGTTGAACGTCTCCGGCGTCCCGGCACCGGACCCGCGCGCTTCCATGCCGGCAGCGTCGGTCCGTGCGTCCGCGGGGTCAACCGGGTGTCGCATGATGAGACGCGGGGGTAGAAGAGACGGTCGGGTGACGCGCCGGTCGGCCACGGCTCGTGCGCCGCCGCCGTACGATGCGGCCGTGTCTTCCGCGCGGGCCGAGCGTCTGGTGAACCTGGTGCTCTGCCTGCTGTCCACCCGTGCGGGAGTTGGGCGTGCCGCTGGAGACCGGCCGCAACTCCGGGTTCGACACCACCGACGGCTATCGCATCGCCCGCCAGGACTACGAGCTGGGCGAGGTCGACCTCGAGCCGGACGAGGCCGCCGCCGTCGCGCTGGCCTCCCGGCTGTGGGACACCCCGGGGTTGGCCGGCGCCGCGCACGGGGCCGTGCTCAAGCTGCGGGCCGCCGGGGTGGAGGTCGACGAGGCCGGAGCCGGGCCGGTGCAGCCCCGGGTGCGCGCGGCCGAGCCGGCGTTCGGGCCGTTGCTGGCGGCGGTCCAGACGGGGCGGGTCGTCAGCTTTCCCCACCGGCGCGGCGGGCCGACGGGAGAGGTGACGGAGCGGACCGTGGAGCCCTGGGGCGTCGTGTCGGCGCGGGGGCGCTGGTACCTCGTGGGTCACGACCGGGACCGGGACGACGTCCGCTCGTTCCGGCTCTCGCGCATTGCCGGCCCCGTGACGGCCGTGAGCCCCGCCGGCACCGTCAGCGTGCCGCCGGGCGTGGACCTGCTCGCGGTGATCGACGGCGCGGTCGGGCCGCCACCGGTGATCGGCACGGCCCACCTGTGGGTCGCCGCGGGCCGCGCGCACGGGCTGCGCCGGCTGGGCCGGATGCTGCGGCCGCTGCGGCGCGCGGACCGCGAGGGGGACGAGCTCGAGATCGAGCTGCGCAGCCTGGGTACCGTCGCCCGCTGGATCGCCGGGTACGGCCCCGACGTGACCGTGCTGCACCCGCCCGAGCTGGCCTACGCCGTGCGCCGGGGCTGGGCGGCCGTCGCGGCGGCCCACGCGTCCAGCCCCGACCTCGAGGCCGATCCCGTCGACGACCGGATCCGGGTGTGACCGGGACCGGCGGGGCGCGTCGTGAGCGAGCTTGCGAGCTCACCATCAGACACAGCAGCGCCGCGAACGCGGCCGACGAGCGCCAGCGAGGAGGACTCGTGAGCGCAGGCTTGGCGGAGCGGCTGCCGCGGTTGCTCTCGCTCGTGCCCTACCTGCTGGCCCACCCCGGGGTGTCCATCGCTGTCGCGGCTGCCGACTTCGGCATCGGGGAGAAGCAGCTGCGCCGCGACCTGGAGCTGCTGTGGATGTGCGGGCTGCCCGGCTACGGGCCGGGCGACCTGGTCGACCTGTCCTTCACCGGCGACACGGTCACCGTCACTGAAGACGCGGGCATGCGCCGCCCGCTCCGGCTGACCACGGCCGAGGGCACGGCGCTGCTGGTCGCGCTGCGCACGCTCGGCGACCTGCCCGGGATGGTCGACACCGACGCCGTCCGCCGGGCCACGGCGAAGATCGAACGGGCGGTCGGGGGCGACGCGGGGGGCGGCGTCGCGGTCGACGTCAGCCCGCAGGAGCAGGCCACGACCGCCGCGGTCCGCGAGGCGCTCGAGAGCCGCCGGGCTTTGCGCATCCGCTACTACACCGCGGGCCGTGACGACGTCACCCACCGCACCGTCGACCCCATGCGCCTGCTGCTGGTCGAAGGCCGCGGCTACCTGGAGGCCTGGTGCCGGCGGGCCCGAGCAGTGCGGCTGTTCCGGCTGGACCGGGTGGACGACGCCGCCGTGCTGCCCGAGCCCGCCGCCGCTCCGCCGGATGCGCAGCCGACCGATGTGTCGGCCGGGGTGTTCCGGGCCCGGCCCGACCACCGCACCGCGGTGCTGCTGCTCGAACCGTGGGCCCGGTGGGTGGCCGAGTACTACCCGGTGGACGAGGTGGTCGAGCTGCCCTCGTCCCGGTCGGCGGATCCGGACGCGGGTGACGACAGCGGGCGGGCGCGGGTGTTGCTGCGCTACGCGGACCCGGACTGGCTGGTACGGCTCGTGCTGGGGCTCGGCGGCGGCGCGCGCGTGCTGGAGCCCTCCGACCTGGCGGCCGAGGTCGCGCGCCGCGCCGAGGAGGCGCTGGCCGCGACGGTGCCCGCGGGGCCGGGGGAGGGCGGCGCGTGACCGTCGGTCTGGTGGTCGCCGCGCTGGTGGCCGTCGCGGCGCTCCTGCTGCTCGTGCTCGTGCAGGGGGTCCGTGGCCGGGTGCGCAGGCTCGCGCTCGCCGCGGGCGCGCTGCGTGCGAACACCGCCGCCGATCTGGACCGGCTGCGCGTCATCCGTCAGGCCCGACGCCGGACGCGTCGGCCTGCCCGTGGCGGACGCCACCGCCGGATCGGCCCGGCGACGTAAGCTCGTGCGCAACGCGGTCGCGCCGGGCGACCCATCAAGATCATCGTCAACCATCGGAGGCGGACGCGATGCCAGGCGGCTGGGAGTGGCTGATCATCATCGGGGTGCTGTTGCTGCTCTTCGGCGCCAAGCGCCTGCCGGACATGGCGCGGTCGGTAGGCCAGTCCGCGCGCGTGTTCAAGGGGGAGATGAAGGGCCTCAAGGACGACGATGGCCGCACCGCGACGTCGTCGCCGGGCTCCACGGCGCGCACGGGTGACCGCCCCGCCGCGAGCAGTGCAGCCCCGGCCGACCGCGCCCCGCTGCCCCCGGTCGACGGGCAGGTGAACGGTGTGCCCGGCCAGCCGCCGGCCGAGCCGGTTCGGCCCGACACGGAGCGCTGACCCACCCCGTGTCCTCCCGGGTCTCCCGCGCCCTCGCGCGGCTGCGTCCGGGCACCCGCCGCCGGCAGAACCCCGACGGCACGATGACGCTGGTCGAGCACCTCTACGAGCTGCGCAACCGGCTGGCGATCGCGCTGGTCGCCATCGCCCTGACGACGGTGTTCGGCTACGTCTGGTTCGGCATCGGCCTGTTCGGCACCCCCAGCCTCGGCGAGCTGCTGAAGGCGCCCTACTGCGCCATCCCGGCGGACGCGCGCGCGGCGTTCACCGCGGACGGGCAGTGCACCCTGCTGGGCACCGGGCCGTTCGACCAGTTCAACCTGCGGCTCAAGGTGGCGATGACCGCGGGCGTGGTGCTGGCGTGCCCGGTGTGGCTCTACCAGCTCTGGCAGTTCATCACCCCCGGCCTGCTCGCCAACGAGCGCCGGTACGCGCTGAGCTTCAGCGCGGCGGCCGCGCTGCTGTTCGTCGGCGGGGCGGTGCTGGCCTACTTCGTCGTCACCCAGGGCCTGCGGTTCCTGCTCTCCATCGGCAGCGAGGTGCAGACGACCGCGCTGACCGGGCACGACTACTTCGGGTTCGTCCTCGCCCTGCTGGTGATCTTCGGTGTGAGCTTCGAGATCCCGCTGCTCGTGGTGGCGCTCAACCTCGTCGGCGTGCTCAGCTACGCCAAGCTCAAGGCGTGGCGGCGCGGGCTGATCTTCGCGTTGTTCGCCTTCGCCGCGGTCGCCACGCCCGGGCAGGACCCCATCTCGATGCTGGCGCTGGCGCTGGCGCTGGTGCTGCTGTTCGAGCTGGCCATCCAGATCGCGCGGCTGAACGACCGCCGCCGCGCCCGCCGTCGCGCGGCCGAGGGCTGGGACAGCTGGGACCCCGACGCGCCTTCGCCGATCGACACCACCCCGAGCCGCATCGACGCCGCTCCGACGGCGCTCCCGCCACCGGCGCCGGTCGACAGCCCCACGGCGTCGCGGATGGACGACGTCACCTGAGCCGTCGCCCGGCGCGGTGATGTTGACGCGCGTCACCGTACGAGCGGCCGGTGCGCGGCCGTCGGCGTGTCGCGCCGATGTGTCACTGTGGAGAGGTGACCAGCTCGCCGGCGCCGGCCGAGGCCTACGCCGCCGCCAAGGAACGCGCTGCCCGCCCCCGGCTCGCCGAGTTCGCCGGCACCCTCCCGTTCCAGCTGGACGGCTTCCAGCGCACCGCGTGCTCCGCCCTCGAAGACGGGCACGGCGTGCTCGTGTGCGCGCCGACCGGCGCCGGGAAGACCGTCGTCGGTGAGTTCGCGGTGCACCTGGCCCTCGCCGAGGGCCTCAAGTGCTTCTACACCACGCCGATCAAGGCGCTGAGCAACCAGAAGTACAACGACCTCGTCGCCCGGTACGGACCCGCCGCGGTCGGCCTGCTGACCGGCGACACCAGCGTCAACGGCGACGCGCAGGTGGTCGTGATGACCACCGAGGTGCTGCGCAACATGATCTACGCGGGGTCGCGTCAGCTGGACCGGCTCGGCTACGTCGTCATGGACGAGATCCACTACCTCGCCGACCGGTTCCGCGGCGCCGTGTGGGAGGAGGTCATCCTCCAGCTGCCCGAGCACGTCGCGCTGGTCGGGCTCTCAGCGACGGTGAGCAACGCGGAGGAGTTCGGAGACTGGCTGGTCACGGTGCGCGGCGACACCGCCGTTGTCGTCGACGAGCACCGGCCCGTGCCGCTGTGGCAGCACATGATGGTCGGCAACCGGCTGCTGGACCTGTTCGTGGAGGAGAAGGTTGGGAGCCCATCGTCGGACAGCGGCGACGACGGGCGGCTGCGCGTCGACCCGATCCTGGTGCGGGCTACGCGCGAGCTGGAACGCCAGGCGGCCACCGCTGTCTGGGACCGCTCCCGGCGCACCCGCACGCCCGCCTCCTCCGCCGGGCCCCGCCGTGTCGGGTACCGCCCGCCGTCCCGCGTCACCGTGCTGGACCGGCTGGACCGCAACGGCCTGCTTCCGGCGATCACGTTCGTGTTCAGCCGCGCCGGCTGCGACGCCGCCGTCGGCCAGTGCGTCCGCGCGGGCGTACGGCTGACCACGGACGACGAGGTCGCCGAGATCCGCCGGGTCATCGACCGGCACACCGCGGACCTGCCGCAGGCCGACCTGGGTGTGCTGGGCTACTGGGAGTGGCGCGAGGCCCTCGAGCGCGGGATCGCCGCGCACCACGCGGGGCTGCTGCCGGCGTTCAAGGAGACCGTCGAGGACCTGTTCGTCCGCGGGCTGGTCCGCGCCGTGTTCGCCACCGAAACCCTCGCGCTGGGCATCAACATGCCCGCCCGCACCGTCGTCCTCGAACGGCTGGTGAAGTTCAACGGCGAGTCCCACGCCGAGCTGACCCCGGGGGAGTACACGCAGCTCACCGGGCGCGCCGGACGCCGCGGGATCGACATCGAGGGCCACGCGGTCGTGATCTGGCAACCGGGGATGGACCCCGAGCAGGTCGGCGGGCTGGCCTCCACCCGCACCTACCCGCTGCGCAGCTCGTTTCGCCCCGGCTACAACATGGCCGTCAACCTCGTCGAGCGGCTCGGCGTGGCGGCGGCCCAGGAGCTGCTGGAGCAGTCGTTCGGGCAGTTCCAGGCCGACCGGTCGGTGGTCGGGCTCGCGCGCACGATCGAACGCAACACTGAGGCGATGGCCGGCTACGCCGCGTCGATGACCTGTCACCTCGGGGACTTCGCCGAGTACGCCGCGCTACGCCGGCGGATCGCGGACCGCGAGAGGGCGCTGCGCCGCCAGGGTATGGCGGACCGCCGCGACGCCACGGCGGACGCGCTGCGCGCCCTGCGCCCAGGCGACGTCATCGCCGTGCCCGGGGGCCGCCGGGCGGGGCTGGCCGTCGTGCTCGACCCGGGCGCGGGCGACGACTCGGATCCGCGTCCACTGGTGCTCACCGAGGACCGGTGGGCGGGGCGGCTCTCGTCGGCCGACTTCCCGTCCCCCGTCGAGCCACTGGGCCGAATGCGGCTGCCCCGCAACGTCAACCACCGCGTGCCGCAGGTCCGCCGCGACCTGGCCTCGTCGCTGCGCAACACCGGCATCACCGCGCCGTCCACGAACCGTCGCGGCCGCGCCGGGCGCGGCGCTCCAGACGACGACCCGGAACTCGCGACCGTGCGCCGGGCCGTGCGGGCACACCCCTGCCACGGTTGCGCGGAGCGGGAGGCGCACGCGCGCTGGGCCGAGCGCCACGCCCGGCTGGAACGGGAGACCGAGCAGCTTCGGCAACGCGTCCGCGCCGCCACCCACTCCCTGGCCCGGGCGTTCGACCGGATCCGGCGGCTGCTCGAGGAGCGCGACTACCTGCACGGCGAGATGATCACCGAGCACGGGCACCGGCTGGCGCGGCTGTGGGGCGAGTCGGATCTGCTCGCCGCCGAGTGCCTGCGCCACGGTGTGTGGGACGGGCTCGAGCCGGCGGAGCTCGCTGCGGTCGTGTCGGCGTTGGTGTACGAGGCGCGCCGGGAGGCCGGGCCGGTGCCGCGGGTCCCGGCGGGGCCCGTGTCCGCGGCGCTGGCGGCCACGGTGCGGCTGTGGACAGACCTCGAGGCCGACGAGCGGCGCAACCGGGTCGACCGCACCCGCGAACCCGACCTCGGGTTCGCCTGGCCCGTCCACCGGTGGGCCCGGGGGGAGTCGCTGTCGGCGGTCCTGACCGCCGCCGAGCAGAACGGTGCAGAGCTCTCGGCCGGGGACTTCGTCCGCTGGTGCCGGCAGGTCATCGACCTGCTCGACCAGATCGCCGACGTCGCCGGGCGCGACCGGGGCGTGGGACGCGCGGCGGCGCAGGCCAGCCGGTCCATCCGGCGCGGCGTGGTGGCGGTGGGCGCCCTCTGACATCCGTCCATCTGCCGCGCCGGGGAGGTGCGCCACGACGACCGGCTGCCGCGAAGTTCTCCACCTGGGCACTCCGCTGTGCTTGGATTCAGGACCGGCCCCATCGACGGCGGATGGAGGAGGGGGAGGCAGTGAGTAAGCGTGCGAGCGGGACAGCGGCACAGCGCCTCCTCCTGGTGACGCTCCGCTCAAGGCCCCCCGAGACCGGCGCGGCGCTGCGGTGAACACACCTCGTCAGCCCGGCGGACCGCGCGACCCCGACGAGTGGGACCCGCAGCCCGCCGGAGAAGCGTCGGACTGGGGACGCCCCCCGGTCGGCGGCTGGGGCGCGCCCGGCTACCCCGACCAGTCCGGTCCTGCCTACGGGGACCCCGGGTATCGCGACCCCGGCTATGCCGGGTACGGCGACGGCCTGTACGGCGGCGCCGGTGAAGGCCTGTACGGCTACGGCAACAGCACCGACCCCGGCAACGGGTACGCGGCCTACGCCGAGCCAAGCGGCTACCCCGGCCACGGTCAGCCGGGGGACGAGCCGCGGTACGGGTGGGACGAGCCCGCGTACGCCCCCGACCCGCGCGAGACGGGCGACTACCGGAATGATCACGCCGCAGGCCGGCACGCCAGCGGCGCGCCGGCCCCGCCGACCGAGCCACCCTGGGGCCAGCCCTATCCGCCGCGGCCGCGCCGGGCGGCGCCGTCCCACAGGTCTCGCCTGCCCTGGGTCCTCGCAGGAGTCGCTGCGGCCGTCGTCGCGGCGGTGCTCGTCCTCGGGTTCGTCGTGCCCGGGTGGTTCGTCACCCGCGTCCTGGACAGCGCCGCGGTGCAGGAGGGCGTGGCCGTCGTCCTGACCGACGACTACGGCGCGGACGGGGTCGCCGACGTCCGCTGCCCGGGCACTGTCGAGATCGTCGCGGGCGCCACGTTCACCTGCGAAGCGACCATCGACGCCGACCCGGTCACCGTGCCGGTCCGGATCACCGACGACGCCGGCGGCTACGAGGTCGGACGGCCGGTCTGAACCCGCACCTCGACTCCGTCCGGGTCCTCGACCCTGACGAGCTGCGCGCCGCGTACGACCTGTTCGCCGCGACCATCCACCACCCGCCGGCCACCGACGAGGGGTGGCCGCAGCGGCGGGCGTTCTACGAGCCCGGGCGCACCTTCGGCGTGCACCACGACGGGTCGCTCGAGGGCACCGCCATGTCGTTCGCGGTGAGCACCTCGGTGCCCGGCGGCGCGGTCCTGCCCGCCGCCGCGGTCAGCTGTGTGGGGGTGCGGGCCGACCGGACCCGGCGGGGGGTGCTCACGGCGCTGATCCGTGCCCAGCTCGACGACACCACCGCCCGCGGTGAGGTGCTCTCGACGCTGTGGGCGAGCGAGGCCCGTATCTACGGCCGGTTCGGCTACGGCGTTGCCACCCGCGGCCGCTCGGTACGCGTCGCGCGGGCCCGCGGTCTGCGACCGCAGGCACCCGCAGGCGGGTCGGTGCGCCTGCTCGACCGGGCAGAGCTGCCCACCGTGCTGCCTGTGCTGTACGACGGGCTCGCCCTGTGCCGCCCGGGCGGCATCACGCGGCCGGAGGGCTGGTGGCGGCTTGCGACCGAGACCAGCGGCCGCGACCACGTGCTGGCCGCCGTGCACACCGGCCGGGACGGCGACGACGGTTTCGTCGTCGCGGTGCCCGCGCGCGGCGACGAGTTCGTGCGCCCGCTGCAGGTCGCCGACTTCCACGCGGCCGATCCGGCGTCGACCGCCGCGCTGTGGGGTTTCCTGCTCGGCGTCGACCTCACCGCAAACGTCGAGGCCTCGATGCGCCCCCTCGACGAGCCGCTGGACCTGCTGCTCGCCGACCCGCGCGACCGCACCGTCACCGGCGAGCAGGACGAGACGTGGCTGCGGCTGGTCGACGTGCCCACCGCGCTCGCCGCCCGCGCCTTTCCCGCCGACCCGGACCGGGGAGCCACACCGGTGCTGCTCGCGGTGCACGACCCCCTCCTGCCCGGCAACTCCGGCGTGTACCGGCTGGGCGACGGCGCCGCAGAGCGCGTCGCCCCACTGGGCGGATGTGCCGCGCAACTGGAGTGTGGCGTCGCCGCACTGGCTTCGGCCTATCTGGGTGACCGCGCCCCGTCCGCATTGGCGGCAACGGGATGGTGGACGGTGCACGATCCCGCCGCGCTTTCCCACGCGGACGCGCTCTTCGCGACCACCGTCGCGCCCTGGTGCGGCACCCACTTCTGACACCCCGGTCAGGTGCCACCGCGCGCGAAATTATCCATGATCCATCCGGCGGGACGTCAGTGTTGTCGCCGAAGCAGTGGTGTAACGCTCGCGGCGATCAACCTGCGGCTAGCGCGTCGCCCCGGCCGCGCCGAGCGCGGTCACCAGTCGGTCCACCGACCCGCCCAGGCCCCAGCGCTGCGACAGCTCCTGCAGCCGCTCGGGGTCCACGGGCTGATCGGGCACGGCGTCGGCGCGGTCCAGCTGGACCGGGGCCTCCAGCGCCACCCGCACCACCGGCTCGACCACCGCCAGGTACGGCGCGGCCGCGGCGAGTTTCCCCCGCACCGGCGGGGCCAGGCGGGTGTCGGCGCGGTCCGCTATCGCCGCGCGCAGCTCCTCCCACGAGCCGAACCGGCCGACGAGCGTCGCCGCCGTCTTGGCGCCGATGCCCGGCACGCCCGGCAGCCCGTCCGACGGATCACCACGCAGCATGGCCAGCTCCGCGTAGGCCTCGCCGGCCCGGGCGCGGGGCACCCCGTACTTAGTGGCCACCTCCGGCGGTCCCAGTATCTCCGCCTTCGCCAGCCCGCGACCCACGTAGACCAGCCGCACGGAGGTCGGCTCGTCGCGGACGACTTGCATGAGGTCGCGGTCGCCGCTGACCACCTCCACCGGGTCGACCTTCTCCGCGGCGCACAGCGTGCCAATCACGTCGTCGGCCTCGTGCCCCTCCGCGCCGGCAGTAGCCAGCCCCGCGGCGGCGAGGACGTCGAGGATCACCGGTACCTGCGGGGCGAGCGCGTCGGGCACCTGTTCGGGAATGCCGACCGGCGCGGTCTCCAGCGTGCCACCGCCGGGCGCCACGACCCGGTGGGCCTTGTACGACGGGAGCGCCTGCACCCGGAACGCCGGCCGCCAGTCCAGGTCGAGGCAGGCCACCAGCCGCCCCGGGCGCCGGTCGGTCAGCAGTCGCGCGACCATGTCGCAGAACCCGCGCACGGCGTTGACCGGCGTGCCGTCCGGCGCGGTGATCGACTCCGGCACCCCGTAGAAGGCGCGGAAGTACAGGCTGGCGGAGTCGAGCAGCAGCAGCGGTCGGGTCGGTCCGGGCACCGTGGCAGTGTTGCATCTGCCCGTCCCGCACTTCGGAGCCGTACTGCTGATTCGGGCCCGGCTCACCGCACTTCGGAGCCATGGTGCCGTTCAGGGGATACTGCCGGCATGACTGCGGCCGTCCCCTCCGCGCTGCTCGCCGACCGACTCCGCCGCGCCGGGGACGCGGCTGCCACGCGTGACGTCGATCTTCTGCTGATCACGCCGGGTACGGACCTGCGCTACCTGGTCGACGCCGGCGGTGAGAGCCACGAGCGGCTGACCTGCCTGGTGTTGCCGGCGACGGGGCACCGCGCGCCGCCCGCGCTGGTGGTCCCGCGGCTCGAGGCGCCGGGCTGGGCGCACCTGCCGCTGGCCGAGCTCGGCGTCGAGATCGTCACCTGGAACGACGGGGAGGACCCGTACCTGCTGGTCAGCGACCTGGCCGGCGGCCCGCAGGCCGTTGCGGTCGGCGACACGATGCCGGCGGTGCACGTGTTCGGGCTGCGCGACGCCCTGCCCGGCTGCACGCAGGACCTCGCGGGGCCGCTGCTGCGCGAGCTGCGGATGCGCAAGGACACCGCGGAGGTCGCCCAGCTGCGCGCCGCCGGCGCCGCGATCGACCGGGTGCACGCCCGGATGCCCGAGTTCCTTGCGCCCGGCCGCACGGAGGCGGAGGTCGGCGCGGACATCGCCGCGGCGATCGTCGAGGAGGGCCACGCATCGGCAGCGTTCGTGATCGTCGGATCCGGCCCGAACGGGGCCAGCCCGCACCACGAGCTGTCGGACCGGGTGATCGAGAGCGGGGACGTCGTCGTCGTCGACATCGGCGGACCGCTGCCCACCGGCTACTTCTCGGACTCCACCCGCACGTACGCGGTCGGCGCCGAGCCGCCGCTGCGGGTGCGCGAGGCGTACGCGGCGCTGCAGGACGCGCAGGAGCGCGCCGTCGCCGCGGTGCGGCCCGGTGTCCGCGCCGAAGACGTCGACGCCGTGGCCCGCGTCCGGCTCACCGAGTCCGGCCTGGGGGAGCGGTTCCTGCACCGCACCGGCCACGGCATCGGCCTCGACGTGCACGAAGACCCTTACATCGTCGGCGGCAACGCGCTGCCCCTCGAGCCGGGCATGGCGTTCAGCGTCGAGCCCGGGGTGTACCTGGACGGCGCATGGGGAGCGCGGATCGAGGACATCGTCGTGGTCACGGACGACGGCTGCGAGCGGCTCAACACCCGCCCCCGCGACCTCGTCGTGCTCTAGGATCGGCTGGCGATCATTGCAGGAAAGCCACCTTCCTGCAGCCTCGTTGCATGAAGGTGGCTTTCCTGCACGGGGCGGCGGGAACCTCCGGGTCGTCTCCGGGCGTTTCCCGGAGGCCGCGGGCGGCCGCGGCGCGGACCATCGAGGACGGATGGCGAGATTCGCCACCGATCCGGAGAGGAGCCCTGGTGGCATCGACCCTCACCCGACCCCGCGAAGGCGCCGTCATCGCCGGCGTCTGCGCCGGCATCGCGGACCGCTTCGGCTGGAACCCGCTGGCGGTGCGCCTGGTGTTCCTGCTGTCGCTCCTGCTGCCCGGCCCGCAGGTGATCGTCTACCTGGTGCTGTGGCTCCTCATGCCGCGCCGGCCGTACTGAACCGACACCCGGCCCCTCGCGCGGCTCGGCTTGTGCCATACTGCCCCGCGTGATCCACCGGACCAGCCGCCCGCTCGGCGACGGCTGCTGTCCGGGGTGCTGTCGCTGTTTCCGCTGACGCCCCCGGCTCCGTCCGTCCGCCGCACGCCGCGGCCTGAAAGTCTGCGATCACGCCATGAGCGCCTCCGCTCTTCCCCGGCCCGCGCCGTCTCGGTTCGCGCCGCCGTCCCTGCCCGACCTGGCCGGTCGGACCGTCCTCGCGCTGCACGCCCACCCCGACGACGAAGCGATCTTCACCGGCCTCACGCTCCGCCGGCTCGCCGACGCCGGTGCCCGCACGGTCCTCGTCGTCGCCACCGACGGCGACCTCGGCGGCTCGCGGATCGCGCTGCGTCCCGGCGAGACCGTCGGGCAGCGCCGCCGCGCCGAGCTGGAGGAGGTCGCGGGCATGCTCGGCGTGGCGCGGCTGGTGCTGCTCGGCCACCGTGACTCCGGCCTGCCCGGCTGGTCGGATGGCACCCACGAACGGGCGCTGGCCGCGGCGGACCCGCTCCCGCTGGCGCGCCAGGTCGCCGCCATCGCCGACGCGGAAGGCGCGGACACGCTGCTGCACGACGACGAGCAGGGCATCTACGGCCACCCGGACCACCGCGCGACCTGGCGCATCGGCTCGACCGCGGCGGCACTCGTCGGCGTCACCGGCTACGCGGTGACCATCGACCGCGAGCACCTGCAGCTGGTCGCCCGTGACGGGCACCTCGTCCACGGCGCGGCCCGCGCCGCCGCCGTCGACTACGGGCGGGTCACCGCCGAGATCGCGCTGGCCGTCACCGGTACGGCGGACGAGCTGGCCCGCAAGCGCGCGGCGATCCTGGCGCACGCCAGCCAGATCGGCCCGGACGACGTCCCGTCCAGCACCTTCGCCGCCGCCTACGGCTACGAGTGGTACCGGCGCTCCGGCGCCCCCGGCGTGCTCGACCAGCTGGGCAACGCCCACCTCGTCGCGCGCTGACCGAGCGAAAGCGGCTTTGGCAAGGTCTATCTTTGCCGAAGCCGCTTTCGCTCGGTACGGGACGGCGCACGTACCCTCGCGACGTGGCCGCCCCCACCACCGATCCCGCCGCACCCCGTCCTGGGCTGCGCCGTCTGGGGCGCCCGCTCGCGGCCTTCCTCGCCCGGTGCACCGCCGCCGCCGGCGGCGGGGTGCTGCTCTATCTGGGTTTCGCCCCGCGCACGCTGTGGTGGCTGGCGCTGCCGGCGTTCGCGCTGCTCGGCGTCGCGGTGCACGGGCGGCGCGCCCGGGTCGGGTTCGCACTGGGGACGCTGTTCGCGCTGGGGTTCCTCCTGCCGCTGCTGCGTTGGACCGGCATCTACGTCGGGCCGATGCCGTGGCTGGCGCTGTCGGCGGCCGAGGCGCTCTTCATCGGCGCAGCGGGGGCCGGCATGGCCGTGGTGTCCCGGCTGCCCGCCGCGCCGGCCTGGGCCGCAGCGGTATGGGTCGCGGCCGAAGCCGTGCGATCCCGGGCGCCCTTCGACGGATTTCCCTGGGGCCGGGTCGCCTTCGGTCAGCCCGACGGCCCGCTGCTGCCGGTCGTCGCGCTGGGCGGGGCGCCACTGCTGTCGTTCGTCACCGTGCTCGCCGGGCTCGCGCTGGGGGAGACCGCCCGACGGCTCGCGCAGCGCCGGTTCTTCAGTGCCGCGGTCGCGGGCACAGTGGCGGCCGCTGCGCTGGTCGCCGGGTTGCTGGCCGCGCTGATCCCGTCGGCGGGCAGCTTGCCGGAGCGGACGGTGACCGTCGCCGCCGTCCAGGGCAACGTTCCCCGGCTCGGACTGGACTTCAACGCCCAGCGTCGCGCGGTGCTCGACAACCACGTCCGGGTCACCGAGCAGCTCGCCGCGGACGTGGCTGCCGGTCGACGCCCCCGCCCGGACGTCGTGCTGTGGCCCGAGAACGCCTCCGACATCGACCCGCTGCGGAACTCCGACGCCGCCGCCGCGATCGACCGGGCCGCCCGCGCGGTCGGGGTGCCGATCGTGCTGGGCACCGTGCTCGCGGGCGCACCAGATCCAGGCGAGCCGACCGATCGCCCGACCGCCACGAACTCGGTGCTGGTGTGGCAGCCCGGTGTCGGGGTCGTCGACCGCACCGACAAGCGCCGCATCCAGCCCTTCGGCGAGTACCTGCCGTGGCGGGGGTTCTTCTCGCTGCTCAGCAGCTACGCCGACCGGGCCGGCAACTTCGTGCCCGGCATCGGGGACGGTGCGGTCGATGCCGCGGGCATCCGGCTGGGCGTCGCGATCTGCTGGGAGATCGCCTTCGACGACGTCGTCGCCGAGAGCGTCGGCGCCGGCGCCCAGATCCTCGCGGTGCCCAGCAACAACGCCACCTTCGGCCTCACCGAGATGACCTTCCAGCAGCTGGCGATGTCGCGGGTTCGCGCCGTCGAGCACGACCGCGCTGTCCTCGTCGTCACCACCAGCGGCGTCAGCGCGATCATCGCACCTGACGGCACCGTCACCGCCGCCACCAGCCGTTTCACCCCCGATGTGCTGGTCGACGAAACCCCCGTGCGCACCACCACTACGCTCGCAAGCCGGCTGCGAGCCCTGCCCGAGTGGGTAGTGCTCACGGCTGGACTGGCAGGGCTGCTGGCGGCGCGACGCGCCCGCCGGCAGGAACGCGCAGGAGGGGACGTGGATGGCTGACCGGAACTCGGCGGACCAGAGCGGGAAGGTTGAGCCGCAACGGTCGGTGCTGGTGGTGATCCCCACGTACAACGAGCGGGACAACCTCGAGCCCCTGCTCACGCGGCTGCACGACGCCGTTCCCGAGGCGGACGCGCTGGTCGTCGACGACGGGAGCCCCGACGGCACCGGGGAGCTCGCCGACAAGCTCGCCGACGACGACCCCCGGGTGACCGTGCTGCACCGTGCCGCCAAGGCCGGGCTCGGCGCGGCCTACCTCGCGGGTTTCGCCACGGCGCTGAGCGGCGAGTACCGGATCGTCGTCGAGATGGACGCCGATGGCTCCCACGCCCCCGAAGACCTGCCCGCTCTGCTCGCCGCGTTGGACGCCCCCCCGGGCGCGGACGTCGTCCTGGGCTCCCGTTACGTCCACGGAGGCCAGGTCGTCAACTGGCCCGCCTACCGCAACTGGATCTCCCGCAGCGGCAACCTGTACTCGCGGCTCGCGCTGGGCGTCGGGATCCGCGACATCACCGGCGGCTACCGAGTGTTCCGCCGCGAGGTGCTGGAGACCCTCACCCTCGAGCAGGTCGAGTCGCAGGGTTACTGCTTCCAGATCGACCTCGCGTGGCGTGCGCTGCAGGCGGGGTTCCGAGTCGTCGAGGTGCCGATCACCTTCACCGAACGCGAGCGGGGCTCGTCGAAGATGAGCAACGCCATTGTCGCCGAGGCGCTGTGGAAGGTCACCCAGTGGGGGGTGACGCGGCACTGGACACGGGTGCGTCGCCACCTCCCGGCGTTCAGGGACGCCTGACAGACGACGGGGCCGGCCCACCGAAGTGGACCGGCCCCCTCTGAGCTGGCGTCAGGCGATCTCGGCGCGACGCTCGGCGAGCTGCTCCAGTCGTTCGTTGAGCAGCACCTCGAGCTCGGCAGTCGAGCGACGCTCCAGGAGCATGTCCCAGTGCGTGCGCGGCGGCTTGGCCTTCTTCTGCTCCGGCGCGGCACCGTCGACGAGCCGAGAGATGCTGCCGTGCAGGCGACACTCCCAGGTGCTCGGAGCCTCGGCGTCGTTGGCGAACGGCACGTCGAAGTCGTGCCCGCGCGGGCAGGTGTAGCGCATCGACTGCCGCGGCGCCAGATCGTGGTTGCGGTCGGTCTCGTAGCTGACAGCCCCGAGCCGGCTGCCACGCAGCACGCGGTCGGCCATGCGTTCCTCCCGTTCCGTTCACCGAGGGTGTTTCCCTCGGACCAGTCGCCAGGTGTAACGTCCCTGTCGCCGGTGATTCTTCCCGTGCAGGCGCTCCGGCCGGTTCTGTCTGGGCCGGTGAGCCCCGCGCTGCTCCGAAGTACGAGTGTGCCCGAAACCCGGCGTTCTTACACAAACCGCGGCGGGTCCCCGCACGGTGACCTTGCTCACCGGCTGGTCACGTGCCGTTCACTGCGGCGCAACACGCCGCGACGGCGTCTTCGCGGGCGGCCGCACCGGCCACAGGGCGACCAGCCCGGCCGCCAACACCACGAGGATGCCCGCGATCCCGGCCCGATCCGTGGCGAACAGGTAGCTGAACGCCCCGACGAGCGTTGGGGCGAGGAACGACACCGCTCGACCTGTGGTCGCATACAGCCCGAAGAGCTCGCCTTCCTGTCCGGGCGGGCACAGCCGGACGAGGTACGTGCGCGCCGACGACTGCGCCGGCCCGACGAACAGGCACAGCGCCAGCCCGAACACCCAGAACCCGACAGCGCCCGACAGGGTCATCAGCACGAACCCGGCGACTATCATCCCGAGCAGCGAGGCGACGATCACGACCTTGGGCCCGGCGCGGTCGTCGATCCGCCCCGCGACCAGCGCGCCGACCGCCGCGGCCACATTTGCTGCAACACCGAACACCAGCACGTCGCCGGCCCCGAGCCCGTACACGGTCACGGCGAGCACCCCGCCGAAGGTGAACACCGCGGCGAGCCCGTCGCGGAACAGCGCGCTGGCGCCGAGGAAGTAGAGCGTGTGCGGGTCAGAGCGGTAGAGCGTGCGCAGGTCGCGCCAGAGCGCGCGGTAGGCGCTGACGACGCCCCGGGGTCTGGCCTCAGGCGCGGGCGCAACCTCGGGGACGACCAGCAGCATCGGCACCGCGAACACCGCGAACCAGACCGCGGCGACCAGGGCGACGAGCCGGATGTTCCAGCCGCCGTCCGTCTCGACCTCGAGCAGCCCGCGCACCGGTCCGTCTCCGGCGATGAAGCCCGCGTAGACCGCCAGCAGCAGGACGATTCCGCCGATGTAGCCCAGCGCCCAGCCGAACGCGGAGACCCGCCCGATCGTCGCCGGCGTCGACACCTGCCGCAGCACCGCGTTGTACGACACCGACGCGAGCTCGAAGAAGATCGACCCGAGGGCGAGCAGCACGAGCCCCAGCGCGAGGTCGCGGTAATCGTCGCGGACCGCGACGAGCCCGGCCATGGTCGCGACCGTGAGCGCCGTCCATACGCCGACCGCCCGCCGGCGCCGACCCGCCGCGTCGGCGCGCGCCCCCAGCACCGGTGCCGCCACCGCGAGTACGACCCCGGCGAGCGCGATCGCCCACGCCAGCCAACTGTTCGCGCTCACATCCCCCGGCAGGTCGTCGCCGACCGCCCCGGTCAGGTACGGGCCGAACACGAACGTGAGGACGACGGCGTTGTAGGCCGACGAGCCCCAGTCCCACAGGCCCCAGGCGAGCACCTGCCCCCGCTCGACCGGCCGCGGCCCGCGCGCCGAGGAAGCCGGGTCGGTCACGGGACCGCCTCGCAGCTCGCCCGGCGGTCCCGCCCGCGGGCGTGGAGGACGTCGCGCAGCAGGTCCGGGCGGTCGGTGATGATCCCGTCGGCCCCGAGGTCGAGCAGCCACGCCATGACGTCGGGGTCGTCGACGGTCCAGACGTGCACCTCGCGGCCGCCGGCGTGGGCCACGCGCAGCAGGTCGGCGTCGACGACGGTGAGGCGGCCGATGCGGTGCGGCAGCTGCGCGACGTCGCCGCGTACCGCGAGCGGACCGACGGTGCGCCCACCGCGTGGGCGACCCTTCCGGGTAGCGCCCCAGCCCCGCAGGCGCAGGCCCACCGCCGACCGGTGGCCCATCGACGTGAACAACCGCTCGTCGGGAGCGAGGCTGCGCGCGGCGTCGAGCCAGGCCTCGTGAAATCCGGCCACGCATACCCGGTCCCACGCATCGAGCTCGGCCACCACCGCCAGCACCGGCGGGACCGCGACCCCCGACTTCACCTCGATCGTGAACCGGGTGTCGGGCAGCGCCGCGAGCACGTCGGCCAGCCGGGGCACCGGCTCGGCCCGGTGCGCGCCGCGCACCCGCACGCCATCCAGCTCCGCGGCGGTGCGCGCCGCGATCGGGCCGACGGCGTCGGTGGTGCGGTCCAGCGTGCGGTCGTGGTGCACGACGGCGACCCCGTCGACCGTCGCGTGCACGTCGAGCTCCACGTAGTCGAAGCCCTCGTCGACGGCCCGGCGGAACGCGGCCAGCGTGTTCTCCAGGCCGACGAGCTCGTCGAGATGCCAGCCGCGGTGGGCGTAAGCGCGCGGGCGCGGTCCGTCCAGATAGGAGTGCGGGGGAGGGGGCAGGCACTCCGCGCGGGGCACATGGCAAGACTAGGGCGTGTCCGGTGGATCTATGCCGTGCGAGCGCCGCGCAGCCGGCTGGATGATCCGCGGGACACGCCCTGGGGCCGTCGAGGGGTAACCCGAACAGGCGCCCGGCTCCGGTCGAAGATATGTTCGATATATGGCTGACGAACGCGACGTAACCCCGAGTGCCGCCAAGGACCCTGACGACTGGACCACCGGTGCCGAGCCGATAACCGGACCTCAGCAGTCGTACCTGCACACGCTGGCTCAGCAGGCGGGGGAGGAGCCGCCCCCGGACGACCTGTCGAAGGCCGACGCGTCGAAGGCGATCGAGGACCTGCAGGCGAAGTCCGGCCGCGGTCGGTGAGTCGCCCGAGCGGCAGGATCGGCGCATGGATGCCGTGGACCCGGTACGCGAGCTCCGGCTCGTGCTCACCGTCGACGACTGGCCGACAGCCGTGCGGTTCTACCGTGACGTGCTCGGTCTGGCGCAGGTCGCCGACTTCTCCTCGAACGACGGGCAGGTGGTGCTGCTGTCGGCGGGCCGCGCCACTCTCGAGGTGGTCGACGCCCGGCAAGCCGAGTACATCGACCGCGTCGAGGTGGGCCGCCGGGTCGCCGGCCAGGTGCGGGTCGCGTTCGAGGTCGCGGACGCCGTGTCGACGACGGACCGGCTGACGACCGGGGGAGCAGAGGTGCTCGCGCCGCCGACCCGCACGCCGTGGGACTCGCTCAACGCCCGGCTCGAGGCGCCGGGCGGCCTACAGCTGACGCTGTTCGAGGAGCTCGGCTCGTGGGCCCGACCCATCGCACCGACAGGCCGGTGAGCTGACACGATCGTCGCCGTGCACGTCGTCGTGGTCGGGGCGGGGATCAGCGGGCTGAGCTGTGGGCACCTGCTCCTGCGCGACGGCCACGACCTGACCGTGGTGAGCGGGGACAGCCTGCAGCGGACGACGTCGCACCTGGCCGCGGCGGTGTGGTTCCCGACCGCAGTCGGTCCGCCCGACGCCGTGGCGCGCTGGGGTGCCGCGACCTATGGCGTCCTCGCGGCCGACGCCGCGGCGGGTGTGCCGGGCGTCGTCATGCGCGAGTCGTTGCAGCTTTACCACGACGATCCCGACGTGCCGCCACCCCTCCCGGCCTGGGCGTCCGCCGTCGGCGGGGTGCGCCCTGCCCGGCCCGACGAGCTGCCGCCGGGCTACCCGCGCGGGCTGCGCTACGCCGTCCCGCTGGTGGAGATGCCCGCCTACCTGCCGCACCTGCACCGGGAGGTCCTGCGCGCGGGCGCCCAGCAGGTCCTGCGCCGGGTCGCCGGGCTCGACGAGGTACTCGACCTCGGCCCGGACGTCGTCGTCAACGCGGCGGGCCTGGCCGCAGGCGCACTCGCCGGTGACGGGTCCACGTACCCGGTGCGTGGCCAGATCGTCCGCGTCCCCAACCCGGGCCTGGACCTGTCCGTCCGCGACGAGGAGCATCCCGGCGGCCGGGCCTACGTGCACCCGCGCTCTGCCGACTGCATCCTCGGCGGCACGTT
>JAQSWF010000230.1 GCA_029266775.1 Pseudonocardia sp.
ATGAGCGTCCCGACCCTGGTGGACTTCGACGAGGTCGTCGCGCAGTTCGACCCCGTCCTCGGGCTCGAGGTGCACGTCGAGCTGTCGACCGTAAGCAAGATGTTCTGCGGTTGCGCGACCGACTTCGGCGCGGAGCCCAACACCCAGGTCTGCCCCGTGTGCCTGGGACTGCCCGGGTCGCTGCCGGTGGTCAACCGCACGGCTGTCGAGTCGGCGATGCGGATCGGCCTGGCGCTGAACTGCACGATCGCGCCGTGGGGCCGGTTCGCGCGGAAGAACTACTTCTACCCCGACATGCCCAAGAACTTCCAGATCAGCCAGTACGACGAGCCGATCGCCGTGCACGGCTGGTTCGATGTGCCGCTCGACGACGGCTCCACGGTGCGCGTCGAGATCGAGCGGGCGCACATGGAGGAAGACACGGGCAAGTCGCTGCACGTGGGCGGCGCAACGGGCCGTATCCAGGGCGCCGAGTATTCGCTGCTGGACTACAACCGGGCCGGCGTCCCGCTCATCGAGATCGTGACGAAGCCGGTCGTCGCCACGGGGGCGCGGGCGCCCGAGGTCGCGCGCGCCTACGTCACCGCGCTGCGCGACCTGCTGCGCGCGCTCGGCGTGTCCGACGTGCGGATGGACCAGGGGTCGCTGCGCTGCGACGCGAACGTGTCGCTGATGCCGAAGGGCGCTCCTGCGTTCGGCACGCGGACCGAGACGAAGAACGTCAACTCGCTGCGGTCGGTCGAGCGCGCGGTGCGCTACGAGATGACCAGGCAGGCGGGCGTGCTGCTCGACGGCGGCCGGGTCGTGCAGGAGACGCGGCACTTCGACGAGGGCTCCGGCACCACCGCACCCGGCCGGCGCAAGGAAACCGCCGAGGACTACCGCTACTTCCCCGAGCCGGACCTCGTGCCCATCGCCCCGTCCCCGGAGTGGGTGGACGAGCTGCGCGCCACCCTGCCGGAGCTGCCGTGGCAGCGCCGCGCCCGCGTCCAGCAGGAGTGGGGCCTGAGCGACCTGGAGCTCCGCGACCTGGTCAACGCCGGTGCGCTCGACCTGATCGCGGCGACCGTCGACGCCGGTGCGCCCCCCGCCGAGGCCCGGTCCTGGTGGGTGGCCTACCTGGCGCAGCAGGCGAACGCCCGCGGCGTCGAGCTGGTCGGCCTGCCGATCACGCCGGCGCAGGTGGCGCGGGTGATCGAGCTGGTGGCGTCGGGGACGCTGACGAACAGGCTCGCCCGCCAGGTGGTCGACGGCGTCCTGGACGGCGAGGGCACGCCGAACGAGGTCGTGGAGCGGCGCGGGCTGACGGTCGTCTCGGACGAGGGCGCGCTCGTCACGGCGGTGGACGAGGCGCTGGCGGCGCAGCCGGACGTCGCGGAGAAGATCCGCGGCGGCAAGGTCGCGGCGGCGGGCGCGATCGTCGGCGCGGTGATGAAGGCGACGAGGGGCCAGGCCGACGCCAAGCGCGTGCGGGAGCTGGTGCTGGAGCGCGTCGGCGCCTGACGGGGCCATCTCGAACGAGCGAACGCGGCGTTGGGTACTCAGATGGAGCGAACGCCGCTTTCGCTCGATCAGGGGTGGGCGCGTCAGACGGAGCGAACGCGGCGTTGGGTACGTCAGACCGAGCGAACGCCGCTTTCGCTCGATCAGGGGCCCGGGTGGGGCGGGTCGGCGAAGTCCTCCGGCGACACGCCGTCGAGGAACGCCCGCATCGCCCGGACCTGCTCGTCCGGTGGGGCCGCAGCGCCTTCCGGGAACAGCTCCGACGTCGGCTGGCCCACCGCGTCGAGGATCTCCTCCGCCATGGCGATCGGGAGCACCTCACGCACGGCGACGGCCAGCGCGTCGCTGGCCAGCACCGGGATCCGCGTGTCGCCGTCGACCACGACGACGGCGGTGAAGACCCCGTCGTCCAGCCCGGTGACCTCGACCCCGTCGAGGGTGTGGCCGAGCCCGCGGAGCACGGGGAGCAGGACGTCCTGGGGTAGCGGCAGGTCGGAGGTGCCGCGCGGGCCGATGGCGATCACGTCGGCCTGAGGCCTGCGGAGGAAGACGGGGACGCAGCGGTCCCCCTCCATCTCGCCAAGCAGCAGTACGGGCTCGCGCGTGGGCCCGTGCACCACCAGCCGCAGCACCTGCATCGCCCGCACCCGGGCAGTGTCGGGGCCGGGCACGCGGGTCGCGATCTCACAATGAGACGGGAGCGGGTCCTGCTCGAGGAGACGCGAAGCGTGTCCTGCGCGAGGTGCGTTCGGTGAACCGAGAGCCACTTTCGCTACAGCGCCCCCGGTCGTCCGCTCAGATGCGCGACTCGCCCCCGCCCGAGGGCGGCTGGATGCGGATGACGCGGTCGTCGCTGGCGACGGTCCGCCCGCCGCCCTTGTTCACCGTGCCGAGCCACAACAGCCCGTCCGGCGCGGCCGCGGTCGCCGACAACCGGCCGTACCGGTTCTGCAGCAGCGTCTCCGGTGCGCCGGTGAAGGCGCCGGTCTCGCCCGGACGCAGCACGAACACCGCCCGCCCGCCGGCCTGCGCCACCAGCAGAAGGCCCGGCTGCGCCACGCAGCCGCCCACGCCCGGCCGCTCCGGCCATGTCCACGCCGGCTCGCCGAGCTGGCCAGGGGTGGCGCGGAAGAGCACGTCGCGGGCGTTGGAGCGGTCGGTCACCCACAGCTCCCCGCCGCCGACGCAGACACCGCCGGGAGCGGTCAGCCCGGCGCTGTAGATCGGCGACGCCGGGTCAGGGTTGCCCTCGGCGGGCCGGCCCAGCGTGTCGATCCGCAGCACCTTGCCCGCCAGCGATGCCGCGTCGGGCGCGAGCCCCGCCGAGCCGGTGGCGATCACCAGCGCGTTGCGGCCGTCCGTGGCCAGCGCGCCGGCATTGTCGCGGGCCCCCCGCGGGATGCCCGTGAACACCGGCTTCGGTTCCTCGCCCGACGCGAGCCGGAGCACGCGGTTGTCCTCCGGCGTGGTCGCGTAGGCGTAGACGAGCCGGTCTTCCGCGTAGCCGGGCGAGAGCACCAGCCCGGTCAGGCCACCGCCCCCGCTCGCATCGACGGGCACCGTCGTCACCAGCACCGGCTCGACCCCCCGCTGCACCCGCAGCACCCGGCCGGTCGCACGCTCAGCGACCAGCGCCGTTCGCGAGTCCGGCAGCACCGCGACCGCAGACACGGGCCCGAGGCAGGTGGCAACCACCTGCGGATCCGGGTCGACGCAGCCCGTGGGCTCGGGTATGGCAGAGGGGTCGGTCTCCTGCTCCTCCTCGGGTGGTGGCTCCGGAGCTTCGCTCTCCGGCACGAGCGGCGGGCCACCCAGCTCGCCCGCGTTCTCGACCTTCTCGCGCCAGTCCCGCGGGCCGTCGTCGGGGAAGGTGGCGCAGCCACCGAGCGCAAGGACGAGCATGGTGCCCGCCAGCGCGCGTCGCACCCGCCCGATCACCAGGTCCACGCTAGGGCGGAACGGGTGAGCGCACCGTGAGTGCATCCGGGACGGCGCGGCGCTGCTCCGGGGCACGCGCGGGCTCCTACGCACAGCGCGAGCAGTTCGTCCGAGCGAGGAGCCGCCGAACCCCGTCGAGGGTGCCTACCGATGGTCCGACGCCGCTACGCTGCGCAGCATGACCGACCAGCCGACCTCGATCTTTCCCGGATCCGGCTCGGACATCGGCGGGACGGGAACTCAGCCGCTGGACGGGCCGCGGCGCCGCGAGCTCATGTGGAACCCTGCGACGGACGTCGGTCTGCTGCTGCTGCGGTTCGCCGTCGGAGGGGTGTTCCTCGCCCACGGTGCGCAGAAGGTGTTCGGGGTGTGGGGCGGCCCCGGGATCGGCGGCTTCACCGAGGTGCTGCGGGCCTTCGGCTACCGCAACCCGGAGATCCTGGTCTGGGTGACGGCGATGACGGAGCTGATCGGCGGCGCGGGCGTCGTCCTCGGCCTGCTCACGCCGCTGGCGGCGAGCGGCCTGCTCGCGCTGATGATCAACACGGTGCTGCTCAAGGCGGGCAACGGCTTCTTCATCGCCGGCCCGCCCGGCGCGGCCGCGGTGGAGCTGGATGTGGTGCTCGGCCTGGCCGCCGCCGCGCTGGTGCTCACCGGGTCCGGGCGGATCGCGCTGGACAACGGCCGCACGTGGCAACGTCGCCCCGCCCCGTGGGGTGTGCTGTGCCTAGCCATCGGCGTCGCCGCCGGGCTGGTGGCCTACTTCCTGCTTCGTCCTCGCTGAGGGCCCGAGTTCCACGTCGATCCTCGACGGGTGAGCAACGCCGCCCTTCCACGGGCTACAAGCCCGATGTTCGTTCCGAACGTGACACCACGGTCGTCACCGCAGCAGCCACGTCACGCTCGCGTCCGGTGTCAGGCAGCCGGATCCGGAAGCCGACCTCCGCTCGCGACCGACAGCACCGACAGATCGCGCACGTGCACCGCTGGCAGGGTCAGCTCGTCGTCGTCCACCAGCACCGCGTGCACCCGCGCCCGCTCGTCGAGCCGTAAACCGCGGACCGACTCCCACAGGACATGGCGCCCACCGACGAGCCGCCGCACGCTCAGCCCCTCCGCGTCCACGACGGTCCGGGTCCGCAGCGTCCAGGCGATGATCCCGACCGGGACGAGGTAGACCAGCCACAGGAACGGCGCCCCGAACGCGAAGGGGGTCGCGCACAGAGCGAAGGCCAGCGCGAACAGGATCACGAGCGGCGACACGCGGAAGACGGCCCGGGAGGCGCCGGACGACGACCCGGACGACGACCCGGAAGACGATGGAGCGGTGCTCACGGCTCCATCGTCCCACCGATTGGCGCCCGCCTGCCGGAGCCGGTTTGACGCCTCCACAACGGCCCGGCTAACCTCCGCACATGTCCGTTCG
>JAQSWF010000231.1 GCA_029266775.1 Pseudonocardia sp.
CGTCGGCCACCCCGTTGCCGAAGGCGTTGAGCAGCGCGACCGTGCCCCGACGGACCGCGGCGCCGAGAGCGCGTCCGATCGGTCGGAGGTCCGCGCCGGACGAGCCGATCAGCTCCTCCTCGTCGACGCGCCGGTACAGCGCGGACAGCCGGACCCGGGCGCCCTCGCTGACCAGGAACACGCCCTCGTCGGTGACCTGCAGGTCGCGCGGGGTCACCACGGGAACGCCCATGTTGTCGGCGAGCAGTTGGTGTTCGAAGAAGGCGGAGTCGACGGGTCCGGCCGACAACAACGCGACCTGGTCGTAGCCGGCCTGGTCCGGGTCCACGGCGGACAGCAGCGCCGTGCGCAGCCGCCGCGGGACGTCTTCGAGCGGGACGACACCGGTCGGCGGCTCCAGGTCGGGCATCGCGCTGCGGATCAGCCGCCTGCTCATGATCGAGTACGCCATGCCCGACGGCACCCGCAGGTTGTCCTCCAACACCAGCCAGTGGTCGGCGCGGTCGCGCACGAGGTCGATGCCGGCCACCGCGATGCGCACCGCGTCCGCCGGGACGAGCTTTCCGAGGTGGCTGCGACCCGGCGCCTCGTCCACCACCGCGGCCGGTATGACGCCGTCGGCGACGATCCGCCGCTCGCCGTAGACGTCGCGCACGAACGACTCGAGCGCCCGGACTCGCTGTGCGAGGCCGGCCGTGAGGTCGGTCCACTCGTCCGGGGTGATGATCCGCGGCAGGAGGTCGAGCGGGAAGAGCCGCTCGGGCTCGTCCCCCACCCGGAACGTCACTCCCCGTGCGCGCTGTTCGGTGCGCAGGGCCTGCTCGGCAGCGGCCATCCCGCGGGTACCCATGCGCGACAGCGCCCGGAACATCCAGCCGTATTGGGGCAGGACCGCTCCGGACTCGCTGACCGCCTCGTCGTACGCAGGCGACGCGTACTGCGTGAGCAGCTCGGACGCGAGCGGGATCGTGGCCGGCGGCTCGAAGGGGAGCTGGCGGCCCTGGGTGGCGGCGACCAGGCCGTCGACAACGTCGCTGAGCTCGCCCCGCAGCCCGAAACGGCGGCGCTGGCGAGCGGCGGCACTGCCGCGGGCGAGCAGGTCCTGGGCCAGCTCCGTCACCTGCTCGCGGTCGCCCGCCGCCTCCAGCTGCGGGCGCAGGGCGTTGACCAGCTGGGTGATGAGCAGCGCCGGGGAGATCAGCCGGGGACCGTCCAGGTCGACCAGGTCACCCTCGAGGCCGGAGCGAGCGGCCCGCCAGCTGGCGGCGCGCAGCAGCTCGTGCCGGATCGGGGGTAGGGGGGCCTCGGCCGCGCACTCCTCGCGGGCCCGGCGCACGAGCGCGCGGAACAGGCCGGCGATAAGCACGACCGAGTCGACGTCCGGGCAGGAGTCGCAGATGCGCAGTTCGACGGTCGGTACGTGGGCGCTCGGCCGGATGTCGAAGTAGACCATCCCCGGGTCGCTGATCGTCCCCGAAGCGATCAGGTCCTTGACCATCCGGTCCCAGTCCGCCGCGTCGTCGAGGACACCGGGCGGGCCGGCCGTGGGCCAGCGCGACCAGACGAGGCTGCGGTAGCTCGCGTATCCCGTGTCGCGGCCGCGCCAGTACGGGGAGCTGGTCGAGATGGCCAGGAACGCCGGCAGGAACGGCGCGACCCGGCGCACCACCTGGACCGCCTCGTCCCGGTCCGGCACATCGACGTGCACCTGCGCGCCGCAGATGTGCTGCTCGCTGACCAGAACCTGGTACTCGTGCTGCATCCGCTCGAACCGGGCGCCCGCCGAAATCGCGTCGGTCTCGAGCTCGACCAACGGCACCGTGCCCGAGGCGACGACCCCGAGCCCATGACGCCCGGCTGCGGTCTCCAGCTTCGCTCGCAGCCGCCGCAAGTGCCCCCGTAGCTCGTCCAACGTCAGACACACCGGCGTGTTGGTCTCGACGAGCGAGCGCTGCAGCTCCGGCGCGAACTCCTCGCCGTCCAGCTCGGCGAGCAGCGCGTCCACCTCCGGCGCCGACCTGCGCGTCGTGAGGTCGACGACGTGGAACTCCTCCTCGACGCCGATTCCGAGCTCCGCCGCGGTCATGGCCGCGACGGTAAGGAGGGCGTGTTACGCGCGGGTTGCCCGTGTGTCACCGGGGTGGGTTGCGGGCGCACGAGGGCAGCGTAGGTGCTGCCTCAGCGCCTGTCCGTGTGGCGAGTGGTGCGGGTCAGCTGACCGCGGCCGCGGCCACGCGGTCCAGATCGCCTCCCTCCCTCTCTGCCGGAGCCTGGTCGAACTGGGTGCGGTGCAGCTCGGCATACCGGCCGTCTGCTGCCAGCAGCTCCTTGTGCGTGCCACGCTCGACGACCCGCCCCTCCTCGACCACGAGGATCAGGTCCGCCGCCCGGATGGTGGAGAGCCGATGCGCGATCACGATGGCGGTGCGGCCGTGCAGCGCCTCAGCGAGCGCCTCCTGCACCGCGGCCTCGGACGTCGAGTCCAGGTGCGCGGTGGCCTCGTCGAGGACGACGACGCGCGGGCGGGCCAGCAGCAGGCGGGCGATCGTCAGCCGCTGCCGCTCGCCGCCGGAGAGCCGGTAGCCGCGCTCGCCGACGACGGTGTCCAGCCCGTCCGGCAGCGCCGCGACCACGTCGGCCAGCCGGGCGCGGGCCAGTACTTCCCACAGCTGCGCCTCCGTTGCCTCCGGACGAGCGAAGAGCAGGTTGCTGCGCACGGACTCGTGGAACAGGTGCCCGTCCTGGGTCACCAGGCCGAGTGCGCCCCGAATCGCGTCGAACGAGAGCTCGCGGACGTCCACCCCGCCCAGGCGCACCACCCCGGCATCGACGTCGTACAGCCGGGGAAGCAGCTGCGCGATCGTCGACTTGCCCGCACCCGACGAGCCGACCAGCGCCACCATCTGCCCGGGCTCGGCGCGGAAGGACACGTCGTGCAGCACCTCGACGCCGCCCCGGTCGTCGAGGTGCGCCACGTCTTCCAGCGATGCGAGCGACACCACGCCGGCCGCGGGGTAGCCGAACCGCACGTGCGAGAACTCGACGGACAGCGGCCCGGACGGCAGCGGCAACGGCCGTTCCGGCTCGCGGATCAAGGGCGGCAGGTCCAGCACCTCGAAGACCCGTCCGAAGCTGACCAGGGCGCTCATGATCTCCACCCGCGCGCCGGCCAGACCGGTCAACGGTGCATAGAGGCGGGTGACCAGCAGCGCGAGCGCGACGACGTCCCCCGGCGCGATCCGCCCGGCGAGGGCGAGGTACCCGCCCAGGCCGTACACCAGCGCGAGAGCCAGCGCCGAGACGAGCGTGAGGGCCGTGACGAACACCCACTGCACCATCGCCGTGCTGACGCCGATGTCCCGCACCCGCGCGGCCCGGCTGACGAACTCGCGCCGCTCGTCGGCGGGCCGTCCGAAGAGCTTCACGAGCGTCGCGCCGGGCGCGTTGAAGCGTTCGGTCATCTGGTCGCCCATGGCGGCGTTGTGGTCGGCCGCCTCCCGCTCCATCCGCGCGAGCCGCCGCCCGATCCGGCGTGCGGGCAGGACGAACACCGGCAGCAGCATCAGCGAGAGCAGCGTGACCTGCCAGGACAGCGTCACCATCACACCCAGGGCGAGCGCGAGCGTGACGACGTTCCCCACGACGCCGGAGAGCGTGTCGCTGAACGCCCGCTGGGCCCCGATCACGTCGTTGTTGAGCCGGCTGACGAGCGCCCCCGTTCGGGTGCGGGTGAAGAACGCCACCGGCATGCGCTGGACGTGGGTGAACACCGTGTCGCGAAGGTCCAGGATCAGCCCCTCGCCGATCCGCGCGGAGTACCAGCGGGTGAGGATGCCGACGACGGCCTCCGCGACCGCGATCGCCGCGATCAGCAGGGCCAGCCGCACCACCGCGTCCGCCGCACCACCTCCGACGATCACGTCGACGACCCGACCGGCGAGCACCGGCGTGGCCACGGCCAACACCGCACCGACGACGCTGAGCAGCAGGAACACCGTCAGCTTCGCCTGGTGCGGCCGCGCGAACCCGGCGATGCGCCGCAGCGTGACTCGCGAGAACGGCCTGCGCTCCTCGGTGGCGTGCATCGCGTGGTAGAGCGACGTCCACGCCTGCATCTCCATGCTCACGAACTGCTCCCGTTCCCCGGTGTTGGCCTGGCGGGCAGTGTGCCGCGGGGCACCGACAATTCCGGCGTCGGGCTGACGGTAGAAGCTCGAGCAAGATTGAGGTCAAGTGCGTGGGCGACAGTCGCGCGCACGTTACGGCGCCGAGCGCGGATCGCGCTGCTGCCGCCGGCTCACGACACGGAGACATGTCGTGGCGTGACACCGCTGCAGAACCACGTTGAGGATCCTCAACGGGGTCGTTCAGAGCACAACGATGCCGAGAAGGTGACGGCGTCGCCGGCGAAGAGTGGCATCTCGGGATCCATGACCGCCGCGCCCGGATTGGACGACCTCGGTGCCCGGAGGAAGCGCCGGGAGCACCTGCCCGGCTCCCGGACGATCACCACCGGCCCGTCGACAACCCGTGCGACGGCCCCGACGGTGCGCCGCAGCAGGGTCGAGCCGTGCCACTCCAGCGCGGCCTTCGACGCGCCCATCCGCACCGACCGCCCGCCGACCAGCACGACCCCGGCCGACCCCGCGCCTCGGGTCATCACGCGTCCAGGGTAGGCATGGTCGGGTCGCGACCCGTGCCGTCGAGCACGGCTTTCTGGGTCTGGGCCGGTACATATGCGGGTACGGCCAAGCACGGCACCAACGGCGAACGGCAGGAGACGAGCTGTGGCCACGACCGAACGACCGACGACGGGCGGGACCGCCCCGGCCGTCGCCGCCTCGGATGCCGCGACGCAGCCGC
>JAQSWF010000232.1 GCA_029266775.1 Pseudonocardia sp.
CTTCTCCGGGTGCTCGCCGCACACCGGCGCGTCACGTCGTTCGCCCTCGGCGTCCTGGTGCTCGCGCTCGCGGTGCCGGCCGTGGTGATGCTGCGGCCGGGCGAGCCCCCCGGCCCGCACACCGTGTCCACGCCGTTCCTGACCTACACCGCGCCCGGTGGCTGGGCGCCGGACCCGGGCGCGGAGACGCCGGACGAGTCGTCGTTCCCCGCCATCCTCAGCGGCGTCGTGCACGGTCTCAGCTACTCCTGCGCCGGTGAGCGGCACCTGCGCGGGTTCGCCGCCACGACGCTGCTGCCCCCGGACGCCGCCGTCGAGCCCGCCGTCCGCGCGGAGAGCCTCGCGCGCTGGTTCGCCGCGGCCTCCTACGCCGACGGCACGCCGGCCGAGGTCTCGGTGGCCTTCACCCGGCCGATGCAGGTGCCCGGCCGGGATGGCCCGGTGACCGCCACGCTGACCGAGGTCACGGCCACGGCGGCCGGCGGCAACTCGGGCTGTGCCGCCGTCGAGGGTGAGGTGCGCACCCTCGCTGCTCCGGTCAGCGGCGGCGTCGCGGTGCTCCTCCTCGCCGGCGACACGCGCGGCGGGCCGAGCGCACCGGCGGTACCGGAGCGCGCAGCACTCGATGCGGTGAGCGCCAGCGTGCGGCTCGGCGGGAGTTGAACGCCCGCACTGCGAAGCGTTGCGCCGATCAGCGCTTCCCCGTCAACTCCACGAGATGATCCACCGCCGACGCCAGCGCGACGTCCGTGCGCTCCCCGGTCCGCCGATCCTTGATCTCGATGACCCCGGACGCCAGCCCGCGCCCCACCACGACGATCGTCGGGATGCCGATCAGCTCGGCGTCGGCGAACTTCACCCCGGGCGAGGCGCTGCGGTCGTCGAGCAGGACGCGCAGCCCGGCCTCGTCCAGGCGCGTGGCCAGCTCGTCGGCCCCGTCTCGGATCTCGGCCTGCTTGCCGGCGGCGACCAGGTGGACGTCGAACGGTGCCACGGACCGCGGCCAGATCAGCCCGTGCTCGTCGTGGCTCTGCTCGGCGATCGCCGCGACGAGGCGCGAGACACCGATCCCGTACGACCCCATCGTGACCCGGATCGGCTTGCCGTCGGGCCCGAGGGCGTCCACCCCGAAGGCGTCGGTGTACTTGCGGCCGAGCTGGAAGATGTGCCCGATCTCGATGCCGCGCGCAGCCTCGAGCACGCCGTCACCGTCGGGCGACGGATCGCCAGCCCGGACATCGGCGGCCTCGATGACGCCGTCGGGGGTGAAGTCGCGGCCCACGACCAGGTCGACGACGTGGTGGTCAGCTCGGTCCGCGCCGGTCACCCACGCCGTCCCCGTGACGATCCGCGGGTCGACCAGGAACGGCACCCCGTTCGCCGCCAGCGCTCCTGGGCCGATGTAGCCCTTCACCAGGAACGGGTGCGCGGCGAAGTCCGCGTCGTCGAGCAGCGTGACCTCGGCGGGCGTGACGGAGGCCTCGAGCCGCTTCAGGTCGACGTCCCGGTCGCCCGGTACGCCGACGGCGAGGAGTTCCCATCGGTCGGCCCCGGGGCGGCGGGTCTTGACCAGGACGTTCTTCAGGGTGTCCGCGGCCGTGAACGTCCGGCCGAGCCCCGCACCGTTGAGGAACGCGACGAGCGTCTCGATCGTCGGCGTGTCCGGTGTGTGGTGGACCTGGGCCGCCGGCTTGTCGTCGACCGGCTGGGGCGAAGGCGCGGGCGTTATGACCGCCTCGACGTTCGCGGCGTAGCCGCCGGGGCCCCGGACGTAGGTGTCCTCGCCCGTCTCGGATTCGGCGAGGAACTCCTCGCTGGCCGAGCCGCCCATGGCACCCGACGTCGCGGAGACGATGACGTACCGCAGCGCCAGCCGGTCGAAGATCTTGACGTACGCCCCGCGGTGCTTCGCGTACGACTCCGCCAGACCCTCGTCGGAGAGATCGAACGAGTAGGAGTCCTTCATGAGGAATTCCCGCCCGCGCAGGATGCCGGCGCGGGGCCGCTCCTCGTCGCGGTACTTGGTCTGGATCTGGTAGAGGATCACCGGGTAATCCTTGTAGGACGCGTACTCGCCCTTCACCACGAGCGCGAACAGCTCCTCGTGGGTGGGCCCGAGCAGGTAGTCGCCGCCCTTGCGGTCCCGGAGGCGGAAGATGTTCGGCCCGTACTCAATCCACCGGTTCGTCGCTTCGTACGGCTCGCGCGGCAGCAGCGCCGGGAACTGGATCTCCTGGCCGCCGATGGCGTCCATCTCCTCGCGCACCACACGCTCGATCGCCCGAAGCACCCGCAGCCCGAGCGGCAGCCAGGAGTAGATCCCGGGCGCCACGCGGCGGACGTAACCGGCACGGACGAGCAGCTTGTGGCTCGGCACTTCCGCGTCCGCCGGGTCCTCGCGCAGGGTCCGGAGGAACAGCGACGACATCCTGGTCAGCACCGTACGGAGGGTAGCGACGTGCCGCGAAGGGCGTCGTCGGGGTTTGCCGCCGGGCGAGACTGTCGGTGGCGCCCGATAGCGTCCGCTGCGACGACGGCCCCACCGAGGAGGTCTTCATGGCACTGGCCATCGGCATGGTCACCACGGACTGCGCGGACCCGAAGGGCCTGGCGACGTTCTGGGCAGCGGCGCTGTCCACCACCATCTCCGGTGACTATGGCGCGTTCGTCATGCTGGCCCCGCCGCCGGCCGGCGGGCCGGTCCTGGCCTTCCAGCTCGTGCCCGAGGGGCGGACCGGGAAGAACCGTCTGCATCTCGACCTCGTGGCGCCCCCAGGCCAGCGGGACGCCGAGGTGGCGCGGTTGATGGAGCTCGGCGCGACGGTGCTCGGCGAGCGTGGGGGCGACGCGGAGGGCCTGGTCTGGACCACACTCGCCGACCCCGAGGGTAACGAGTTCTGCGTGGCCGAGCACTGAGCTGAGCCTCTCCGGAATGTCGGCCGGGTCGACGCGGTTGGCCTGGGTGTGAGCCAGCCCACCACCTTCGACCCATATGCCCTGCTGACCGGAGCACGGCTGGGGGTGCTCGCCACCATCAAGGCAGACGGCCGTCCGCAGCTGTCGCCCGTCACGCCCTTCTACGACCGCGACGCCGGCGTTCTGTACGTGTCCATGACCGAAGGCCGCGCCAAGACGGCGAACCTGCGCCGGGACCCGCGCGCCGCACTGGAGGTCACGAGCGCGGACGGCTGGTCGTGGGCCACCGCCGAGGGCGGCGTCACCCTGACGGGGCCGGGGACGGACCCGGACGGCCCGGAGGTGCAGGCACTCGTCGACTACTACCGCAGCGCCGCGGGCGAGCATCCGGATTGGGCGGAGTACCGGGCGGTGATGGTGGCCGACCGGCGGGTGCTGATGGCGATGCGGGTCGAGCGGGTGTACGGCGAGAGGGTCGGCTGAGGTCCGCGCGGAAAACGCGTTGCGCGGCGGACACGCTGCGGGCACGGTGTGCAGCCGGAAGCCCAAGAACGAGGACCAGCGGAGGGCGGAGGAGGTGCAGCATGTCGACCGCCGTCCGGGACGTGCCCTGCACTCGTCTCCCCGTCCCGCCCGCCTGAGGTCGCACACCACCTGCGCGCCCGGCGGGCCCCCGTCCGCTGGGAGTTCCCGCGTTGCGCCACCGCGACATCGATTTCTCGACCCCGCACACCCGTATGCGCCGCCGCCGTCGGTTCGACGACGAGCCGCCCGTCCACCGCGGCCAGAAGCCGGCGCCGCCCGCTGACCTCGACGGCCGCGGTGGCACCGACCCCGACGGGCCACCTGCCGGAGACCGCTGGTCCACCGGGACCGGCGCCCTGCACGGCCCGACGCCTCGCCCACGATGGGTCGTCGCCGAGCACGCCGCCGTCGACACCGAGCTCGGCATCCTCAAGTCCGGCAAGGAAGCCGACGTCCACCTGCTTGAGCGCGCCGTGCCCGGATCGACGCGGCGCGTCCTGCTCGCCGCCAAGCGGTACCGGACCGCCGAGCACCGCCTGTTCCACCGCGACGCCGGCTACCTCGAGGGCAGGCGGGTGCGCCGGTCCCGGGAGACGCGGGCGATGGCGAACCGCACGGCGTTCGGCCGCGACCTGCTGTCGGGCCAGTGGGCCGCCGCGGAGTTCGCCGCGCTGGCGCGGCTGTGGGCCGACGGAGTGGCCGTCCCCTACCCGGTCCAGCTGGAGGGCACCGAGCTGCTGCTGGAGTTCATCGGCGACCAGGACACCGGCGAGGCGGCGCCACGGCTGGCGCAACTGCGCCCCGAGCCCGACCTGGTGGCGCGGCTGTGGCACCAGCTGGTCGAGGCGCTGCGCGGGCTGGCCCGCCACGGCCTGACCCACGGCGACCTGTCCGCGTACAACCTGCTCGTCCACGACGGCCGGCTCGTGATGATCGACCTGCCGCAGGTCGTCGACGTCGTCGGCAACCCGCAGGGGCCGCAGTTCCTGGCTCGCGACGTGAAACGGGTCGCCGGATGGTTCACCGCTCGCGGCATCAGCCCTGCAGCCGCGGACGCGCTGCACGAGGTGGTGCGGGCCGACCTGCTGCTGCCGCCGGGACCGTGAGAAGCCGGAGCGCGCTGTACCGATGCAGGAACACATCGGGTCTGCGGTAGGTTGCACAGTGCACTGCCCGGCAATCACGGCTCTGGAAGAGTTCGTCGCGGGCGCACCTCTGCTCCGTCCATGAGGGCGTCACTGAGCAGGGCCACCATCCATCTGGGCGCCACACGCGCCCGGGCTCGTCCGATGCGACCACCAGCCGCCGCCATCTCGGCGCTGCCTCCGCGCGCGACGTGCCACGTCCCGGAGGTTCTTCTTGTCGTCCCCCTTCGCTCGTCGTGCCCC
>JAQSWF010000025.1 GCA_029266775.1 Pseudonocardia sp.
GCCCCGTGCATGACGAGCGGAGCTGGCGCTTCCACAACGACCCGGACGACCGCGACCCCGTGCTCGGTATCGAGTACCTGCGGGAGGCCTACGAGAACGCGGATCCCGGGTACGACGACGGCGTCACCGTGCCGACGATGGTCGAGGTCGCGACCGGCAAGGCCGTCACGAACAACTTCCAGCAGCTGACGCTGGACTTCTCGACGCAGTGGCGGCAGTTCCACCGGCCGGGTGCGCCCGACCTGTACCCGGAGCACCTCCGCGCGGAGATCGACGCGATCAACGAGGTCGTCTATCGCGACGTCAACAACGGGGTCTACAAGTGCGGCTTCGCCAGGAGCCAGGAGGCGTACGACCGTGCGTACGAGGCCCTGTTCGCGCGGCTGGACCAGCTCTCCGAGCGCCTGGCCGCGCGGCGCTACCTGGTGGGCGACACGATCACCGAGGCGGACATCCGGCTGTGGGTCACGCTCGTCCGGTTCGACCCGGTCTACCACGGCCACTTCAAGTGCAATCGGCAGAAGTTGACCGAGCTGCCGGTGCTGTGGGCCTACGCCCGTGACCTGTTCCAGACCCCGGGATTCGGCGACACGATCGACTTCACCCAGATCAAGCAGCACTACTACTGCGTGCACACCATGATCAACCCGACGAGGATCGTGCCCGACGGACCCGACGTGTCGAACTGGCTGACCCCGCACGGGCGCGAGGAGCTCGGCGGGAGCCCGTTCGGAGTCGGCACGCCGCCCGGGCCCGTACCCGAGGGCGAGCGCGTTCCCTCGCTCGCTTAGCGGGCGGGAGGCGTCGGGCAGGATTGGCCGCGATGTCGTCCCGTCGTCGGTTCCGGTTCGTCGTGCCCCTGCTTGCGGGGGCGCTGGTTGCGCTGCTCACCGTCGGGGCGGTCGCCCTCCGGCCGGGGTCGGTGACCGGTGCCGCTGAGGCGGCAGCCTCGGTGCCGGCTGGCCCGGTCGCTCCTGCGGTGCCCGACGGAAGCGCCCTCGGACCGGACCGCCAGCCGCCCTGCGGTCCTGCCGTCGCCGCCCTGTCGCCACGCGACCGCCTCGCCCAGCGGCTCGTCGTCGGCGTCGACGCCGCGGACCCGGGGGGAGTCGTCGAGACCGTGCGTGCGACCCAGGTCGGTGGGATCTTTCTCGGCGGCGATGCCACGGCGTTGCTACGCGACCAGGCCCTGCGCCGGGTGCAGGCGGTCGCGCGGCTCCCGGTGGCGGTGTCGGTGGACGACGAGGGCGGGCGGGTGCAGCGCGTCGACGCCCTCGACGGTCGCCTTCCCGGTGCCCGCCGGATGGCCGGCCGGTACACGCCGGAACAGGTCCGCGACCTGGCTCGGGACCGCGGGCGGGCGCTGGCGGCCCGCGGCGTGACGGTGAACTTCGCCCCGGCCGTGGACGTCGGTAACCAGCCCGCGAACGCGGTCATCGGCGACCGCGCGTTCTCCGGTGATCCCGCCGTCGTCGCCCGCTACGCCGGCGCCTTCGCGGACGGGCTGCGCGACGCCGGCATCCTGCCCGTGCTCAAGCACTTCCCGGGCCACGGGCGCGCGGACGGCGACTCGCACCGCGGCCGGGTGACCACCCCGCCGTTGGCCCAGCTGCGCGCTGCCGACCTGCTCCCGTACGCCTACCTGATGCGCACCGGGCCGGTCGCGGTGATGGTCGGCCATCTCGACGTCCCCGGCCTCACCGACGACCTCCCGTCGTCGCTCACCCCGGGCACATACCGCCTGCTGCGCGACGACTTCGGGTTCGACGGGCTCGTCGTGACCGACGACCTGGGCGCGATGAAGGCCGTCACCGGCACGTTCGCCCTGCCCGACGCCGTCGTGCGGGCCCTCGCCGCAGGCGCCGACCAGGCGCTGTGGTCGTCAGGCGCCAAAGATGCGGCGAGCGTCGCCGCGGTGCTCGACACGGCGGACGTCGCGCTGGCCGACGGCCGCCTCGACCCCGCCACCAACGACCGCGCGGTCGCCCGCATCCTCGCGGCCAAGCACGTCTGCACCTGACGCCCGCCGCCCGCCGCCCGCCGCCGCCGCCCGCGAGTCGCTACAAGCCGGCGCGCGAGTCGCTACGAACTCGCGCGCGAGTCGCTACAAATTGGCGCGCGAGTCGCTACAAGCCGGCGCGCGAGTCGCTACGAAAGGGCGCGAGTCGGCGGGTTGTCGGCGCGCGTCCTTGCCTCATCGCTCACGAGACCGCTGGTCCGGCAACGGCCCCCCGTTGGGTTCGGTGCACGGGCCGGGGGTGCAGTCGTCGGACAACGCTTTACCGTATGGGTCAGCGTTATGTCCGTTCTCGATCGGCGGTTTGCAGCGCTGGCCGACCCGACGCGCCGGCAGATCCTCGACCGCGTCGCCGCTGGGCCGGTCTCGGTGTCGGTGCTGGCCGAGCCCCTGCACATGACACTGCCCGGCGTCCTCAAGCACGTCCGCGTGCTCGAGGCCGCGCAGCTCGTGGTGACGGCGAAGGTCGGCCGCAACCGGATGTGTGTGCTGGGCCCGCAGCCCCTCGACGACGTTGCCGAGTGGGTGTCCTGGCGCCGCCGGCACTGGTCGACGCTGCTCGACCGGTTCGCCGGTCACCTCGCGGAGCGTGCGGAGCGTGCGGAGCCCGCGCCGTGACCGGGTACGAGATCCGACAGCAGCGGCTGGTCGATGCGCCGCCGGACATCGCGTTCCAGGAGTGGGTGGGCGCCGACGCCCGCATGCGGTGGCACCGGCCGGAGCCACACTGGATGGTCGAGGCTGATACCGACCTGCGCGTCGGCGGCGCCTGGCGGGTGGCCTTCGGGCCGTCGCGGGCGCAGATGTTCGTCGAGGAGGGCGTCTTCGACGTCGTCGAGCCGTCGCATCGCGTCGTGTACACGTGCCGTCACCACCAGGACGGGCGGGCCGACCTTCGAGACGCTGGTGACCGTCACGTTCGAGGCATGGGGCGAGCGGACGCTGGTCACGCTGGTCGAAACGGGCTTTCCTGACGACGCCCTGCGGCGCGAGTACGAGAAGGGCTGGCCGGCCTTCCTCGACGCGTTCGACGACTGGGTCGCGGTCCCGTGACCGGACAGGCGACGACCGCGGCCTCCACCCGGCGCGCGTGGACGATCGTGCTGGCAGGCTCGGCGTCGTTCCTCGTCGCTCTCGACCTGCTGATCGTCACCACCGCCCTGGACGCGATCCGGCTCGACCTGCGCACGTCGATCACGTCCCTGCAGTGGGTGCTGACGGCCTACGGCGTCACGTTCGCCTGCCTGCTGCTGACCGGTGCGGCCCTCGGGGACCGCTTCGGCCGCCGTCGAATGTTCGCAGGCGGCGTCGCCTTGTTTGCGGTCGGGTCGGCCGTGGCGGCGCTGTCGGGCTCGATCGCTGTCCTGATCCTCGGGCGGATCGTGGAGGGCATCGGTGGCGCGCTGATCCTCCCGGTGGGGCTGACCGTCGTCACGCAGGCGTTCCCACCCGAGCGGCGGGGTACGGCCATCGGCCTCCTGGAAGGAGTGTCCGGCCTCGCGGTGATCGCCGGGCCGCTGCTGGGCGGGGCCATCGCCACGTGGCTGAGCTGGCAGTGGATCTTCTGGATCAACGTGCCGTTCTGCGTGGTGATCCTGGCGCTCGCGTTCGTCGTGCTCGACGAGAGCTACGGCCAGGACGCCGCGCTCGACGGGTGGGGGCTCGGGCTCGCCACCCTTGCGGCGTTCGCGCTGATCTGGGGCCTGGTCCGGGGCAACGAGGCCGGCTGGACGAGCGCCGAGGTCGTCGTCGCATTCCTCGTCGGGATGCTGGCGGCCGTCGGCTTCGCGGTTAACGAGCGACGAGCGCCGGCGCCGATGGTCCCGCTCGGCTTCTTCCGCAGCAGGGCGTTCTCGGCCGGCCTCGCAGCGTCGTTCCTGCTCACCGCGTCGCTGTACAGCAGCGTCTTCTTCGCCGCGCAGTTCTTCCAGGTCGCCGTCGGGACCGACCCGATGGGTGCCGGTCTGCGGCTCGTGCCGTGGACGGCGACCCTGCTGGTCGTCGCACCCGTGACCGGTCTGCTCGCCGACCGCGTTGGCGACCGCCCGCTGTTGCTCGTCGGTCTGATCCTGCGGGTGGTCGGCCTCGGGTGGCTGGCTCTCGCGGCGGCACCCGATGTGTCCTACCTGGCGGTACTCGGCCCGTTCCTCGTCGCGGGTGTCGGCTGTTCCATGGCGATCCCGGTGTCGCAGACCGTGATCGTCGGTGCGGTGCCGGAGGACGCGGTCGGGAAGGCAGCCGGGGTCAACAACACGTTCCAGGAGTTGGGTGGTGCGCTGGGGCTGGCGGTGACGGTGGCGGTGTTCGCGGCGACGGGCACGGTCGCCGGTCCTGACTCGTTCGTCGACGGGTTCGGGCCCGCGCGGGCGGCCGCGGCCGCTCTCGCCGCGCTGGGCGCCGTCGCCGCCCTGGCCGTGCCGCGCGGGCGACGGTCAGCCGCCGAACCCGTACCTGCCGATCCGCGTTGACGAACCTGCGTGTCGACTCGCGCGCCAATTTGTAGCGACTCGCGCGCCAGTTTGTAGCGACTCGCGTGGGTGCGCGGCGGCGTCAGGGGGTGTGGCGGGCGATGCCGCGGCGGACGGCGTCGATGAGGTACGGGCGCAGACGGGCCGCGGAGACGATCGTGTGCACGGAGCCCATGCGGTGCGCGCGCTGGATGCTGTGCGCGGCGTCGAACTCCGTCGCCACGGCCCCCAGCTTCTCGGATCGCACGCGCGGCCGGACCGCCGAGAGCTCCGCGGCCAGCCGTGCTGCGTCGCCCTCCGCGCCCGCTGCCGTCGCCTTCGCGATGCGCGCCTCCAGGTCCACCACCCGCGGATCCGCCGCCGTCCGCTTGTCCACCTCGCCGGCGAACACCACCGCCGCCGCCGGCGCCCCGCCGATCACGGACGCATACGACCCCTCGACCGCGGCGACCTCCATCGAGTCGTTGAGCGCCCCGGAGAACACCACGAACGCCCCGCCGTGGTAGCGCGAGATCACGCAGAACACGATCGGCCCGTCGAAGTTCACCACCGCTCGGCCGATCTCCGCGCCGTACTCCAGCTGCAGCTGGCGCAGGGACTCCGGCGACCCGTCGAAGCCCGACAGGTTCGCCAGCACGACCAGCGGGCGGTTCCCGCTCGCCGCGTTGATCGCCCTCGCCGTCTTCTTCGACGACTTCGGGAAAAGCGTTCCGGCCGTGAACGTCGTGGGGCCGTCGACGGGGGTCGGGCCGCGGCGCGGCAGCGGTCGGGACTCGATGCCCAACAGCGCCACCGGCTGCCCACCCAGGTGCGCGTCGTAGACCACGACGTTCTCCGCGTCAAGCATGTCCACCCACCGCTCCAGCGGCGGGTGGTCTGCGTCGACGACGCCACGCAGCACCGAGCGGATGTCGAACGGCTTCTTCCGCTCCGGGTTGCTCGTCGCCGCGAAGATCTCTCCCACCCGGGCGAACTCACCGCCGCCGTGTGCGGAGTCCGACACGTCCCGGTCGACGGGGTCGCTCGACACAGCGGGCCGCGGGAACCGCTCGCCGGGCGCACGGTAGGTGTGCGCGTAGTGGGCCAGCAGGACGTCGACTGCGCCGGACAGGTCGGGCGCCCAGTACTGCGCCTCCCCATTCGGTCCCATGATCCGGTCGTAGCCGCCGATGCCGAAGTTGTCTTCGGCGGACACGCCCCCGGAGTAGTCCAGGGACTGCTTGCCCGTGAGCACCATCGCGGAGTCCGGGGTCATGACCAGGATGCCCTTGGTGTGCATCAGCATCGTGGCTTCGGCGTTCCAGTAGGGCTGCGCACCGACGTTGATCCCGGTGACCACGACGTTGACCTCGCCGCCGTCCTGGGTGAACTCGACCAGCCCGCGGAGCACCCGGGAGATCCAGTCCATGTTCTCGGTGCCGGAGTCCATCGCGATCTTCGCCCCGGCCGAGACGGCGAACCACTCGACGGGTGCCGCCAGCTCACGGGCCAGTGACAGTGCCGCGAGCACGAGGCGGCATTCCGGCTCCGCGATCGCCCCGAGCGCTTTCGTCGGGTCGCCGATCAGCACCACGCGCGTCAGGCCTTCGGGGTAGCGCTGCGTGCAGGTGGTGACCGTGCCGAGCACGATGTTCGCCGTGTTGCGCCCCGGCTCGCGGTCCACCGGCACCGGCACTCCGTCGGCGTCGAGGTCGTACTCGGTGAACGTCCCGGCTGGACCGTCGACGTCCGGGTTGCGTCCCAGCATCGGGACGAGCTCGTACGGGTACACCGCTCCACGCCGCCGGGCGCGGATCACCTTCTGCGCGTAGGCATCCAGCTCGCGCAGCGGACCCGCGGGAGGCTCGGTGACCCGCAGCGTCGGCCCGGCCCCGGGCGGGTGCGAGAGGCGCAGCAGCAGCTCGCGCGGTTCCCCGTTCGGGGTGCCGTCGGGCAGGAGGTGGGCCGCCGCCCGGAACTGGACGAGGACCTGCTCGAGACCCAGCCCCTCGGTGCGTGGCGCGAGCCGGCTGACCACGCTGTCGAACTCGCGCAGCGGCAGGTCCACCACCGGCCACACGTAGAGCAGCACCCGGTTCCAGTCTGACCGCGCATCGGGGCGGTCGACGGCGCGGGCCGCCCGCAGGGCGTCCAGGCACGCGTCGAGCACGTGCTCGAGCTGCGGCAGCGCCCGGATCCCTCCGTGCTCGTCGCGCACCGCCGACAGGTCGCGCACGTCGGAGAACGCGAGCAACCGTCGGTCGTCGGACATCCGCCTGCCGACCGCGCGGAACAGGTGGACGTCGATCGGCGAGGGCAGCCGCGTCAGGTCGAATGCCGCGAGCCGCCACAGGCCCAGCCGCTCGGCCACCATCGGGTGCAGCCCGCGCAGCGTCCGATCCTCGACGGGCTCGCGGTCCGGTCCCGGCCGGAAGGTGAACCAGCTGGACCGCTCGTCCGCCCCGGCGCGACGCACGGCCACCGCGACCCTGTCCAGCGGCGCGGGCAGCGTGCCGAGCGACATGCGGATCTTCTCCGCGGACCGCTCCGGATCGTCGTCGGGCGCCTTTCCGGCGGTCACGTAGAGGTCGAGCAGGACGGTGGTGTCGGCCGGCAGCCGTCCAACGATGTGCCGCAGGTCCGCCTGTACGGCCGGCGGCTCGCCCGCAGCCGGGGCCGAGGCTGTGGTGTGCACGGTCGTGGCGAGCACCACGTTGTCGCGCCCGTCGTGGCGGTACGCAGCGCTGAGCAGAGGCCGGCCGCCGCGGTCGTCGACCCGCACCCCCTCCAGGTGGCGAATGCGGTAGTAGCGCCGCGTCATCACCTCGAGCATCGCCGCGTGGTGCCGGTCGGCGAACACCGAGAGGATCGGCTCGGCGGCCGCGACGATCTCGTCGATCACGGCGGCGCGGGCCGCGGGGTCGGCGGTGTCGGCGAGCCGGTCCAGCTCGGCGCGCACCTGCTTCTGGCCGCGCGCGCGAGTCGCCTCCATCAGCGGCTCGTCGAACGCGCGGAACCGCACGCGGCGGGCGAGGTCGCCGACCACCGGATGACGCACCTGGGTCGCGGTGATCAGGTGTTCCAGCGTGTGCAGGTACTCCTCGCGCAGTGCCCGCGGCAGCGTCGTGACGACCGCAGCGTGCCCCAGCCGCCAGTGCAGCAGGTCCAGCAGCACCGGTACGTGCGCACCGGCGCGCCGGTGGGCGAGAAAGATCCGGTAGAGCGCGCTGGCGAGCGCGTCGTCGTCCGGGTCGCCCGGCTCGGCCACGCCGTAGTGGCGCAGCGCGGCCCGCAGCCGGGCGCGGAACGGCTCGGGCAGCCCCTCGGCATCCGCGTCGCGGGAGCGCAGGAAGGCGTGCAGGTACTCCTGCGGGTTGTGGGCCCGCTCCCCGGAGTCCGCCTCGGGAGCGCCCTCCGGACGAGGATCGCCGGCACCGGCGTCGGCCTCAGGGCCCCGGCGGTTGCGCGACAGCGCCGACAGGTCCGCGAAGATCTGCATGATCGCGAGCTCGCCCGCAAGGACGTCGCGGTCGTCAGCGGGAAGGGCCGCGCGGGACGCCGACAACATGCGGGGCAGCTCGCGGGCGGCGGCCTCGTCGATGTCGTAGCCCAGGACGAGGAAGCGCAGGGCGTCCAGGGCGTCTGCGGCAGCCGCCTGGGGCGGGGCAGTGGTGGTCGCCGCGGCGAGCGCGGCGAAATCCACGCGTCGGCCGTCCGTGCCCGCCCCGTCTTCGGTGCCCGCCGGCTCGAGCCGCAGCAGCGTCGTCCCGCCCTCGACCTGCGTGTTGGCCGCCACGAGCACCTCGCGCACCCGCCCCGCGAACGGCGCGCGGAGCGCCGTCTCCAGCTTCATGCTCTCGACGACGGCCACGACCTCACCGGCGTCGACGAGGTCACCCGCCGCGGCGGGGATCGCCACCACCATCGCCGGAGCCGGGGCGCGGACCAGCCCGGCCTCACCGCCGGCGACCCGCTGCACGGTGCCGTCGACCTCGACGAGGTAGTCCGGCCCCTGCGGCGCAACCAGCACCGAGTAGGTCGTCTCACCCACGGTCAGCCGCCGTTCGAACCGTCCGACCCGGTCGGCGGTGACGTCGACGGCGCTCGACTCGCCCGGGACGTCCACCACCACGCGGTACCGGTTGCCCCGGGTCTGTGCCATCCGCAGCCGATACGCCCCGCCGCCCGCGCGGACGTCGATCTGGTGCCACGTGTCGTGCCCCACCTCGGGACGGCCGCGCTCGGCCGAGGCGAACAGCCGCTCCCGCTGACGCGCGACGTGGGCGTCCTGCGACTCCACGGCGACGGCGAGCAGCGCGACGTCGAGCCGGCGCGGCGGCCGGTACCCGGTGGCCATCAGCCGGTCCAGCCAGCCGGTGTCGACGTCCCCCTTGCGGATCTCCGGCCGGTCCAGCAGGTCGAGCAGGAAGGCCCTGTTGGTCATCCCGCCGTCGATGACCACCGACGTCTGCCGCAGCGCCCGGGCCAGCCGGGCCAGCGCCTCGCCGCGGTCGCGGCCCCAGGCGATCACTTTGGCGATCATCGAGTCGAACTGGGGCGGGATCGAGTCGCCGGTCGCGACGCCGGTGTCGACCCGCACGCCCGGGCCACCGGGCAGCACGAGGTGCTCGATCACCCCGGGTGCCGGCGCGAAGCCCTGCTCGGGGTCTTCGGCGGTCAGGCGCGCCTCGACGGCATGCCCGTACGGTCGCGGTGCGGTGGGCGCGATCTCGGCCAGCCGCCCCCCCATCGCGACGTGCAGCTGCAGCTTGACGATGTCGACGCCGGTCGTCGCCTCCGTGACCGGGTGCTCCACCTGCAGCCGCGTGTTGACCTCGAGGAACGACAGCATCCGCTCCCGCGGCTCGTACAGGAACTCGACGGTCCCTGCGTTGACGTACCCGGCGGCGCGGACGAGATCTGCCGCGGCGGTGCGCAGCAGCAGCTCCTGGGCGGGGTCGAGCGCGCCGGACGCCGACTCTTCGATCACCTTCTGGTTGCGCCGCTGCACGGTGCAGTCGCGTACTCCGAGTGTCCACACGTCGCCGCCGCCGTCCGCGACAACCTGCACCTCGACGTGTCGCCCGCCGCGCACCGCGCGCTCGAGGAACACGGTCGCGTCGCCGGCGGTCCGCGCGCCTTCGGCCGAGGCGCGCTCGAACGCCTCCGGCAGGTCCTCAGGACGGGTGACGAGGCGGATCCCTCGACCGCCGCCGCCCGCCGTGGCCTTGACCATGAGCGGGTAGCCGATCGCCTCGGCGTGCCGGCGGGCCTCGGCGAGGTCGGCGACCGGGCCGCCGCTCCAGGGCGCCATCGGCACGCCCACCTCTGCGGCGAGCAGCTTGGAGCCGATCTTGTCGCCGAGCGCGTGCATGACCTCGGGCGTGGGTCCGACGAACACGAGCCCCAGGTCGCGGCACAGCTGCGCGAACTCCGGGTTCTCGCTCACGAACCCCCAGCCCGGCCACACCGCCTCGGCCCGGCACGCGCGCAGAGCGCGGGCCAGCTCTGGCAGGTCGAGGTACGGGTTCGGGTCGCGCAGGTCTGACCCGCGGCCGATGTTGGCCCGCGGACCGATCAGCACTGCTTCGTCGGCCTCCCGGACGAACATCGCGCGACGGTCTGCCGCGGTGTGCACGGCGATGGTGCGCAACGGGGGGTGGCCCTCGGCGTTCCACTCCCGCACGGCGTTGACCAGCCGCATCGCCGGCTCACCCCGGTTGACGACGGCCAATCTCCGAAACGGCCGTGCCCCGGCAGCCAGGTCGCCGCCACCGTCCACGGCAGCTCCTCCTACTCTCCCTGCCCACGGGTACCGCCCACATCCTCCCCGACGCCACTTTGTAGCGACTCGGGCGCCACTGTGTAGCGACTCGCGCGCCACTGTGTAGCGACTCGCGGGGCGGGGGAGGATGCGGGGTGTGGAGACGGCGACGCGGGACGGGCTGGTCTTCGACCTCACCGCGGCCGGGCCGCCGGACGGGGAGCCGGTGGTGTTGCTGCACGGGTTTCCCCAGTCCGCCCGGTGCTGGGAGCTGCTCACGCCACTGCTCACCGCCACCGGTCTACGCACCGTGGCTGCAGACCAGCGCGGCTACTCCCCGGGAGCACGGCCCGTCGGGCGCGCCGCGTACCGCTTCTCCGAGCTGGTCGCCGACGCCGCGACGATCGTCGAGGCCGCGCTGGCCGGCAGCGGCCACCGCGCGGCGCATGTCGTCGGCCACGACTGGGGCGCCGCCGTCGCCTGGGGACTCGCCGGGCACCGCCCCGACCTGGTCAGGACCGTCACCGGGGTGTCGGTGCCTCCGCCGGGCGCGTTCCGGGCCGCGCTCCGCCGCCCCCGGCAGGTATTGGCCTCGTGGTATGTCGGCGCCTTCCAGGTGCCCGGCCTGGCCGAGCGGGTGTTCGCCACGCCGCCCGGTCGACAGTGGTCGCCGGCGCTGGTGCGGGTGCTCGTCGGCTCCGGGCAGTCCGGGGACCGCGCCAAGCGGGACGCCGCCGGCATGGCCGAACCCCCCGCGCTCACCGCGGCACTCAACTGGTACCGCGCGCTGCCGCTGGCGTGGCGCTACCGGAGGGACGAGGCCGGGCCTGCCGGGCGAGGACGTCCCCCAGCCTCCTCCGCCCGTCCGGTCCACCCCGTGACGGTGCCGGCGCTGTACGTCTGGAGCGACCGCGACCCCGCGCTCACGCGTAACGCCGCCGAGCGTGCCCCGGAGCACGTCGCCGGGCCACTCCGCTATGTCGAGCTGCGCGGCGTGAGCCACTGGATCCCCGAGGAGGCGCCGGACGCGCTCGCCGCGCTGCTGCTCGACCACGTCGCCGCCCACCCGGTTCGGTAGGCGGCCATGGACGTCCTGGCCGGCCGCATTCTCGTGACCCCGGTCGACCCCGCGCGCAGCGTGGCCTTCTACCGCGACGTGCTCGGGCTCGGGGTCTATCGCGAGTTCCCGGGCGGAACCGTGTTCTTCCTCGGCGGCGGCTACCTGGAGGTATCGGGCCAGGCCGTCGAGCCCACATCGCCGGACTACCGGGTGCGCCTGTGGGTTCAAGTGCGCGATCTGGGCGCCGCGCACCGCGAGCTGGTCGCCCGCGGGGCGACGGTCGTGCGCGAGCCGCGGCGCGAGCCGTGGGGGCTCGACGAGATGTGGGTCGTCGACCCCGACGGCCTGTACATCGCCGTGGTCGCGGTGCCGCCCGAGCACCCGCTGCGCCGCGACCCGCGCGGGTGAGCCGTCTTCAGGACGGGTTGGCCGACCCGTGTCCCTCGACCTTCTCCTTGATGTTCGCCAGCGTCACTTCCAGGCCCTGTTGGATGCGGTCGCCCTCGGTGTGCTCGGTGTGCAGGCGAACCGTCACGCGGGAGCCGTCGCCGTCGCCGTCGATGCGCAGCTCCCCGTGGTAGTCGTTCGGCCCCTCGGAACCCCAGCTGATGCTGCAGTCACTGCCGTCGCGCCGGAACCACGCCTCGCCCTCGCGGCGCTGCCCGTCGACCTCGGCGACGCTGTGCACGGCCTCGCTGCCCGGGGGCACGTCCCCCTCCGCGCGCCCGGCCGGCTCCGCAGCCTTCATTGCGCCGAAGTACTCGGGGAGGTTGTGGACGTCCGAGAGGTACGTGAAGAGTTCGTCCGGCGAGGCCGCGACGGTGGTGGAGGACTCGTAGGTACCCATGCCGGGCGAATACCCCGGCGAACCGGGTCGAACCCCGGTCACCTGCGCTGCGGTCGGGCCGGGCAGGCTGACGTCGTGGCGCGGATGCTCGACGGGGAGACGGTCTCGGCCGAGTTCCGTGCATTCTGGACCGAACGGCACCTCGCGACGCTGGTCACGCTGCGCGCCGACGGCCGCCCGCACGTCGTGCCCGTCGGCGTCACGCTGGACCTCGACGCCGAGCCGCCGGTCGCCCGGGTGATCTGTCGCGGTGGGTCGGTGAAGGCGCGCAACGCCGCCGCGCGAGGCATCGCTGCGGTGTCGCAGGTCGACGGGCGCCGGTGGTCCACCCTGGAGGGCGACGCTGTCGTGCGCGCCGATCGCGATGCGGTCGCCGACGCCGAGCGGCGCTACACAGTGCGGTACCGAACCCCCCGGCCGAACCCCGAGCGCGTCGTCATCGAGATCGCGGTACGCCAGGCGCTCGGCCTGGCATAGCCCGCCTCGCCCGACATACGCTCGATCAATCACTCAGCCGAGGGATCAGCCGAGGGAAAGGCGCCATGAGCACCGTCCTGAACCCCGACGGCTCGCCGTCCCCGTCCGACGTGACCGACACTGCCGCCGGGGCGGACAACCCGGTGCCACGCACGATCCCGGATCTGTCGGTCAAGATGCTCGGCATTCCCAAGATCGCGTCGCCGATGGCGCCGCTCCTGGACAACAGGCAGACCACCGAGCACTACATCGACGAGGCCGATCGGGTGCTCCTCGACGACACGCTCGGCGGGGTCGTCGCCCGCGGGGTGCCGTGCGACGAGCTTCCGGGCCTCGAGCCGTGCGGCCCGCGTCGCAAGATCTTCTTCGACCCGTCGAAGACGCGCGCGGCCATCGTCACCTGCGGAGGGCTCTGCCCCGGGTTGAACGACGTGATCGCCGGCCTGGTCCGCAACCTCACCTACCACTACAAGGTGCGGCGCGTCATCGGCATCCGCAACGGCTACCAGGGGTTCATCCCGGCCTACGCCCACGACATCGTGGAGCTGAGCCCGCAGATGGTGCGCGACATCGCCGTGGACGGTGGGACCGTGCTGGGCACCTCGCGCGGCCACCAGGATCCCGAGGAGATCGTCGACTGCCTGGAGCGAATCAACATCAACATGTTGTTCGTCATCGGTGGCGACGGGTCGATGCGCGGAGCGATAGACATCGTCCGTGTGATCACCGAGCGGGGCCTGAGGATCGCGGTGGTCGGCATCCCCAAGACCATCGACAACGACATCCCGCTGATCGACCAGAGCTTCGGCTTCCAGACCGCCTTCAGCCTGGCGAGCGACGCGATCCGGTCGGCGCGGGTGGAGGCCAAGTCCACGGCGAACGGCGTGGGCCTGGTCCGGTTGATGGGCCGGCACTCGGGCTTCATCGCCTGCTACGCGGCGCTCGCCCACAGCGACGCCGACGTCGTGCTCATCCCCGAGGTGCCCTTCGCCCTCGACGGGCCGCACGGTGTCCTGGAGTACGTACAGCAGCGAGTCGCCGAGCGCGGCAACGCGGTGGTGGTCGTCGCCGAGGGCGCGGGGCAGGACCTGCTGGGCGGCGACACCGACCTCACCGAAGACCGGGACGCCTCGGGCAACAAGAAGCTGCGGGACATCGGCCCGTTCCTGCGGGCCCGGCTCACCGAGCACTTCGCGAGCGCCGGCATCGAGACCGCGATCCGCTACATCGACCCTAGCTACGCGATTCGCAGCGTGCCCGCCAACCCGTACGACAGCGTGTATTGCGTGCGCCTGTCGCAGGCGGCGGTGCACGCGGCGATGTCGGGACGCACCGAGATGGTCGTGGGCCGGTGGCGGCGTCGCTTCGTGCACCTGCCGATGGCGCTCGCGGTGAGCCGGCGCAACCAGGTCGACCCGAGAGGCGATCTCTGGATGGCCGTCCTGGAGTCCACGGGCCAGCCGGTGCGCTTCACCTGATGCGATGACTCGCGCGAGCCGACACCCGCGGCCGACACCCCGCGGACCGCGCGCGGCGCCTGACGTCGTCTCCCGGACCGAGCGAAAGCGGCGTTGGCAAGGTCTACCTTTGCCGACGCCGCTTTCGCTCGGGTTCGCCCGTCCTACCGGCCGAAGGGGTTCTGGCCGAACGGGCTCTGACCCCGCGGGGACGCGCCGCTGCTCGGCGCCGTGCTGGTGGTCGCCGCCTCGTCCTTCACGCTGCCCAGGGTGACGTCCACGGTCCGCTGCTGCCCGTCCCGCTCCACCGTCAGCGCCACAGCGCCGCCGGGGGTCTGGGCGCCGATGCGCGCGATGAGGTCGGAGAAGTCCTCGACCCGGGCATCCCCGACCTTGATCACGACGTCTCCCGCCGCCAGCCCGGCAGCCTCGGCGGGCGAGCCGGCCTGCACCGAGCCGATCAGGGCGCCGCTGCCCGCGGCTTCCTGCTGGCCACTCTGCACCCCGAGCACGGGCTTGCTGGCGCTGCCGGTGTCGAGGATCTCCTGGGCGACGCGGCGGGCCTGATCGATCGGGATGGTGAAGCCCAGCCCGATGCTGCCGCTGCTCTGGCCGGCGGTCGCGATGGCCGAGTTGATGCCGATGACCTGGCCGTCCAGGTTCACCAGCGGGCCGCCGGAGTTGCCCTGATTGATCGGCGCGTCGGTCTGCAGGCCGTTGTAGACCACGGCCTGACCGTCGTCGCCCTGCACCCCGACGGTGCGGTTGAGCGCGCTGACGATCCCGGTGGTGACGGTGCCGGTCAGGCCCTGCGGGGAGCCGATCGCCACCACCGGCTGGCCCACCTGCAGGTCGGCGCTGCGACCCAGCGTCGCGGCGGGCAGCCCCGAGACGTCGGCCATCCGCAGCACGGCCAGGTCGTAGCTGGGGGAGGTGCCGACGATGGTGGCGGTGTGCTCGCTGCCGTCGCCCAGCGTCACGGTGATCGGCCCGGCGGCGCCGGCGACCACGTGGTTGTTGGTGAGCACGGCGCCGTCCGCGGTGAGGATCACTCCGCTGCCCTCGGCAGCGGCCTGTCCGACCGGCACGCGGATGTCGACGGTGCTCGGCGACGCGATCGCGGCGGCCGCGGCGACGGTTCCATCCGCGGCCGGTGCGGCGCCGCCGGTCGAGGGAACCGAGCCCAGCGCCGGAGCCGTCGCTGCCGCCCTGTCGCCGTCCAGCAGCGCGTACGCGCCCGCGAACCCGGTGCCGCCGCCGACGAGCCCGGCGAGCAGCGCGGCCGTGACCACCGCGGACATCCCGGGCCCGCGCCGGCGCCGGCGCCGACCCGCGGACGTCGGAGCCGACGGGTACGTGGGCGGATCCAGGGTCGCAGTGGTGCCCCACGCAGTCCCCGCGTCGCCGTAGCGGGGCGCACCGTAGGGACGGTATGGCCCGTCGCCGCCCGGGCCCGGACCACGCTGCTCGTCGCTCATGACACCACCGTGGGCGACGTGCCTAGGAAGAACCTGTGATCCCGCTGGGGATTCGGCGTCAGTTCGCCGGCGCGAAGGCCGGTCTACCGATCAGCGCAGATCGTCGTCGTCGTACGGCACCGCAGCGTCCTGCTCGACCACGTCCGCGGGGTCGGCCTCCAGCGGCAACTCCGTGCGCTCACCGCCGACGGCCTCGGGGTCAGCGCGCGAGTCGTCGGCCACAGCGTCCTCGTCCACGCCCGCCGGGTCGACGTCGAGTTCGGCCGCGGCGTCGGACTCCGCGGGCGTGGCACCAGGAATGCTCATGGTGTCGCTCGAGCCGTTCGGCTCAGCCGAGGGCGTCCAGGAGGGCCTGGCGCTGGCGCTCGCCCAGGCCCGCGGCGCGGCGCGACGCGTCGATGCCGGTGCGCTCGAGCAGCGCCGACACCTTGGCAGGGCCGTAGCCGGGCAGGCTCTTGAGCAGGTCCGCCACCTTCGTCTTGCCGACCACCGCGTCGGACTTCGCCCGGCCGAGCACGGCGGGGATCGTCTCGTCGCCGCGGGCGATGGCGTCGCGCAGCTCCTTGCGCGCAGTGCGGGCCGCAGCGGCCTTCTTGAGCGCCTCCTGGCGCTGTTCGGGGGTCAGCGTCGGCAGTGCCATGATCGTTCTCCTTCCGGTGTGACTGCCCTGTCCGGGCGTCACCCCACGTCGTGTGTCGCGAGAAAGCCTGTCAGACCCGTTAAACGGACCGCGGGGAGCCCCCGATTAACACGACTGCGCGAGCGAGACGGGTGCGGTCGTCGGCTTCGCACGGGTGGTGGCGGTGGCTGCGGCGTCATCTGTTCCGTTGCCTCCGTCGGCGTCGGGTGCGGCCGCCTGCGGCGGGGCGGCGGGGGGTACCGCCGACGGCGGCGGGGGCGGAGGGCTGGCGAGCGTGTCGCGGACGACCTGCCTCATGTAGACGAAGTCGGGGGTCGCAGTGTCGAAACGGCCGTTCTCCTCGCCCGGGTCGGCCAGGCTGGGGTCGAACGAGACGCTCTCCAGCGCCACCGTGCCGACGCCGTCCGCGACCTTGATCAGCGCCGGCAGCACCTCCTGGGGGATGTTGGTCGCGACGCTGCCGGTGGTGGCCGCGGCGACGCCCTGGAAGTTGGTGAGCAGGTCCGTCGGGCTCTTCTGCTGCAGGACGTACTGGAGCAGGCAGCGCTGCCGGCCCATCCGCGCGTAGTCGTCGGTGTTGGTGCGGGACCGGGCGACGGCGAGCGTGTCTTCCCCGTCGAGATGCTGGACCCCGGCGGGGATGTAGCGGTCCGGCTTGACGCGCCGCCCGCTGGGCGTGATGCCCCCCACCGGCAGGCGCTCGGGTCCGACGTCAACGGTGAGCCCGCCCAGCGCGTCGATGATCGCGGCGAAGCCGGCCATGTTGACCTCGACGTAGTAGTCGAGCTCGAGCCCGAGCATGGTCTCCACGGTCGAGTGCAGGAGGTTCAGCCCCGGGTCGGTGGTCGGGCTCTTCGGGGCGACCTCGGGGAAGTTGTGGCCGTACCCGTACACGCCGTTGAGCAGGTAGTCGCCGGACAGCGGGTCCGCGTCGTCGTGGAAGCCCTCGGGGAAGCGCCGGTCCATCGCCGATCCGGGCGGAAACGGCACGCGCTGCATGTTGCGCGGCAGGCCGAACAGGATCGTCCGCCCGGTCCGGGTGTCCAGGCTCGCGACCATCATGGTGTCGGTGCGGGTTCCGCGGCGGTCCGGGCCGGCGTCGCTGCCGACGAGCAGGACGTTCAGGCGCGGCTTGCCGATGGCCTCGACGGCAGGTGTGCCGCCGCTCAGCGACGGGAACAGCGCGTCGATCAGCCGGCGCTGCGAGTTCGCCAGGTTCGCGGCGAAGCCGAACGGGGCGGCGACCCCGAGGCACAGCAGCGCGACGACGCCGGCACCCAGCAGGCGTTGGCCGGTGCGCAAGGCCGCCGGGCGTGCGAGTAAATAGGTGCGGATGATCACGGTCATCCAGGCGAGCGCGGCGACGACGAGCACGACCAGGCCCGCGATGAGCAGCCGTGCCGACAGCACCGTGCTCAGCAGCGTTGAGCGGTCTGCTCGCAGTGCCAGGACGACGAGTGCGGCGACGGCGAGCAGGAACAGGCCCAGGATCGCGACGCCCGTGCGGGTGCGGCGCAGCACGAGGTGCCCGAGGCCGGGGAGCACCGTGGCGGCCAGCGAGGTGAGCAGGGCCGGCCCGAGCCTGGTGAACCGGCGTGCGGTCGGGCGCCCGGCGGCGTCGAGGCGCAGCTCTTCCGGTGTCGGGCCGTGGGAGCTCGCCGCGCTGGTACGGGGCGGGGCGGTCTGGGTCCGCCCGCTTGGGGAGGACGTCTCGCGTGGGGCAGGCCCGCCCGCCCGCCCGTTGGGATGGGGGGACCGGGGCCGTCGCGCGCGGCCGGAGGGCTGGGCGACGGGCTGGGTGGGAGGCTCGTCGGCGGGTCCCTC
>JAQSWF010000233.1 GCA_029266775.1 Pseudonocardia sp.
GTGCTGTTCGTGGGCGGCCTGCGGGCGCTGATCCTGCAGGCGCTACACCCGTGGGTGATGCTCGGGACGTACCAGAACTCCGCGCTGTTCGACCCGGCGAAGGCCTGGGCCCGCTTCCTGCGCACGGCTGAGTTCGTGGGGATCCGGACGTACGGGACGACGGGAGAGGTGGAGGTGGCTGCGCGTCGGGTGCGGGGGTTGCACACGAAGCTGCGCGGGCGCGACCCGGCCTCCGGTCGAGCGTTCCGGCTCGACGACCCGGGCTACCTGCTGTGGGTGCACTGTGGGGAGATCGACTCCTACGTCGACGTCGCGGTCCGCGCCGGGATCCTGGACGACGCCGACGCGGACCGCTATGTCGCTGAGAACGCCCGGGCGGCCGAGGTGATCGGCGCCGCGGAGGCACCCCGGTCGCGGGCAGAACTGGCGGCGTACTTCGCCGAGGTTCGGCCGCGCCTCCGCCTGACCGACGAGGCCATCACGGCGACGACGAACCTGCTCACGGCGCGGCTGCCTGCTCCGGTGTCGGTGAAGCTCACGCAGCCGCCGACGGCGGCGCTGGCGTTCGCGACCATGCCGCGCTGGGCACGGCGGATGTACGGCTCGCCCGGGCTGCCCACGACGGACCTCAGCGCCACGCTTGCCCTCAAGGCGCTGCGCGCCGCGGTGGCCCGGCTGCCCGGCCCCCCCGAGCCCCCGCGGATGCTGCGCGCCCGCCGTCTCATGGCCGAGGCCGGCACCCTCCCCTCCTGACCCGAATCCCCGCGCGAGTCGCTACAAACTGGCGCGCGAGTCGGTGTCCACTCCCGCGGACACAGGCGTACGCAGGACGTCACGTTCGTACCGGCTGGCGGCGGCGCAGCAGCACCGGGAGGGCCAACGCCACCAGCGCGACGAACGCCGTCACGGCCGGTGCACCGCCGAGTGCCCACGCCGCGTACACCGCGAACGCGGGCAGCTCGGCCACGACGTTGGCCACCGAGGTGACGGTCGCGCGAGCGGGCCCCGCGATCCGCTCCTGTAGCCGCGCGTCCACGACCACCAGCACCATGCGGTACAGGCCGTAGAACAGGGCCACGCCGGTGAGTGCCGCCGGGTGCGCGACATGCCCGGCGACAGCCAGCACTGCGGCCCCGGCACCGAGGACGGCGGCGAGCCCGCCTGCCGACAGCCGCTCGGCCCGACCACCGAGTGCCGCGCCGACCGCGCCGACGAGCGGGATCACCAGCAACGCGATCGGCACCAGCGCCGTGTCCACTCGCAGGTCGCGTGCGATCAGCGGGAAGTACTCCTCGTACGCGTCCAGGCCGAACAGCAGGCCGAACGCGAGGACGGCACCACGGACTGCCGGACGCGTGGCGACCTCGTCGAGGCCGGCCCGCAGGGTGGCGAGGTAACCCGGCTCGTCGTCGTCCTCACGGTCTGCTCGGAGATCGGGCAGGCGGGTGGCGACGGCGGCCGTGGCGAGGCACGCGGCCACGCTGGCCCAACCGGCGGCGACGTAGCCGCCGGCCGAGAACAAGGCGGCCGCGACCGCCGCGGCGGGCAGCTGGGCCACCAGGCCGGTCGCCGTCACCCAACCCTGTACGCGGACATAGTGCTCGGCCGCATCCACCGCGGCCAGCCCGTCGTGCAGCAACGCTTCCTGCGCTCCGGACGACAGCGCGCTGCCCAGCCCCCACAGGACGAATCCGGAGCCGAAGCCGACCAGCCCCGGGAACAGCGTCCATGTCGCGAAGGCGGCGGCCGCGAGGAGCGGACCAGCGACGAGGGCGTTGCGGCGACCGAACCGGTCGGCGGCCGCACCGGACGGCACCTCGGCTGCGATGCCGACCGCCGACCAGAGCGCAAACAGCCCGGAGATCTGTGCGTCCGACAGTCCCGTGTCGGCGAACAACAGCGCGTACAGCGGGTAGAGCGCGACAAGGTCGCCCAGGAGGGCCCAGACGAGCATGCGCCGGGCGAGGGGGCGCGCTGCAACAGGCAGCGTCCGGATCTGTGACGTGCGTCAACGGAACGGCATGGGCCCACCGTAGCGGACCTCGTCGAAGGCGTCGGCCAGTTTCTGTCGGTCCTCGGGTCTAACGTTCGGACACCCGCGATTGGAGGCCTTCATGAGTCACGTCGACGCGAATCAGCCCGACGGCACTCCCACATGGATCGATCTAGGCATCCCGGACCTGGACCGCGCCATGCAGTTCTACGGCGCGCTGTTCAGTTGGGAGTTCGACGTCGGACCCGCCGAGTACGGCCGTTACACCACCTGCATGCTCGGCGGCCGGAAGGCCGCTGCGCTGACGCCGAACCACGACCCGGCCGCCACTGAGTTCTGGTGGAACGTCTACCTCGCCTCGGCCGATCTCGACGCCACGGTCGCGAGAGCGCTCGACGCGGGTGGCGAGGTGGTCGGCGGCCCCTTCGATATACCGACACAGGGCCGCGGGGCGCTGCTGCGGGACCCGGTCGGTGCGCAGTTCGGCCTGTGGCAGGGGCAAGAGCACATCGGCTGCGAGGTGGTGAACGAGCCCGGCGCGCTGGTCCGCAACGACCTGATCACACCGAACCCGGCGCCCGCACGTCACTTCTACGCCGCGGTGTTCGGCTTCACCCTGGACAGCAACCCGGACATGCCCGAGACGGACTTCACCTTCTTACGCCGCCCCGACGGGCACGAGGTCGGCGGCATCTTCGGCAACCCGGCCGCGGCACGTTCGACGTGGAACACGACGTTCGAGGTGGCCGACACGGATGCCGCGGTGGCTGCCGCGCTCGCGCACGGTGGGAAGTCGGACGGCGCCTCTGACATGCTCTACGGGCGGATCGCGACCGTGCTCGACCCGTTCGGAGCGGAGTTCTCGGTGATCACCCGGGCCGGCTGACCTCCGAGCCGGGTGGCTGCCGGCGCGTTCGTTACCAGGCCCTCGCCCGCCGAGTTGCGGTAGGTGACCACGGCCGTCCGCGTGTCCTCGGCGACGAGATCGGCGTTGATCTGGGCGCCGACGAACAGGCCTGCCGCGGCTGAACTGATCACCTGGGCATTCATGTCGGCCACGTTGCCGGCCACCCAGACGCCAGGGACCGCGGTTGCACCGGTCGGTTCGGCGGGGACGACCGCGCCGATGACGTGCCCGTTCACCTCGCGCGGCTCCAACTCCAGACCGAGGTGGACAAGTACGTCGGCGCGGGCCATGAAGCGCGGCGCAACCACCAGCGCCTGCCGCGGCACGACGTCGCCGGACCGCAGGCGCACGCCGGTGAGCCGGTCGTCGGTCACCTCCAGCCCGACGACCTCGTCCTCGACCACCGGGACGCCCCGGGCGGCCAGCTGCTCGCGCTCGTCCGGCGACAGGTCGGGCCCGTTGTGCCGGAAGACGATGACGTCGGTGCTGAGCTGGCGGAACAGCAGCGCCTGGTGCACCGTCATCGGGCCCGTCGCGAGCACGCCGATGGCCTGGTCGCGCACCTCGTAGCCGTGGCAGTACGGACAGTGCAGCACGTCGCGTCCCCACCGCTGAGCCAGGCCCGGCACGTCCGGCAGCTCGTCGACGAGACCGGTCGCGACGAGCAGCCGTCGTGCACCCAGAGCCCGACCGTCGGCCACCCTCAACCGGAACCCGCCGTCCACCGCCTCGGCCCGATCGACCGTCCCGGTAGCCACCTCACCGCCATAACCTTCCAGGTCGGCGCGTCCGGCGGCCAGGACCTCGCCGGGGGGCGAGCCCTCGCGGCCGAGGTAGTTGTGCACGTGCCCGGCCGGGGCGTTGCGCGGGTGCCCGGCATCGATCACCAGAACTGAGCGGCGCGCCCGCGCCAGGGCGATCGCCCCGCTGAGCCCCGCCGCACCGCCGCCGATCACCACGACGTCGTACAGATCCTTCATGCCGTCGACTGTCCGCTCGGACCGTGAAGTCCGACAACTTCCATTGCCAATTCGGCAAGTGCTGGACGCGGCCGAGGGGGCGTCCCGCCCGTTGAACAGGCCCTCGATGCCGGCCCCTCCGGCGATCGCTCGGTCGAGGGAGGGGTGGAGGAGACTCGAGACGGTGGAGATCGGGCGATCAGAGACGGAGTTCCGTCGCGATCGGCTCACCTGGATCGCCTATGTGATGCTCGCGTGGTTTGCCTACCTGCAGGCGGCACCCGGGCTCGTCATGGTGCACCTGCGCGACGAGCTCGACCTGAGCTACTCGGCCGGCGGACTACACGTCGCGGCCTTCGCGGCCGGCAGCATGATCGCGGGCGTCGTCTCGGCGCGGCTCGAGCGCGCGCTCGGGCGCCGCACGCTCTTCTGGTCGGCGGCGGCCGTGATGGGGGCGGGTGTGATCGGGCTGACGGCCGGGCGGGTTGCCGAGGTGACCGTCGGCTCGGTGCTCGTCATGGGCCTCGGCGGTGGTCTGCTGCTCGTGACGATCCAGGCCGCGCTCGCCGACCACCACGGCGACCGCAGCGCCGTCGCGCTGACGGAGGCCAACGTGGCGGCCAGCATCGCCTACGTCGCCCTGATCGGCGTGCTGTCGTTGACGGCGGCGCTGCACGTGGGCTGGCGGGTCGCTCTGCTCGCCTCGCTCGTGGTCCCGGCGCTCGCCTGGTGGAGCAACGGACGGCTCGCGATCGTTGCGCCGCCACCGTCGGGCGTGGCCGAGGGCCGCCTCCCCGCAGTGTTCTGGATCGCGGCCGCCGTGCTCTTCTGCACGACCGCGGCCGAGTGGTGCATC
>JAQSWF010000026.1 GCA_029266775.1 Pseudonocardia sp.
CGCCTCGCGCCTATGGGAAGACCTGGGCGGAGTGCCGGCCCTCGACGCCGCCAACCGCCGTCTCGGCGTGCGCGCCACCCGCCTCGTCGACCGCTGGGGCAGCAGCACGACCCCGGCATCCGACCAGCTGACGCTGCTCGCCGCCCTGCACGCGCCCGGGCATCTCGGCCCGGACTTCCGCTCCTTCGCCCTCGACCTGATGAGCAACGTCGTGAACGAGCAGCGGTGGGGCGTCAGCGCGGCCGCGGACCCGGGGACGACGACCGCCCTGAAGAACGGGTGGGCGCCCTCGGACGCCGAGGACGGGCGGTGGGCCGTCGGGTCCGTCGGCATCGTCACCACGACGGGGCGTCCCGTCCTCCTCGCCGTCCTCACCGAGGATCAACCCAGCAAGGACGCCGGCATCCAGCTCGTCGAGGCCCTGGCCCGGATCGCCGCCCGGCCCGTCACGATCCACCCCTCGACGACCGCCCCCCGCTGACGCCGCGGAGCGCGGCACTGTCAACGGGCCTCCTCACGGCATAGGCGCCCAGCTGATCGAGCGACAGCGATGCCTTACCTCAAGCTCCCGCCCAAGGACCGGCCAGAACAGCAGCTGGGGGCGCCGCTGACGCCGGGGTCGCCTGCACCAACGCGCGAGCTAGACCGTATGGAGGCCCGGCGCCTCGCTCGTAAGTTGGCGCGGGTCACCGTCGCACTCGGTGACGGTGCCGCAGTTACGGGAGGCGCCGGGTGTTGGCTGAGCGTACGTGGGTCGGTTTGGACGTTCATGCTCGTTCGGTCGTGGGGTGCGCGATCGACGACGAGGCGTGCGAGATCCGCACCCAGCGGGTGGCGCCGCAGACCGACGCGGTCGTGGCCTGGGTGCTGGCGCTGCCGGGCCCGGTGGCGGTGACCTATGAGGCCGGGCCGACCGGCTTCGGCCTGGCCCGGGCGTTGGCCGCGGCCGGGGTGCGCTGTGAGGTGGTGGCGCCCTCGAAGCTCGAGCGCCCGGCCGGGGACAAGGTCAAGACCGATCGCCGGGACGCCGAGCGCCTGGCGCGGCTGCTGCGTATCGGGGAGCTGCCCGCGGTGCGGGTCCCCAGTGAGGCCGAGGAAGCCGCCCGGGACCTGGTCCGGGCCCGCGAAGACGCCCGGGGAGACCTGATGCGGGCGCGGCATCGGCTCTCCAAGCTGCTGCTGCGCCAGGGCATCGTGTGGGACCGCAGTGCGTGGACCGGCGAGCACCTCGACTGGTTGCGCCGCCAGCAGTTCGACCGGCGCGGGGTGGCGCTGGCCTTCGACGAAGCCCTCGATGCGGTGTTCACCGTGCATGCCCGCCGCGACCGGCTCGACGCCGCGATCGAAGAGATGGCCGAGACGATGCCGCTGGCCGGGCCGGTGGGACGGCTGCGGTGCCTGCGCGGGGTCTCCACGCTGACCGCGGTCGGGCTCTGCGTCGAGGTCGCAGACTGGCAGCGCTTCACCGGCTCGACGATCGGTTCCTACCTGGGATTGGTGCCCTCGGAGTTCTCCTCCGGCGCCCGACGGGTCCAGGGCTCGATCACCAAGACCGGCAACGGCCACGCCCGCCGGCTGCTGGTCGAAGCCGCCTGGCAGCACCGCCGCCCGCTGCGGCCCAGCCGACAACGCGCTCGCCGCGCCGATGGCCAGCCCGCCGCGGTGCGGGCCCGCGCCGAGGCCGGCAACCGGCGCCTGCACCAGCGCTGGTGCCGTCTCGAGCAGCGCAGCAAGCGCCCGACGGTGTCGGCGGTGGCCATCGCCCGCGAGCTCGCCGGGTGGTGCTGGAGCCTCGCGGTGCTCGACGACCGGCAGCTCGACGAGCACCACCCCGCGCCCGCCTGACCCACGGCCGCCTCACAGACCCCGGCGGGCGCCGGGTGCGGATGCAGGCAGCGCGTGGAGCGACCCGCGATCCCGCTATGAGCAGCTTGGCACTGGTGATCAATCGTGCCGGGCGACGCTCGACTCTAGATCCGCGGACGCTCCCGACGAACATCCGGTCATGCGGTAACCAACCCGCGCATATCAGCCTGACCGCGCGTCGAGCCGACACGCCTCCACCCACCCGGCCCCGCCGGACCCACAGCGTCCCGACCAGCCACGATGCCATCGCAGCGGGGCCACTCGTTCCTGCCTACTTGACAGGAACGCCCTCCATATCAGCGGGGGAACCTCAAAGCGCCGTCGGCGTCATGGAACAGCGACATCGCCACGGAACGGGCGGTCACGGCCCGCCCGACAACGAAGCCCTGCTCACGTCCAATGACCGTCCAGGCAAGGCCACTGCGCAGGCAAGGCCTACAACCAGCGCCGCGGCGAACACGGCGAGGACGGTCCGGTGCTCGCCGAGGACTGCGGGTCGGATGCCGGCGAGGTCGACCAAGCGTCCGAGGAGCGCGACCCCGACGATCCCCCCGAGGTAGCGCATGGTCGAGCCGATGCCGGCGGCGGCGCCGCTGCGCTCACGCGGGATGGCGGCCAGCGACGCGCTCTGCGCCGCAGGGGTCGCCAATCCGACTCCGAGACCGACCAGCGCGAGCGGTAGGACAAGCGGTCGCAGCGACGACAGGTCGTTCGCCGCCAGCAGACCCACGGCGACGAGGCAGGAAACGACACCGGCGACCGCGACCGGCCGCGGCCCGATCCGGTCGGTGAGCCGTCCGGCAGCCACGGAAGCGAGGATCGTCGCGGCCGTCATCGCAACGAGGAGCCGGCCGATGACGGCAGCGTCGACGGCGAGCAGCGCGTTGAGCACCTGCGGCAGTTCAAACAGCAGCGTGTACACCACCAGGTTCTGCAGAGCCACGAGTAGTGACCCGGCCGTGAACGGCAGCGAGCTGAACAGCGTGAACGCCACGATCGGGTCCTCGGCCCGGCGCTCCCACCACACGAACAGCGCGAGCAGGCAAGCGCAAGCACCGAGGAGGACCCCCGCGCTCACTCCGCCGACCTCCAGTCTGCGACTCGGCCAGTCGTCTGCGCCCTCGCGCGAGCAGCGCCGAGAGGCCGATCACCGGCAGGTTGACCGCGAAGATGCTGGTCCAGCCGAAGCCGCGAACGAGCTCGCCGCCGACGACTGGGCCGACGCCGGCCGCCAGGGACATGACCGCGCCGAAGAGGCCGTAGGCGCGGCCGCGGCGCTGCGGTGGGAGCTCGATTCGCAGCAGGGCCACGGTTGCCGGCACGATCGCGGCCCCACCGGCGGCCATCAACACGCGCGCCACGGCGAGCATGCCGAGCCCGTCGGCCAGCACCCCGATGAGGGCTCCGATGACCGTCAGCACCTGACCGATAGCGAGGATCCGCCAATGCCCAAGGCGGTCGCCGAGCTTGCCGCCCGGGCTCTGCAGCACGAGCGCGACCACGAGGTAACTCGCCACGACGGCCTGCGCCACAGTTCCCGGTGGCCGGGCGAACTCGCGGGCGATGTCCGGCAAGGCCACCGCGATCATGGTGGAGTTGAGCGGGAGCAGTGAGGAGGCGAGCAGGGCCGCCCCGAGCGCGCGCCGCGTTCCGGGCTCAGCCACCGGTGATCGGTCGTCGCTGGAGGAGGAACACCGTGCCGTCGAACACGGCGAACTCGATGTCGTGCTCGCGGGACTCGTAGACGATGTCGCAGGCTTCGGCGAGGGCGTGCAGCGCGGCCAGCTGCTCGTCGTTAAGGCAGGGGGTGTGCACGGCCGGACCGGCGATCGCGACCTGCTCGGTCCCGCCCGGACGGGCGCGAAGCGCGAGATCCTTCTCCCCGGACGAGCGCTCGATCACTTGGCCGCAGGTGTCGAGCCGGTAGCGATCCGGGACGACCAGACCGGCGACCACAGCCTCGCCCAGGCCCCAGCTCGCCTCGACCACCCGCTCCGCGGCGCCGGTCACCGGGTCGCGGGTGAACAGCACCCCGGCCACCTCCGCCGGCACGAGGTCCTGGATCACCACGCCCATCCGGCACGGGCCGAGGCCGAGCCGGCTGCGATAAGCGCGGGCGCCGGCCGCGGCACCGGAGGCGTGCACATCTCGGACGGCCGCGACGACGGCCTCGGGACGGCAGACGCCGAGAACGGTGCGGTGGGCACCGGCGAAGCTGGCCGCACCGGAGTCCTCCCCGACCGCGCTGGACCGCACGGCCCGCGGGTAGACACCGGCACAGGCTGCGTGCAGCGTCGAGAGGACGTCGGGGTCCGCGCGAATCACCGCCTCGACGGCGTCCACGGCCAACGCGAATCCGGCCGGCACGGGCAGCCCGGCGCGGGCGGCGATCCCGAGCGAGGCCGCCTTGCCACCAAACGCAGAGGTGTCGGTGGCCTCGACAAGCGGGGTCAGCGGGCTCATGGCACCTCAGTTCAGTAGCCGCACCTCGCCAGTCGTTCCATCCACCCGCACACGGGCACCGTCCGGGATGAGCCGGGTTGCCTCGCGGGTCCCGACAACGCCGGGGATCCCGTACTCGCGCGCGACGATCGCGGCATGGCTGAGTTGGCCGCCCCGGTCGGTGACGATCGCTCCGAGCAGCGGCAGGACAACGGTGAAGTAGGGCGAGGTCATGCGCGTGACGAGCACGTCTCCTTGCCGCACGTGTTCGAAGTCGGTGCCGTCGACGACGAGGCGGGCCGGTCCCTCGTAGACGCCGGTGTTGACCGCGAGCCCACGGACGGTTGTCGCGGAGTTCGGGATGTCAGGGACTGCGAACAGGTTGGCCATCGCGGCGTCCACGGCGAGCGAGGCGCGTCGGGCCAGCTCCGGGAGCTCCTCCTGTAGCGGGGGCGGTGACGGCGGCGGCCCAATCAGCGGTGGCGCATCATCGACGGTCCGCGTCGTGCGACGCCGGAACCGGGCGGCCACCTCGTCCGCCCCCGGACCCGGTGCGCCCCGCAGCAGCGCGGCGAGTTCCGCCGCGTCTGCGTCGACGGCGTGTTCCGGATCGGCGAGCGCGCCGCGAGCGGCTAGCCGGCGTCCGGCCTCGAGCAGGGCACGGCGTGCAAGGCCCACGGCCCACCCGTCGGAGTACGTGGCGCGCTCGTCACGGAGCCGGTTCGCTAGCCGCGCCTCGTGCAGACGATCGTCGAACTCGGCGAGGTGCTCGGCGGGCACTCGCGAGCGGATCGCGGTCAGCGAGGCGTCCCCGTCGTCGCCGGGACCGGTCTTGCGGTGTGCGACGGCCGCCCGGATCGCCCCGAGTTCCATCGCGGGCAGCTCGCCCGCCGAAGGTTCCCCGACGTCGTAGCCGATCGACCGGTACCGGACCGCGTCGAGGTATGCCTGCGCGGCCGGGCCGGCGCCGGGGTCGGTCGTGAGGGAATACAGCAACGCCGCAGGGTCGTCGCGCGACAGGAGGATCGCTCGCGCGCTCTCGGACGCGGTGACGGCGTCCGCCAGGGCGTCGAGCTCCGCGGTGGCGAACCCAGTGGAGATGGCCGAGGTACCACGCAGCAACCCCATCAGCTCCCCGGCAGTCGCACCGGTCCACTCGAGGGCACCGGCAAGGAAGTCTCCTGTCGCCATGAGCGATGGCGCGCTGTAGCGGTGGTGCAGCTCGAACATCGCCTCGAGGTGGTCCCGGCACCGTTCTACGTGCGCAGCCAGCTCGTCATCCGGCAGCTCCGTCGGGTCGACCGCCTGCACAGCCAGGTGGGCAGCGACCGCCCTTGGCTTGACCACCTCGTCCCAGCGGGCGAGGTCCTCCCGCCAGAACTGCTCGGTGAAGGCGCGGGCCGAGGTGGCGATCCGCGCCTGCATCTGCTCGGGAGTCGCTGTCCCACCGAAGCCGAACGGGAGGCGCTGGGCGTATAAGAATCCGCCGATCACCGCGACGTCGTAGCGACCGAGGAGCAGCCCGTAGCGCGCCAGCCCCTCCGCGAACCCGCGCGGGAAGCCGGAGACCAGCGCGGACCGCGTGAACCAGGTGATCGGTCGGCTGGTGTGGGTGGTGTCCAGCTCCCACGTGCCCTCGTTGGGTGGCTGGAACGTCTCGTGCTCCACAGGGATCCCTCCAATCGGTCCAACCCGGCACACAGACGGTGTCGCCGACACGGGGAATGAAGGGCTCACAAGGGGGGCCGCCATGCCGTAGCCGCCGGCAACCACGCACCTTCCCTCTGGCCGGTCATCTCCACTCGAGCCTTCTAGTGTCGCGATCACGCGGTGCTACTGCACTACGGCAAAAGAGTGGCTGGGCGCGCTCATCAGCTGCACACGCCTCTCATTGCAACCTTCGACTTATACGCAACGTCGTCAGAGGCTGGAACTGGAGGATCCCCGTCCGCTGAGGGGCGGAGTCGTCCTCGGCGGGCCGAGCCGCGCCGACCTTCGTGTGCGCCGGGACAGCGCGGTCGAGCGTGCCGCCGCCTCCCCGGAGTACCGCGACGCGAAGGTCGACACCACCCTCAGCGCGCTGCCCTCGCCGCCGCACCGCGGTCCACCGCGCGCTCGGCGAGGTCGACGAGGTCGTCGCCGGGCTGCAGCACGATGGCCTCGATGCCGCGGTGACGGCACTGCTCCGGATCGTGCGCGGACCCGCCTGCCCCCAGCCGTGGAAGGGTGGCGGCCATGGTCGTCGACACTGCGCTGATGGCGGCGTGAGGGGGTCGCGTCCACTGCGGTGTGATTGTCCGGCACAGGCCCCCCGACCGCGCCCGTCCCGCTCCAGCAGGCAGTGCGGGCCTCCCTGGCCGGCAGTAGTTGCCTGAGTGCCAACGGCCGGATCGACGACGTCGGGGTCGTGCGGCCCTCGGGCGCACGCCGTGGTGGGTCCGGGTTCGCGGTACTGGTCGCCGGCGCCGGCGCCGGCGACGCCTGGTCGACAGCCTGGTCAGCGGCGCGCCTCGGACGATGCGGCTGACTCTGCACCGGCATCCCCCACCTCGGCCGCAGACCCTGCGTCTTGGGCGTCCGCATGCAGTCGATCGTCTCGACGGGTCAGAGGGATCAACACGCACGCACCCCTTTCAGGCTGAGGTCCCGTGGCGGGCGCCGTTCGCCCCGTCACTGTCAGTCGTCAACATCGGTCACGTCGTCGTCCACGTCGTGGACGGGGCAGAGCCGGGCCAACGCCGCGGGGCTCAATGCGAAGAACTCCTCCCCGGAGAACTGCACGCGCAGCCCAGGCAGTTCCACGTCGAGGCGTACCGCCATGCGCACCTCACGAACGGTGGGAGGCAGCCAGGCTGGCTCCCCGCTGAGCCACCCACCGGTCGGGAGGGGGAGCCGAGTCGGTGACCGTCGCCCGCGGCCACGCGGAACTACAGCCCTGAGCCTCGACCGAGCAGATTCGGCCGTCCGCCAGAACCAGTCCGTCCATGACTTGCAGGACTCTCCTGCCCGAGTCGCGCCCCAAGCAGGGCGAGCACGCACGCGGGGTGCGTGCGGAGGACTTCGGTCGGGCTGCCGGCCTCGACCGGAAAGCAACGGGTCGCTGGCTCCGGCCCGGTGGCGCCAGGGTCTGGACGAGGGGAAACTCGGGACGCGCGCGCCGGAACTCGTTGACTCCCTGCCCATCGCCTGGCAGCTGGTTGGGTGTGTCTCCGCTGCGCCTGCGGGGGGCGCAGGGTAAGGCGCCCCGGGGACTCCCCGAAGCGGTTGCGTCGTCCGCGCCAGAGCCGCCAGCGCGTCACGGCGGCGCGTCGCCTCGGTGTGGGGCCTCAGTGATGCTCTCATGCCCCGGCTGCCGCGCACCCGCCGCGCACCCGCCGCGCACCCATCGGGTGATCGCGGGGCCCGGTAGCCCCATCGCTGAGGGAGCAGGAGATGACAGAGCCGGCGAGTGACGATGTCTCGCGCAGGCGGATCGCGGGCATCGTTCTGCTCGCCGTTGCCGGCGTGGCCGCCGTGGTTGGCCTGCTCGCCCTCGGCGGCGAGAGCCCGCCGAGCCGCAACGCAGCACCGTCTAGCTCGCCCCCGGGGGCGTTGCCCGGCTTGACCTCCTCGACCGGCCCGAGTCCCGGCCCCTCGCCCGGGGCGATCCCCCCCGGTGCCGACGCCCCGAGTGGCCCGCCACTCGGGCCCGGTCCCGTCCCCGACGGCGCCTTCGGCGGCGCGCCCGCCGCCCCTGGCGGTACACCCGGGGACGCGCCCGGCGGGGCGCCCGGCACACCGGCATCCGGCGAGCCGCCGGTGGGCGCGCCGATCGTGCCGGGCGGCGGCCCCGGCGACCCCGGCGGCGCGGGTGGCCTGCCGCCCGGGCCCGGTCCCGGGCCCGGCGGTCCCGGCACGCCCGTCTCCCCGGCCCCGGGCGGGGCCTCGGGTGATCCGCCCGAGGGAGCGCCCGGCGTACCACCCATCGTGGCGGGCGGCGGTCCCGGTGGCGGTGGCGCGGGTGGTTTGCCGCCCAGCCTCGGCCCCCTCCCAGGTCCCCTCGACGGCGCACCTGTCGCTCCCGGCGCTGCGCCGGGTGCCTCGGCTGGGCTGCCCGGCGCAGCGCCCGCTGGTGGACCGGCGGTCGCCGCGCCGGGGGTGGCCGGCGGCAGCCCAGCTGGCGGCGAGGGTGGCTTGCCGCCCGGGCCTGGGCCGGTCCCCGGTGATGTCCTCGGGGCTGTGCCCGGCCCAGCGCCAGGGGTCGGGCCGGCGGTGGGTGCCCCGATCGTGGCCGGCGGCGGCCCCGGCGGCGTTCCCGACGGCGGCGCGACCGGCACCTCCGCGGTGACGGTCCGCGTGTTCAACAACTCGATGATCCCCGGTCTCGCCGCCCGCGCGGCCAACGAGCTGCGCCAGCGGGGCTGGAACGTCGTCGACGTCGGCAACTACCCCTATGGCGTGATCCCCGAGAGCACCGTCTACTTCCGCCCCGGCACGGAGGAGGAGGGCGCCGCCCGGGCGCTTTCGGCGCAGCTCGGTGTGCGCGCGTCGCCGCGCTTTGAGGGCATCGAGAACGCCTCGCCCGGTCTGATCGTCATCGCCACCAGCGACTGGGGCGCGAACACCGATTAGGCCGTGATCGACCGAGCCACCACGACCCTGGAGGCGGCCAGGCGCGGACCCCGTCCGAACTGCGCCTCCATCGATGGCGCGGGGTTGCTCCTGCGCTTCGAGCTGTATGGCGAGCGGGCCATGCAGGCGAAGATCGAGAGTCGGGTGCGTGCGGTGGATGGACGGTCAGGATCCGGGACGTGTAGCTGCAAGAGTGACTCCGTCGAGCCCGTTGACCACGGTCAGGGGCTCCTGGTCGAGCATCGGTGCCACCGAGGGACGGGCCGGAGCTGTGGGCGTCGCGCTATTGAGCGTGGTGAGGGCGAGGTCGTCCTGGAACGCGTTGACGACCGGGTCGTCCAAGGGGAGCACGCCAACGCCGATCCCGGCGTCGCGTACTTGTCAGGACTTGGCAGGGATTGCTCGCGCATCCGCGTCCCGTAGCTCGGTGAGTACGGCGAGTACGTCGACCGCGTCCAGCGCTTCGGACGGCGGGCGGAGTCGTGAACCTGCTCGCCATCGTCGTCATCGCCGGCCTCGTCACCGCCCTGCTCATCAAGAGCCACAAGGCCGCGCCGGCGCTCGTGTCCGGCGTCGTGACCCTCCTCCTGCTCTTCGCCGCCTTCCCCACCCTCGGACCTGCCGTGTCGAGCAGCGCCGGCGAGTTCGCCCACCAGCTCGGCGCCGCCACCGACCGCGCCGCCGACGTCCCCGAGGAGACCCGATGACCACGACCGTCGCCGAGCAGGTCGGCACCGCGGCCGGCGCCGTCCGCGCGGCCAACCACGCCGCGATGAGCGCCGCGCTCACCGCACCCGACACCTCCGCGGTCGTCGGGGCCTTGACCGACCTGGCGCACCGGCTCCCGCAGCTCCTCGAGCACGTGGCTCGGCCGCTGCGCATCGCCGACCCCGTCGACTACCGCGGCAGCGACCCGATCCACGCGCTGCGCCAGGCCCGCGCCGGGCTGAACGACGCCCGCGACGTCCTGGAGGCATTTGCCCGCCACCTCGACCGCGCCCACAACCACCTCGGCCACCTCAGCCAGCCCGACCCGGAGGACAGCACCGTGAACACCACCAAGTACCTGTGGCGCGTCGAAGAGGTCGCCGAGCTGCTGGGCATCTGCCGCTCGCGGGTCTTCGGGCTGATGAACGCCGGCGAGCTGGCGTCGGTGAAGATCGGCAGCAGCCGCCGCGTCCCCGACCAGGCCGTCCGCGACTACGTGGCCCGGCTGTCCGAGGGCGCGGCGTGATGGGCACCCGAAAGCCCAACCAGCGCTCCTCGATCTTCGAGGGCGCGGACGGCTACTGGCACGGGTACGTGACCGTCGGCCACAAGCCGGACGGCCGGCTGGACCGCCGGCACCTGCAGGCCATCACCGAGGCCGAAGTGACCAAGCGGGTCCGCAAGCTCGAGCAGGACCGGGAGCGCGGCGAGACCAAGAAGGCCGGCCGCGCGCCCACCGTGGCCTCGTGGATGACCACCTACCTCGACACGATCGCGCCGCAGCGGGTCACGCCCAAGACGCTGGACGCGTACTGGTCGCAGGCCACAAACTGGATCATCCCGAACCTCGGGCGACACCGGCTCGACCGTCTCGCACCCGAGCACCTCGACCGGCTCTACGCGGTGATGCTCGACGCTGGCCGGGCGCCGTCGATGGTGCTCAAGACCCACCGCATCCTGTCCCGCGCGCTCAAGATCGCGCACCGGCGCGGACACGTGAACCGCAACGTCGCGCTACTGGTCGACCCGCCGTCGTCGCCCGAGGTCGAGCAGCAGCAGCTCACCCTCGCCGAGGCACGCCAGGTCCTCGCGGCCACGGCCGAGCTGCGCAACGGACCCGCTGGTCGGTGGCGCTGTCCGCGGGTCTGCGCCAGGGCGAGGCGCTCGGGCTGCGCTGGGAGTACGTCGACCTCGACACCGGCGACGTCAAGGTCTGGTGGCAGCTCCAGCGCAACCGCTGGCGCCACGGCTGCGACGACCCGCACGTGTGCGGCGAGCGCCTGCACCGGCCCACCTGTCCGAAGGACTGCCGGCGCCACGCCACGGCCTGCCCACAGCGCTACGGCGGCGCGCTCGTCTTCTGTCGGCCCAAGGGCAAGAGCCGGCGCACGGTCACCCTGCCGACCCGCCTCGTCGACGCGCTGCGCGAGCACAAGGCGGCCCAGGACCTCGAGCGGGAGCGCGCCGGGGAGCTGTGGCACGACCAGGACCTCGTGTTCGCCACCGAGATCGGCCGGCCCGTCGACTCGCGCCGCGACTGGGAGGAGTGGAAGACGATCCTGCGGACGGCCGGCGTGCGCGAGGTCCGGGTCCACGACATGCGCCACACGGCCGGGACGCTGCTGGTCGCCCAGGGCGTGCACATCCGGGCGGTGCAGGAAATCCTCGGCCACTCCGACGTCCGGACCACGCAGGGCTAACGCACATCGGCTCCGAGGTCGCCCGGGATGCGGCCCGGCGGATGGACTCGGCGCTGTGGGGCGACGATGCCTGAGCGACCGATCGAGGAGCCGCCGCTGCGGCTCACGCCGCCCTACGACCGCGAGGACCGCTCGCTGTTCCATCAGCGCTGGGAGAACGCCGAGACCCACCGCAACCGGCTGCGGAATCGCAAGACCGCCGTCCTGCTCGAGGCGCTGGCCGAGGTCGAGCTGAGTGGCTACGAGGGCCGCTGCCTGACGTGGGTCGCGGCGTGGGAGACGCACATGGTGGCCACGCTCGCGTCGCTGATGCGCCGGTCCTACGCCGCCGGCGTCGAGGCGGCTCGTGAACGGAACTGCAACGACAACTGCAACGACGCCGACCGGGAGCAGGCTTCCTAGAGGGGAAACCTGCTGGTCAGGGTGGAGCCGCCTGTCGGAATCGAACCGACGACCTACGCATTACGAGTGCGTTGCTCTGGCCGACTGAGCTAAGGCGGCAGCAGGATCAGTGTAGGGCAGGGCCCCGGCTGCGCGGTCGGCCGGGTCGAGGTCACGCCAACAGGAGCACCCCGAGCACGACGAGCGCCGCGACCTTCACGACCTCCAGCCCGATGTAGGCGAGGTGCAGGCGCGAGCGCGGCAGCGTCTCGCCCGCCAGCACGCGGTCGGAGCGGCGGTTGAGCCGCGGGCGCACGAGGACGAGCTGGGCGAGCAGGACCACCACGAGCACGCCGATCGCCACGCCGGGCCCGGTGGTGACGCCCGCGAGGACCAGAGCGACCACCACGACCAGCGCCAGCACCACCTCGGCGACGTTGAGCGCCCGGAAGACCAGGCGCCCGATGCCCAGGCCGATCACCGTCGTCACGCCCGGCGCCCGGAACTTCAGCGGCGCCTCGAGGAACGAGATCGCCAGCACCATGCCGAGCCAGGTGAACGTCGCCGCCGTCGCCACCGCCATGCGTCCCGGTATACCGCGCGCTCACCTCGGTGGCGGGAGCCGCGCTCAGCGGACGTCAGCCCGCCGGGTGCAGGGGCGTCGGCAGCCGGTCGAGGCGGACGCCGAACAGGTCGCGGTAGGCGTCCAGCGCCTCCTGCTCGCCGAGCTCCTCCTCGGTCCGCGTGCCGTCGCCCGCGGTCCGCAGCAGCGTCGTGCCCTGCATCGTCACGCGGCCGTCGTCGATCGGCAGGGAGCAGATCGGGACCCGGGTGAACCACGAGTCCGGGTGCGTGGACTGCCAGAAGCAGGTGGGCTCGAAGTCCTCGCGGCGCCGCGGGTGCAGCTCGAGCCGGTAGCCGGGGTCGCTGGCGGGGCCGAGGACGTCGAGGTCCCCGTCCTCGGCCGGGACGAGCCGCGGCGAGGACGCGGTCAGGTCGATCGGCCCGACGCCGAAACGGCCGAAACCGACGTCCACGAGGTGCGGCACGCCGTCGTCGACCACCCGCAGCGCCGCGTGCGCGAGCGGGGCGGTGAACTCCCCGTCGCCCGCGACCCGCGCGCCGAGCAGCGTCACCTCGCGGCCGAGCTCGCGCAGCAACCACGCGAACGCCCCGTTGAGCTCGTGGCAGAACCCGCCCCGGCGCCTGGTCACGATCTTGTCGTAGAGCGACGCGGGGTCGAGGACGATGGGCTCGCCGAGGTGGATGGAGAGGTTCTCGAACGGCACGGCGCGCAGGTGACGCTCGACCAGCACGTCGAGCGGATCGCCGTCGTCGGCGCCGATCCGCGCCAGGTAGGCCGTCACGTCCACACGCCCGGTATACACGGTGTCATGCGCGTCGCCCTGGCCCAGATCCTCGCGACCGACGACCCGGCGGAGAACCTCGAGGTCGTCGCCGACCACACCGCGCTCGCCGCGCAGCAGGGCGCGACGGTCGTCGTGTTCCCCGAGGCGACGATGTGCCGGTTCGGGGTGTCGCTGAAGCCGATCGCCGAGCCGCTGGACGGGCCCTGGGCCACGCGGGTGCGCGAGATCGCCGAGCAGCACGGCGTGCTCGTCGTCGCCGGGATGTTCACCCCGACCGACGACGGCCGCGTCACCAACACGCTGCTCGTCACGGGCCGCGGCGTCGACACCGCCTACGACAAGATCCACCTCTACGACGCGTTCGGGTTCGCCGAGTCCGACACGGTCGCGCCGGGCACCAAGCCGACGACGGTGACCGTCGACGGGACCACGCTCGGGCTCGCGACCTGCTACGACATCCGCTTCCCCGAGCTCTTCCGCGCCCTCGCCGACCAGGGCGCGACGGTGACGCTGCTGCCGGCGAGCTGGGGCGCGGGCCCGGGCAAGGTCGAGCAGTGGCAGCTGCTGGTGCGCGCGCGGGCCGTCGACGCGACGACGTTCGTGCTCGCCGCCGACCAGGCCGACCCGGCGAGCCGCGGCATCGACGCCGGAAAGGCGCCGCGCGGTGTCGGGCACAGCCTGGCCGCGTCGCCGTTCGGGGTGACGATCGACGAGCTCGGCGCGGAGCCGGGGCTGCTCGTGGTCGACGTCGACCCCGAGCAGATCCCCGACGTGCGCGCCGCGCTGCCGGTGCTGGCGAACCGCCGACTCTAGGCCGCCGCCTGGGCCGGGCTGGTCATCCAGCGCACCCGGTCCTGGTGCGGCGCGAGGCGGCTGAGCAGGTCGCGACGGGCCGCCGGGTGCGCCGGGGCGGTGAAGGCGCGGTCGCGCGTGAGCCGGGCACGCACCGGGCTCGGGTCGAGCACGATGACCTTGGCGGCACCGCGGAGCCTGGTCTCCAGGTCGGCGTCGCGGGAGGTGGCGGCGGCGCCGCCGACACGGTCGGCCAGGACCTCCGCCGCGGCCAGACCGCGGGCGTCGGGCCGGGCGGCGACGACGAGGACAGGGGCCTCGTCGGAGCTCTGTCGGGGCGCGGGGATGGTGACGTCGGAGGGGGCGGGGCGCGTGGGAGAGCTCATCGGGCAGTGCTCCAGGTCGGTCGCCGCGGTGCGACGACGCTTCGGTGTTACATCTGTATAGACGCCTGTGATGTTCGCGGGTTTCCTGCCGGCGATGGTGATCCGTACCTCCCCGTACCTCCTCACCACAGCACCCCGGTCAGGACGGCGATGAACGCCTCGGGGGCGTCCTCGGTGAGGAAGTGCCCGGCGTCGGGGATCGTGTGCCGGCGGGCGCCGGGGATCGCGTCGCGGAGGGTCGTCGCCGCCTGCAGCGGGAGCCACGTGTCCTCGGCACCCCACACGATGTCCGTCGGGACGGCGATGTCGCCGAGCCGCTCGACGACCTCGCGGGTGTCGTCCTCGTCGAACCCGGCGACCTGGTCGAGGTACCGCTGCCGGCCGTCCGTCCCGGCGAAGCGCTCGAGGTAGGCGCGCTCGGCCTCCTCGCTGAGCGGTCGCACGACCGCGGTGCGGAGGTGTCCGGCGATCATCGCCTCGAACAGGTGGGTCGGCATCCCGCGGTAGGTGTCCAGGTGCTGCTGGACGTGCCGGGTGCCGCCCGTGATCCAGGGCGGCAGTACCGCGGCGTCGGCGAGGACGAGCGCGCTCGCCGGCGTGCCGTGCACGAGGTGGGCGCTCAGGACGGTGCCGGCCCCGATGTCGTGCCCGACGAGCACCGGTGCCGTCAGGCCCCAGTGCTCGACGAGCGCGGCGAGGGTCGCGGCGTGCCCGGCGACCGAGGGCATCGCACCGGTCGAGTCGCCGTAGGTCGGCAGGTCCCAGAGGTAGACGGGCCGGTCCCCCGCGAGGGCCGGCGCCACCCGTCGCCACAGGTAGGACCACGACGGCGTGCCGTGGGTGAGGACGACGGGCGTGCCGGGGCGGTCGGCGCCCAGCACGTCGACGGCGATCGTCCCGGTGGGCAGGTCCACGCGGTCGCGCAGCGCCCAGGTCGCGGTCTCGGTCGGCACGGGTCCTCCTCAGGGGTAAAGTTCGGTTGAGAGCCTTACCCTAGGAGAGGTCGCGTAAGGGATGCAAGCCTTCTTTGACGATTACGTATGCCTGGCCGGGCTCGCGACCGAGCTCGTCAACACCGCACCCGGCGTCTGGCACGGCGAGGACCAGCTCCCGGACACGGCCGCGCTGACCGCGTTCCTCGCCGAGCACGGGATCGACGCGGAGCCGGCGACGCGGGACCTCGAGGCGGTCCACGACCTCCGCGCCCGCCTCCGGGAGGTCCTCGACGCGCGGGACGCCGAGGTGATCGAGCACCGGGCCTCCGCGCTCGTGGCGCGAGGCCTGGGCACCGTGGGGCTCGCGCCCGACGCCCAGGGCCGGCAGCAGTGGTGCGCGCGGCCGCGCCCCGACGCCGACCTCGCCGACCGGCTGGCCCTGCTCAGCGGTCTCGGCGTGCTCGGGGCACTGCGGGCGCTGGGCCCCGAGCGGTTCCGCGACTGCGCGTCGGACACGTGCTCCGGCGTCTTCATCGACACCACCCGTCCGGGACGCCGTCGCTACTGCATGCCCGACCTGTGCGGCAACCGCGCCAACGTCGCCGCCTACCGCGCCCGGCGGCGGGCGAACAGCTGACGTCGTGTGCCAGCGGTCAGCGAAGGGCGCCACCGGAGTCGGCGGCCGCGACGACCGCGACGAGGATCGGGACCACCGCGGTGGACGGCACCCGGTGGCGCCGGCCGTCCTGCTCGACGAGGCGTGCGGCGGTGAGCGTGCGCAGGTGGTGGTAGAGCTGGCCGGCCGACGAGAGCTCGGCCGCCTCGACCAGCTCGCTCGTCCCCGCCGGCCCGACCAGGAGGCGACGCACGAGGGCCAGACGCACGGGGTGCCCGAGCGCGGCGAGGACCTCGGTGACCGGGCCGGCGGGCAGCGCCAGCGAGGCGGCCGCGTCGTAGCCGATCCACCACGACACCGGACCCGCGCCGTCGGCCAGGCTCACCTGCCCGCGGTAGGAGACCTCGCCGGCCTGGCCCGACGACACCTCCGGCTCGCCCTGCCCGCCGAGCGCGGCCTCGAGCGCGGCCACCCGCTCCTCGAGCGCCGCGAGGCGGGCTTCCGCGTCGGGGTCGTCGGGCACCGGAGGATCGTCTCAGGCGGAGCAGAGGACCCGGGCGCGGTCCGCGGGGTCCTCGAGGGACGCGGCGAGCAGGCGCGTCTGGGCCAGGCCGACGGCGGTGAGGTCCGCGGTGGGGGCGAAGCCGGTGCCCAGCAGCACCCCGATCCCGACCGAGCCGTCCGGCCGGCCGGCGGATGCTGAGCGCCATCGTCCCGATCCCGGGGAAGGACCCACCCTTGAACGCGCGGACCTGACCGTCCGGACGCGGTCCGCCGTACTCGAGCGCCGCGCGGGCGACGTCGGCGCCGGCGCCGAACGTTCCACCGATCACGGCACGCCAGAGGCCCGCCACCTGCGCCGCGGTCCCCGCCGACGTCGCACTCGCCCACTGCTCGCTCTGCAGCAGGTAGGCCTCCGTGTCGGCGGCGAGCTCGCCGAGGCGAATCTGTGAGTCGGTGCGGAACGCGGGATCGGCGGCGTATCGCCGGGCCAGGGCGAGCTCGACCGGACCCCGCTCGGGGCGCGGCGCGGTGAGCGGCGGCGCCTCCTGCGGGCGGACGAGGGCCAGCGGCGCGCCGAGCTCCGACGGCAGGTCGAGATCACGCCACCCGCCGGCGGCTGCGGCGTCGACCAGGGCCTGGTCGCCGAGCCGGTCGCGGAGGTAGTCGGTGGCGGCGTTGTCGCTCTGCTGGATCATCGCCGCCACCAGCGATGACAGGGGCACCGTGCGCTCCGGCTCGGCGGCGACGCCGAGCTCGGTGCGCGGGAGGCCGAGCAGGTCGAGCGAGGCGAGGTGCGCCCCGCCGTCGGCCCGCAGGTACCACCGTTCCCAGTCGCCGACCCGCACCTCGTCGGGGTTCAGCCGCCCCTCCGCGACGGCCCGCCCGTAGGCCGCGACGTGCACGATCTTGCCCGCGGGACGCCAGCGGCATCGGCCGCTGCGGCGCGTGCGAGACCACCGAGTCCGGCGCCCCCCCGTCGTCGACCACGAGCGCGACGTCGCCCGGCTGCTGCGCCAGCAGGCCCAGCCAGCCCTCGTCGGTGAGCGGGTCCGCCGCGGGCGCCGGCGCGCAGACCGCGGGGCGGGTTCGCGGGCAGGGACGCCGCGGGCACTTCACCGGCCCCGCCGCCTCCGGGGCTCGGCTCCGCGGAGCACGCCGTCGGCGCGAGTCGTGCTCGCGCCACTCCGGGAGCGTCGGCGGAGCACACCTAGCGGCGAGATCGCATCGAGACCGACGCACTGCGGCAGACCGGCACCCGTCGGACTCGACGCGGTCTCGACCCCAGGTCGCCTCCGTGGAGTCCTCAGCCCGAGCGCAGCGCCGTGACGAGCGCGTCGATCGCGATCTCCGGCTTCACGTTCGCGCCGAGGGCGTCGCGGCACGCCAGGACGGCCTCGAGGCGGCGCAGCGAGGACTCGGGCGTGCTGTCGCGGGCCGCCGCGGTGATCTCGGTGGCGCGGTCGGGGTGGGTCGAGGTGACCGACGCGCCGACGCCGCGGACGAGGACGTCGCGGTAGTAGCCGGCGAGCTCGACGAGCGCGCGGTCCAGCGAGTCGCGCTTGGTGCGGGTCAGGCGGGAGCGCTGGCGCTTCTCGAGGTCCATCTCCGCCGCGCGGGCCGAGCGCTGCGCCTGCGCCGTGCCCTTGCCGGTGCCGCCCGCGCCCATGGAGACGGCGAGCTCCTCGCGCTCGGTCTCGTCGCGATGGGCGGCCAGGGCGGCGGCCTCGGTCTCGGCGGCGCCGACCATGGCGTCGGACGCGGCGAAGGCGTCGGCGGCCGAGCGCAGCGCCCGCGGCAGGGCGAGCACGGCGTCGCGCTCCTCGCGGGCCTCGGGCACGCGGGCCAGGCGCCGCGCCCGCCCGATGTGCCCGCCGCACACCGACGCCGCCCACGTCGCGTCGGCCTCGGAGACCCCGTCGCGCTCGACGAGCACCGCGGCGATGGCCTCAGGCGCGGGCGTGCGCAGGCGGACGGCGCGGCAGCGGGAGCGGATGGTCACCGAGATGTCGTCGGGGTGCTCCGACGGGCAGCAGAGCAGGAACACCGTGCGCTCCGCGGGCTCCTCGACCGACTTGAGCAGCGCGTTCGACGCCTGCTCGGTGAGCCGGTCGGCGTCCTCGACGATGACGATCTGCCAGCGCGCGGTGGTGGGCCGGCGCGCGGCGACCTCGATGGTCGAGCGCACCTCCTTGACGCTGATCGACAGGCCTTCGGGGACGATCTCGCGCACGTCGGCGTGGGTGCCGGCCATGACCGTGCGGCACGCCGCGCAGGCGCCGCAGCCCTGGTCCGGGCACTCCAGCGCCGCCGCGAACGCCCGGGCGGCCACCGAACGCCCCGAGCCGGGCGGGCCGGTGAACAGCCACGAGTGCGTCATGGCGCCGGCGACCGCGGACGTCAAGTCGTCCGGGTCGCTCGAGAACCGCACCCGTGCCGCGTGCGCGGCGGCGGCCTGCAGCTCCTCGACGGCCGCGGGCTGCCCGACGACCTGCGACCAGACGCTCACCCACCCGATGATGCCCCACCCGTCCGACGTCAGGACGAGCCGCTGCGCGCCTCCTCGGCGCGCGGGATCCCCCGTGCCACGAGCGGCGCGAGCAGCTCCTGCACGCGGGCGGCCACGTCGGCGGGGTCGCCGTCGGCCTCCACGCGGACGTAGCGGCCGGGGTCCGCCGCCGCCATCTCGGTCAGGGTCCGCTGCACCTGCCAGGTGTCGACGATCCCGCCGGTGACCGGGGCGGCGTCGTGGACGCGGGGGTCGCGGTCGAGCAGCACGGTGACGTCCGGGCGCACCGAGCCCGTGGCCCAGGCCCCGAGGCGCTGCAGGTCGGCGGCGTCGAGCTCGTCGCCGACCCGGGCCAGCGGCGAGTCGAGGCTCTCGATGACGACGACCCGGCCGGCGCGCAGGGCGGGCAGCACCTCGTGGGTGAGCACGTCGGCGCGCACGGCGGCGGCGACGAGCGCCTGCGCCCGCTGGCCGGCCACCGCGCTGGCGCCGACGGCCGCGGACACGCGCGCGGCGCGCGAGGCGCTGCGCCCGGCGAGGACGACATCGGCGCCCTGGTCGGCGAGCCAGCGCACGAGGCGGTCGCTCTGCTCGGCGGTGTCGGTGCGCGAGGCGCCCTCGACGGCGACGAGCAGGCCCGGCTCGCCGTGGCGCCGGCGGCGCAGCGCGCGCTTGACGTCGGCGAGGATCGTGCGGTCGCGCCGGTCGTCCATCTGGCGGTAGGCGAGGACGCCGACGGCCGCCGCGACCACCCCGGCCCCGGCCAGCACGAACCGCGTGCCGTCGACCTGAGCCGGCTGGCCGAACAGCGTGAGCGTCCGCGACTGCACGAGGCCGACGAGCAGCGGCACCACCGACATCGACGCCAGCAGGTCGACCCGCACGATCGACTGCACGAACGCGACGACCCGCCCGCGCACCGCGTCCTCGACCTGCGCGCCGATGATCGTCAGGCCGGTCAGCAGCGCGGTCCCGGCGAACAGCCCCACCAACATCACGCTGAGCAGCGCGAGGTAGAGGTGCCAGGCGACGGCGACGAGCAGCAGCGAGGTCCCCGCACCCACGATCGCCACGCCGAACAGGCGGTGGTGGGGCATCCGGCGGGCGACGCGCGGCACGAACGCCATGCCGAGCGCGATGCCGGCGAACATCGCGATGAACAGCGTCGAGTACGCGGCGTCGCCGCCGCCGAGGCTCGCGGCGTAGAGGCGGGCGCTCGCGATGACCGCCCCACCGGCGGCGAACGCGCCGATGATCCCGAGCACCAGCCCCCGCACCAGCGGCGTCGTCGTCACGAACTGGGCCCCGTCGCGCAGCATCGCCAGCAGCCCGGGCGCGGCCTGCCGACGCTCGGCGCTGCGTCCCGAGATCTCGGGGATGCGGAAGGCGACGGTGAAGGCGGTGAGCAGGGCAGCGAAGCCGTTGACACACAGGGCGAAGTAGACGGTCTCGGTCGGCGTCGGGCGCCAGATGCCGAGGTTGCCGGCCTTCGAGATCAGCGCGAACGCTCCGGCGGCGCTGATCACGGCGACGCCGTAGGTCATCACCAGCGACAGCTGGTTGGCGGTCTCGATCTGGTCCTTGCGCTTGAGCAGGTTCGGGACCGAGGAGTCCTTGGCCGGGATCCAGCACAGCGCGCAGAGCTCGATGAGGAACGTGGCGGCGAACAGCCACCACAGCGAGCCGACCAGCGGGATCGACAGGAACAGTGAGGCCCGCAGGACGTCGCAGGTGACCATCACCGTGCGCCGGTCGAACTTGTCGGCGAGAACCCCGCCCAGCGGCGCCATGAACAGCGCCGGCA
>JAQSWF010000318.1 GCA_029266775.1 Pseudonocardia sp.
CGAGGAGTCGGTAGATCTCGCGGGCGATGGCTCGTTTGAGGCAGCGCTTGATCTCGCGTGGAGTCTTGCCTTCGGCGGTGCGTCGCAGGGCGTAGGCCTTCGTGGGGGCGTGGTGCTGCAGTCGGGACAGCGCGACGGTGTGCAGGGCTCGGTTGAGTTGGCGGTCGCCGCCGCGGTTGAGCCGGTGGCGGACGGTCTGGCCGCTGCTGGCCGGGATGGGGGCGACGCCGGCGAGGGCGGCGAAGGCGGCCTCGGTGCGCAGCCGGCGGCTGTGCGACCAGGACACCAGGAACTGGGCGGCGGTGATTGCACCGACGCCGGGGAGCTCGAGCAGGCCGGGACAGGCGGCGGTGACGAGTTCTTCGAGTTCGGATTCGTGTTCGGCGGCCTCGGCCTCGAGCAGCAGGGCGCGGCGGGCGACCGCGCGGATCGCGCGGACGGTGGCGCGGTGCTCGACGCTGTGGCTGGGCAGGGTGCGCAGCCGCGCGCAGCGGTCGAGCTGCTGGTCGGTGCTGCCCCGGCGCAGTTGCTCGCGCAGGGCTTCGGGGGCGTTGACGATCAGCGCCTTGAGTTGTCCGATCGCCTTGGTGCGGGCGACCACCGCGCCGTGGCGCGCGGCCAGCAGCACCCGCATGGCTTCGCGGTCGCCGCGGGCCCGCGGCGCGGCCAAGTGCTCTCGGCAGAGGGCCTCCCGGGCGGCGCGGACGGCGTCGAGCTCGTCGGTCTTGGCGCCGTTGCGCCGGGCCGGGCGGCCGGGCCGGTCGATCTCGACGACCCATTCGCCGCGTTCGAGCAGGAACGTGGTCAGTCCGGCGCCGTAGCTGCCGCTGCCTTCGATCGCCCAGACCCGCGGGCCGTGGCCGTGTTTGTCGGCGAAGGCGAGCAGACGCTTGTAGCCCAGCGCATCGGTGCTGCACGCGGTGTGGGCGAGCACGCCGCTGGTGGTCGCGTCGACGAGCGCGGCGGTGTTGGTGTCGCGATGGGTGTCGACGCCGATGACGACGTCGACCTGCCCTGCGAGCATGGACATGCGGTTCCTCCAGTGCGAGGGGCCGAGGAGTCGGCATCGGCCTGGGTGCGGTCACCGCGCGGCAGGACTGTGATGAGGCACGACCCGCGGGTCGGCCAGGCTTCTGATCAGGCCAGCGGTTCGGTGGGCCAGGCCGGTGCCGGCGACCAGCGACGACAAATCCAACGCGAAGGCACGACGAGTTCTCGGCCAGTGAATCTTTCGGGTCAGTCGTGGTCACCGGCACCGGACCCTGACAGCGATCACGGCGTGACCGCGGCAGGCCAGCATCCGCCGGACTGCGTGTCGCACGACCGAGGCCGAAACGACCGCGCCGAGACGACAAACCCGAAGGAAGCTCGCACCGCCGGGGCTCGGAGCCGCTCATGGCTTGAGCGACCATCTCCGAGTCTCACAGTGGGTCTTGCCGGTGCCGGGCGTTATCAACGGTTTGATCTTGAAGCGGTGGGGTTTCCGCTGGTGATCATGTCGTTGCGATCGATGCGGCGTGGTTCGCGGGTGCTGCTGGTTGTCCGGGCCAGCCCCGTCGGGCGAGTTCGCGTCGGAGGTCGAGGTTCTCGCCGTGGGCTCGTTCGAGGGCGGCCTGTAGCGCCTGGACCTGCCGTCGGTGCTGCTTCTTCAGATTGTTGACCTGGCTGGTCAAGGTCGAGACGAGGGTGCTCTCCGTGGCCGCTGGCGCCGGCTCGGCCTGGTTGGGTCGGTTCTGTGCGCGGAGGCGGTCAATGCGCCCGCGCAGGTCGGGGTGGCCGTAGAGGAAGGCGTGGGAGACGCCGGCCTCGCGCCCGATCGCCTGGAAGGTGATCGGCTCGCCGCGCTTGACCAGGCGGCGGATCGCCTGCTCGGCTGCGTCGGTCTTCGTCTGGGACTTGACTTTGGCGGCGGCGGTCAGCGTGGCGATCCGGCGCTCGCGGGCGTCGGTCATGTCGGAGTCCTTCGATTGCGGGTGAGGTCGAGGGTGAGCGGGACCGGACCCGCTGGTGTAGCACCGCAGCCGGCGCCCTGCACCGCCCGGCCGGGGTTGTCGCCCATGGTGGCCAGCAGCCGGGTCAGGGCGGCCTGCTCGGCGCGGCGCTGGGCGAGCCACACGTTGTCTGTGGGCATCGGACGGCAGTGACGCTGCTGGAACGCGGCGGTGCTGCGCGCGATCAACTCTTCGGTGTCGTTCAGCTGCCGCTGTAGAGCGCTCTGGTGCGTCTGGTCGGTGACGAACACCGAGCAGGTCAAGCACGCGTTGCCCTTGTCGCAGGTCTGCAGCGGCGGCAGCAGGCACCAGCCGTGGGGTAGGAACCGGTCGGCCCGGTCGAACAGGTGCAGGCTGTCGTGGTCCTCGCGGGAGAACGACACCCGGGTGCCGTCGGCCTTGAGCTTCGCGGTGGCGAGGAACGCCTGCTCGGCGTGCTCCTCCCGTTGAGCGATGTAGTGCATCGACATGGTCGGGCTGGCGTGTTTCATATGCGGGTGATCTTGACTCGGTGACGGTGCCGCTCGACGTGGCGGCCTGTCGCCTTCGGAGAAGGGATGCCCGCGGTGGCGTTCGTGCC
>JAQSWF010000234.1 GCA_029266775.1 Pseudonocardia sp.
TGCCCCGGTCCGAGTTCGAGCTGCGGTCCGAGTCCCGGTCCGAGTCACCGTCGCGGGAGCGGTCCGAGTCTTCGTCGTCCTCGTCCGACCGGCCCTCGGACTCCTCGTCGGACGACTCGTCGTCGAGGTCGTCGTTGATCGGGGGCGTGCCCAGCGCGACGAACCGGGAGAACTGCTCGGTCGGCGTCCCCCGCAGTGCGGAGCTCATGTAGGTCTGCCAGATCGAGCCGGGCAGCATGCGGCCGAAGACTGGACGGCCCGCTGCGTTGCGGATCGGGTCGCTCTTGTCGGTGCCGACCCAGACCGCGGTCGAGGCCGACGGCGTGTAGCCGACCGTCCAGGCGTCCTTGTTCTGGCCGGTCAGCTCGGGGTGCTGGACGGTGCCCGTCTTCGCGGCGACCGGCCGCCCACCGGCCGGCGCGATGCGGCCCGTCGACGCGACGTCCTTCATCGCCTCGGTGACGTTGCGCGCCACCTGGGGGTCCACCGCCGGCTGCCCGACCGGCTCGCCGTGCTCGTAGAGGATTCGCCCGTCCGCGGTGGTCACCTTGCGTACCAGGTACGGCTCGTGGCGCACCCCGTCCGCGGCGAACGTCGCGAACGCCGACGCCATGTCGACCGGCCGCACCTCCTTGTCGCCCAACGCGATGCCGGCGGTGGGGTTGGGCAGCTCGTCGGCCGGGATGCCCGCCTGGTGCGCGGCGTCGGCCACCCGGGCCGGGCCGACGTCGATCGCCATCTTGTAGAACACGGTGTTGATCGAATTCGTCATCGCCGTCTGCACCGAGCACTGCCCGCAGCTGACCCCCTCGGAGTTGGCGACCGGTATGCCCAGGAACGTCTGGGGGGACGAGCCGTCGTAGGTGCTGCCCAGCCCGACGCGCTGGCGCGGGTCCTGCAGCGCCGCGGAGAGCACGAACGGCTTGAACGACGAGCCCGGCTGGCGCAGCGCCTGGGCGTAGTCCGTGCCCACGCCGTCCGCGCCGCCGTAGTAGGCGAGGATCGCGCCCGTCTTCGGGTCGACCGACACCAGCGCGGCGCGCAGGTTGTCCGGCTGGCGCGCCAGGATTCGATTGACGGCGTCGACGGCCTGCTTCTGCCGGTTCGAGTCGACCGTCAGTTCGACGATCAGGCCCTCGGTGTCGATCTCCTGTGCCGTGATCCCGCGGGTCTCGAGCTCCGCCTTGGCCTGCGTGTACAGGTGGCCGGCCGAGTCCGCCGGTATGCCCGGCAGGGCGGGAGGCTCCGGGAGGAAGTCCGGGAAGCGCTGGAGGCCGCGGTCCAGACCGGGAAGCCAGCCCTGCGCGGCCATGCCGTCGAGGACGAAGTTCCAGCGTTCCTGGGACTTCTCGCGGTTCTTCGCCGGGTCCCATCGCGACGGCGACTGGATGATGCCGGCGAGCATGGCTCCCTCGGAGACCGAGAGGTCCTTGACGTCCTTGCCGAAGTACGCCTGGCTCGCGGCCTGGATGCCGTAGGCGCCGCGCCCGAGGTAGATGACGTTCAGGTAGTTCTCGAGGATCTGGTCCTTCGACTGCTGCTGGGAGATCTTGACCGCGAGGACGATCTCCTTGTACTTGCGCAGGATCGACGCCGAGTCCTGGCCCGTGGAGACCTTGACGTACTGCTGGGTGATGGTCGAGCCGCCACCGACACCTCCGGTCGCCTGGTTCCACAGGGCGCGGGCGATGCCGGTGAGGTCGAAGCCGGGGTTGGAGTAGAAGGAGCGGTCTTCGGCGGCGAGCACCGCCTGCCGGACGTGCTCGGGCACCTGATCGAGCGGGACGATCACCCGATTGACGTTGTCCGGGCGGATCGTCGCCAGCGGCGCGCCGTCCGCGTAGGTGAACGTCGCCACCTGCGTCACGGCGGTCTCGTTCGCGGACGGCACGTCGAACACGGCCCAACCGATGAGCACGGCCGCGGCCGGCGGGATCAGGATCAGGGCGAGCAGGGCCAGGAAGACGCGGCGGATCCAGTTGCGCCGCCGTGGCCGGCCGGCCGGCTGCCGAGCGGCAGGGGGCCGCCGGCCGGGGGCCGGAGCGGGGGAGCGGAACGGAACGCGACCCCGGCCCTCCGCTGCTGGTCCGGAGCGGGACGGGGTCGGGTGCCCGCCCGCGGCGTCGTGGGTGAGCAGCGGGACAGCGCCCGCGGGCTGAGGACGCGGCGCGGGCCGGGACGGCGGCTGCGGCACGCGGACGGCACCGCGGCCGGCGGCGGGGGCGCCGGGACCGGTGCGACGACCGGACGGCCGTCCCGGGCGGGACGAGCTCTGGCGCTGATCAGTCACCACACACTCCGGGGAGTCGACGAGGGTGGGGGATCACTTCGCTCAATCACTCGGCGGCCGACTGCCGCCGCTCGCGGGACCGGCGGCGGTCGGGGTCGCCGTCAGTACCCAGGACGTAGGACGACACGAGATGGTTCCACCGGCAGCTGCGGCAGACCTCCACGACATGCACGGAGAAGTCGTGGTGGAGCGCTGCGAGGCGTTCGAGCTCGTCCGGTCGGCGTGCCGAACCCGCCGCGTGCCGCAGCGCGTCGCCGAAGATCCAGGACACGAGCGTGACGCGCTCCTTGCGGCAGACCGGGCAGCTCTGCTCGGTGGGCTCGCCGTGAAACCGCGCAGCCTGCAGCAGGTACGGGGTGGCATCGCAGACGTCGGCGACCGCGACCCGACCGGCGTGGACGTCCGCGAGCAGCGCACGGCGCTGCAGCGCGTAGTCGACCACCTGTCGCTGGGTGCGCACCCGCGACACAGTACGCGTCACCCGCACTCGACCGTCCCGACCATGCCGCGATCTTTCGCGCTCTACTCCCTTGATCCGCGCGAAGATGTATCGGACCGATATGGTGAGACACACCATCGACGGGCATCAGGGGAGGAGGACGCATGCTGGACATGGCGATCCTCGGCCTGCTCTACGAGGCCCCGGTGCACGGCTACGAGCTGCGCAAGCAGCTGAGCCTTCGGCTCGGCGGGCTGCGCGTGTTCTCCTACGGCTCGCTGTACCCCGCGCTGCGCCGGCTCACCAGAGCCGGACTGATCGTCGAGGACGTCCCCCCGTCGGGCGACGGCGCCTGGTCCCGTCGGGCCCGGCGCGTGTACCGCATCACCGCCGAGGGCAAGGAGCGCTTCGCCGAGCTGCTCGCCGACTCGGGCCCGCAGTCCTGCGACGACGACGGGTTCGGCGTGCACCTGGCGTTCTTCTCGCGCACCCCGGCCGAGGTCCGGATGCGGATCCTCGAGGGGCGCAGACGGGCCGTCGAGGAGCGGCGCGAGGGCCTCCGCGCAGTACTGGCCCGCGCCGGCGAGCAGATCGACCGGTACACCCGCGAGCTCCACCAGCTCGGCCTCGACAGCACCGAGCGGGAGGTGCGCTGGCTCAACGAGCTCATCCAGCAGGAGCAGGCACGCCATCAGCCGCCCGCCGCCACACCGACGAACGCTGACTCGACCATCTCTGACTCGACCACATTGGGAGAACCATGACCACCCAACCGCCCGCGCGTTCCCAGCAGGTCCGGGTCGCCGTCGTCGGCGTGGGCAACTGCGCCGCGTCGCTGGTGCAGGGCGTGCAGTACTACCGCGACGCCGACCCGGCGACCCGGGTGCCCGGGCTGATGCACGTCGACTTCGGGGGCTACCACGTCCGTGACGTGACGTTCGTCGCCGCCTTCGACGTCGACGCCAAGAAGGTCGGTCGCGACCTCGCCGAGGCGATCTACGCCAGCGAGAACAACACGATCAAGATCGCCGACGTGCCGCCGCTGGACGTTCCCGTGCAGCGCGGTCACACGTTGGACGGGCTGGGCCGGTTCTACCGCGAGACGATCACCGAGTCCGACGACGAGCCGGTGGACGTCGCGCAGGTGTTGCGGGACACGCGCGCGGACGTCCTCGTCTCCTACCTGCCGGTCGGCAGCGAGGCGGCGGACCGCTTCTACGCCCAGGCAGCGCTCGACGCGGGCGTCGCGTTCGTCAACGCTCTGCCGGTCTTCATCGCGTCGGACCCCGTGTGGGCCGAGAAGTTCCGGGCCGCCGGGGTGCCGATCGTCGGCGACGACATCAAGTCCCAGGTCGGTGCCACGATCACGCACCGGGTGCTCGCGCGGCTGTTCGAGGACCGGGGCGTGCAGCTGGACCGCACGATGCAGCTGAACGTGGGCGGCAACATGGACTTCCTGAACATGAAGGAGCTCGAGCGCCTCGAGTCGAAGAAGGTGTCCAAGACCCAGTCGGTGACCTCGCAGGTCGACCGCGACCTCGGCGGCGCGAACGTGCACATCGGGCCGTCGGACTACGTGGCCTGGCTGGACGACCGCAAGTGGGCCTACGTCCGGCTGGAAGGCCGCGCGTTCGGCGACGTCCCGCTGAACCTGGAGTACAAGCTCGAGGTGTGGGACTCGCCGAACTCGGCGGGGATCATCATCGACGCCGTTCGTGCCGCCAAGATCGCCAAGGATCGGGGCATCGGCGGGCCGCTCCTGTCCGCGTCGAGCTACTTCATGAAATCCCCACCGGAGCAGTACAGCGACGACCGCGCCCGCGAGGCCATCGAAGAGTTCATTCGCGGCGAGCGGGAGCGGTAGTCCCGGTCTGCGGGGCCGGGCCGTGATCGACATTTCGGGCGGAAAAGCTGCAGGGCCTGCAGCTTTCCG